>DKVC01000198.1:41998-44070 GCA_002490995.1 Lachnospiraceae bacterium UBA7188
GGGCAGGGGCTGCCGCCGCGCTGCATATGGCCGGGAACGGTGACGCGCACTTCTATGCCGGTCTTCTTCTGAATGGCCTCTGCCAGCTCGTAGGATACGGAAGGATGTATTCTCTTCGCCAGCTTTTTCTTGTATTCCTTCTTGGAAAGCTTAGCGTCTTCCTTAGAGATGGCGCCTTCTGCCACTGCAATGATGGTGAATCCGCTGCCCTTTCTGTTCCTGTCCTCGATCTTGTCGATCACCTTCTTGATGTCATAGGGAATCTCGGGAATCAGGATAATGTCGGCGCCGCTGGCCATACCGGCATTCAGGGTCAGCCATCCTACCTTGTGGCCCATAACTTCCACAATGAAGACTCTGCTGTGGGAAGCCGCCGTGGTGTGGATGTAGTCAATGGCATCCGTGGCAATGTCTACAGCGCTCTGGAAGCCGAAGGTCATGTCTGTTCCCCACAGGTCATTGTCAATGGTCTTGGGCAGGGTGATGACATTCAGCCCTTCCTGGCGCAGCAGGTTGGCGGTCTTATGAGTGCCGTTGCCGCCCAGAATGACCAGGCAGTCCAGCTGCAGCTTGTAATAATTCTGCTTCATTGCCTCTACCTTGTTCAGCCCGTTCTCGTCCGGCTCCTGAATGGTCTTGAAGGGCGTACGGGATGTTCCCAGCATGGTGCCGCCCTTTGTCAGGATGCCGGAGAAGTCTTTTCCGGTGAGCATCTGGAACTTGCTGTAGATCAGGCCCCTGTAGCCATCCAGGAAGCCGTAGATCTCCACCTGCTGTCCGCTGTTGTACAGGGTCTTTACAACGCCTCTCATCGCCGCATTCAGGGCCTGGCAATCCCCGCCGCTGGTCAACATACCAATTCTCCTCATGTTTCATTTCCTCCTCGTCTTTTATTTGTGCGCATTTTCAGTTACATGCCTGCACCTTTCTATAAAATTTTACCCTTTTCCGGACAAATTTGCAACCTTTACAGAAAAAAACGTTGGAAAGTCTTGCAAAATTGTTCGGGATGCTATAAAATAGAGAGGCGGTCAGGGAAGGCCGTATCAGTTTTTCTCTTTTTCCATAGGGATTTGGGGGGCTGATGTTGAAGAATGATAAGGAGAGTTATCGAAGCGGTCATAACGAGCTGCACTCGAAATGCAGTTGTCCTTTACTGGGCACGTGGGTTCGAATCCCACACTCTCCGCTCCTATAAAGCCTATGAACATAGGCTTTTTTGATTTTCGGGACAAAATCCGGGACAAATCATTTCTGCTTGTAAAATATCATCATTCTGCCAGTGCCGCCCAGGTCTTAGCCCCTACAATACCATCAGCTACAAGACTGCGATCCTTCTGGAAGGCTTTGACTGCTGCCAGAGTTTTACTTCCAAAGATGCCATCGGCAGCCCCCGGCTTATATTGACATGCGCATAATAAAGGAGTATAATAACTATTGTAAGGAGGATAAGTCATGACGGCACGAGAGATACTAAAGATACTTCATAAGGATGGATGGTATGAAGTTGACCAGGAAGGCTCGCACATGCAGCTTAAACACCCCACAAAACCCGGAAAAGTAACCGTTGCAGTGCATGGCAAAAAGGATATTCCACCGGGAACACTCAACAAAATATGGAAACAGGCGGGGCTTTAACAGCACCATTCCTGTATTGTTTTATAGAAAGGAGCAACATAATATGTTAAACATGACCTATCTCGCAGTATTGGAACCTGGAGAAGATGGCTGTTATGGCATTTCATTCCCTGATCTCCCTGGCTGTTTCAGCTATGGTGAGAATCTCGCGCATGCCGGACAGATGGCAGCAGAAGCGGCAAGCCTGCATATATATGGTCTGGAACAGGATGGCGCTGAAATCCCGACACCTTCGGTTTCGCTCCCCAAAGATGAAATTGAAGGCATGATTGTTATGCCAGTCACAATTCATCCTGACCTATACAGGGCAAAACGTGATAATGAGCGCATCAAGACAAACATCACTTTGCCGGCCTGGCTGAAAAGAATTGCGGAGGAACAAAAGGTAAACTATTCCCGGCTTTTGGAAACTGCCCTGATTGATTATCTGCAAA
>DKVC01000198.1:44317-44797 GCA_002490995.1 Lachnospiraceae bacterium UBA7188
GGAACAAAAGGTAAACTATTCCCGTCTTTTAGAAACTGCCTTGATTGACTACCTGCAAATACCTATGCCCGGCAAACAATAAGCCTCTATCTGGTGCCATGTGCCAGTTATCACTCGAATAGCAGGCGCATATTTCCAAAACGGATAAAGAGACCGCCCCGATACTCACCAAAGTATAAGAGGGCGGTTTTCTCTATGTTTTAAATCCTACTTATTGTTTTCACACAATCATCCTTTGCGCCGCATACAACGACAGGAAGCTGCACTTGCTTCCTACCGTCTTCCTTCAGGAACTGTAAAAAAGAAAACGGTATTCCGGCAAACGGCCGATAACCGAAAGCTTCTGCGCTTAGTACACGAAATATAACATTATGCCGACATTTCATGCTTCCCATATCATGAATTCTGATTTTTCCCCGATATATACTTCAGACCACCAGGATTTACAGTGGTATCCCTGGGAAAGCACCTGGCTGGCGG
>DKVC01000198.1:45070-49190 GCA_002490995.1 Lachnospiraceae bacterium UBA7188
TCTAAAAGTCACTGCTTAAGGCAGTGACGTAGTCGGGTTGTACTACAAATTTAACCGATGTGCAGTATAAAATATAGAGAACCGACTACAGTAATGAACCGGCCGGTGCCTGGATACAATCCCGGCAAATGTTACCGGTACAGTCGTACACGTAATCACACTTCGTCACAATTAAACTAAATCTGCAGGGGGGAGGGAGCCATAATGGACAATAACATAATAAATACCGGATACATTACCGGAGCCGATTATGAAAGAAAAACGGCAGCTTCTGCCGACGTATATGAAAAAAACGACAGCAGCTTTGCAAATATGATGTCAGAAAAGTACCTTTTCTCCCCGAGGGATATGACACCTGCGGAGTATAAATTGTATTTTCATGATAGAGTAAATGCCTTATATACCCATCCTTCCCAGAAAAGGCTTAACTGGTTTATCGATATCACGGATGCCGCCTACCGAAGGATGCAGAATGACCCCGCCTATGAGCAGAGGGTTCTGAACTTCCTGGCCAAAGCAAAGTCCACTGATTTCGGACGTCATGTCCCCAGATTTGCCTTGATTCACATCGATGATACCTGGGAAAAAAGTTACGGATATACCTATGGCACACAGGATGACGAACGCGCAAGGCGTGCCGCCCGGAAAAAACGCATGGAAGCGGAGCGTGCAAAAAAGGCAAGGCGCAAAAAACTCCTGAAAGAATATCTGAAAAAGAAAGCTCAGGCCAAACGACTCCAGGATAAGCTTCTGGGCGAGCGCATTGCAAAACAGAAGCTGGAACATGTCCGCCTGCTGGAATCCTGGAATGAAGACCGGCAGCGGGTACAGGCATCCCGGGCCTACGAGGCAAATTTATTTATGCTTATCCGCCGGGAACTTCAGCTTGCGTCCAAGCCGCCATATCAATCCTGAATACCGAATCCCCCTGTCATTCCGGAGTCAGGACTTCACTGTCATGAAGCCCTGACTTTCCGGCTCTCCCAAACCTGGTCTCTGCCTGGACTTCTGCATTTCCGAAATATGGCTGCGAGCTCAGCCTTCCCCCAGGCTCCACAAATTCCTGATCTGATATTGCAGCTTCTCATAGCTCCATGTTTTCCCGCTGGTACTCCTGCGGTTGGGGTCATTTACCAAAAAGCCGTCCTCATTATAACCTCTGATCAGAATAAAATGGCCTGTAGTAGTAAAATCCCCTGGACGCATGCTGCATACAATCAAATATCCGGAATCCAGCATATTTTTCATTGCATTTTCATCCAGAGAAAGTTCCGCACCTTTCAGCCCCAGCCTGGCTGCCCCTTCCGTCCAGAGGCTCCAGCTGGTCCCCTGTTTTGTATAATATCCGTTATTATATGCAAAATCAGCCATATCCCTGGGTGTCATATCCGTATCTTCCGTAAAATACAGATAAGCCATCTCCAGGCACAGCGGACCGCATCCGGCAAGGCCTATCATTTCTTCCCCGTAAGCATCATATCCCCACCGCTTGTCCCACTGCATCAGCAGAGGTACCTCCCCGCTGATAAAATCTTCTGTCAGGTCAACAGGCTGATTTTGATAAATCTCCCTGTTTGGATAATTCTGCACATAGTCCGCCGTCTCCCCGTTCTTTTCCAGAAGCTCATTCAAAATTTCAGGCAATTCTTCGGAATTTAAATTTTCCATTCCACCGGTCTTGAAAATATGCCCTGCATCTGCCGCTTCTCCTGCGCTTCCCTGCATCTGTGCCGTACGGTTCCCTGATATAGGCCGCATCACATCCTGAATCAGCCCCAACATCCACATACATAACGCAAACCCTGCAGCACACAGGAAAAATCGCCTTACCGCCTGCCTCCTGCGCCGTCTGGCCTGTGCCCTTACTCGCTTCTGCCTCTGGCTGCGGCTCTGCTCCCGCGCATTTTGCTGTTCCCAGCCACACAGCTGGCTTCCCATACTTCTACTCATAATAGCCCCTCCTGTCTCTCTCATTATAAAGACAGAAGGGGCTCCACATTTTATTATTCCATTGACAAAATCCTAAGATTTTCTAAATGATTTGCTTTACCGGAAGTCTTACCTGACAGAGTCTCTGTGTATCCCCGCCAATCGTTCCACATCCACCTTTTCCCTGTCATGAAATAACAGATATCCGGTTCCGTTATAATACTCATATCCTACAATTTCCTGCTGCATTGCCTTCGTGCCATCTTCCCCGGGCACAGAAATTTTCGCTCCAATGGGATATTGCTGCGCCATCTCCAGAAATGAAATCATTTATCGTTCTGCCTCTCCATATAGTATGCCTTATCGGAAACAATCCCTTCGCTTGCTTCCTATCGTATTTATTAGTATTACCATATTCATAGAGTTTATACTTACAACTATTAAGCAGATCCCCCTGTACTTCATTTCTCTCCAGGCACAAATTCCGGATAATTACAACAGGTATGACGGAAAAAGCCAATGAACACATCTCTGTGAACATTGGCTCTCATTTTCAATCCAATATTAGCTTAACTCATCCTCTCAGCTTCTTAATCGCCTTCTCCGCAATCAAGCACTCTCCATGCTCTTTCAATCGCAGAACCTGGAATTCATCTGCTGCATAAAGACTGCCAAACTCCATCGCCTGGACACACGCCCTGCTGTAACGCTCATAGGAAGCATGCCCCTTCAGCAGATACAGGTAATAAAGTCCATCCATTTCATACAGGCTGCTGTCCACCATCAGATTGGAAGGAAGCATTGCGGCAAACTCCATGATGCTCCCGATTCCCGGGAATACAAACACCGCAAAACTGGGGCGGCTGACCTGTTGCTCCTGAACTGCTTTTCCGTTCTCCTGGTCATTCCCTGTACCTTCGCCCGCAGGCTGTTGATTTTGCTGATTTTCTCCCGCAGCAGTATTGTTTCCGCCTATTTTCTCCCTGGTTCGCTGCAATATCCGCTTCATCTCTTTCAGGCACTCAATAAACTGATCGCTTTCGCGTGCCTCCGCATCCCTGTCAGAGAAAGTCAGTATCAATCCCTGATCAGGCAGCAGCATGATCTGCAAATCAAAGGCAAACTTGGGCGGCTGATATCCTACCTCTTCCTCTGCCTGCTCAATAATTTCCTGAACTATCTGTCTCGCCTTGTCACTGCGCAGGATAAAATCTTTATAATCAATCTCGTATTCCTCCAGCTCCTCATTGGACAGGAAACATTTTACTGTCTTATCATCCACTCTTTCTATTCTCATATCATCATCCCCATAACAGGAAAATGCCCTCAAATCACCTGATCAGGCAGGTCATTCTCACGCAATTCCCAATGCCAGACATTCGGCACAAACCAACACTTCGGCTGACATATTTATGATACCATGATATTCCGAATTTTTCAATTATATAAGTTTTCCATTATGAACAATATTTTATACCTTCTTTTATTCACTTCTTACATTTTTGTTCTGAAAACTTGTCCTAATATCCAAACCGGTTTCTCTTTTCAGGTTTCTCTTTGCAGTCAGATCCATCTTACCAGTCTTCATGTCTGCGGGGATGTTTTTTCCCATTCAGAACAATAACGGAAATTGCCGCTACCGCAATAAATACAACAATGGCAATTACCACTGCAATCATAAGCCAGTCTGCTTTTTGCTTCGGATCCGTTACACCTGTCTCCTCACTGCCAGTTTCGTCAGACGAAGCCAATGCAGAAATCAGCATATCCTCATCTAAACCCGACTCATCCCCCTCCACACTGCTATCCGGCACTGCAACCGGTTCTGCCGAATCACTTTCCGGTTCCGGAGAAGGGCTGCCAGATGCGGCAGGTGTTGCACTGGGCTTCGAAGATGATGATGCCACGGGCCTCGCATGCGGCACCCTGGCAACGTTCTGTGCCTTTCCACTGCCAGCGGAAGCCTGAGAAGAACTGTTGTTATTGTTACTGCTATTGTTATGATTGCTGCTATTGTCATTATTCCCCTGGGAATTATCTCCCGGGGTATTATTGCCAGGATTCTGCCAGCCAGGATCCCACCCCGCATTTGGATCATTGTCTCCGCCCGGAATTATCGTAGGCTGAGGTTCCTGTCCCTGCTCAGGTGGCTGCTGGGTTGGCTGTGCCGGTTCCTGCGTTCCTGATGGCT
>DKVC01000179.1:0-8865 GCA_002490995.1 Lachnospiraceae bacterium UBA7188
AAATCTGTAAATTCTGCAATAGGCTTGCGTAGGTTATTTGGAGGCATTTCCTTACACAGGATAAGCCCCGTTCTTTGTATCCGCCTGGGTCATATCCACCTTCTCCTGCTGTGCCTGGCGATATTTGAAGAAGTCCATG
The DNA here is from genome assembly GCA_002490995.1 of Lachnospiraceae bacterium UBA7188. Classification (GTDB taxonomy): domain Bacteria; phylum Bacillota; class Clostridia; order Lachnospirales; family Lachnospiraceae; genus Acetatifactor. The sequence goes on from DKVC01000179.1 coordinate 140, forward strand.
GCAACCTGAGGGAACAGTGCGTAGGACAGTACGTCCTCATCCTGCTGCTTCCATTCCTTCATCTCGGCTTCCAGCTTATCCATCTCATTCTCCAGCATATCCGCGTAACGGCAGGTAATTCTCTCCTCGCCGGGGATAACCTTGTCGATGACTTCCTGGCTCATGGGCTTTACGGTCTGGCCATATTCGCCGCGCAAAACAGCCTTTGTCTCCTTGGTAGCCATCTTGTATCTCTCTCCCATCAGTACGTTGAACACGGCCTGGGTACCGACAATCTGGGAGGAAGGTGTAACCAGAGGCGGCTCACCCAGATCCTTACGAACCTGAGGAATCTCCTTCAGCACATCGTAATATCTGTCTTCCGCATTCTGCTCCTTCAGCTGGCTCACCATGTTGGAAAGCATGCCGCCCGGCACCTGGTACAGCAATGTCTTGATGTCAACGCCCATAACCTTGGGATTAAGCAGACCGCTCTTTAAGCACTCATCCCTGTAAGGACGGAAGTAATCAGCGATCTCTGCCAGCAGATTCTGGTCAAATCCGGTGTCATAAGGAGTGCCGCGGAAGGTTTCCACCATAACCTCCGTTGCCGGCTGGGAAGTACCCAGAGCCAGAGGGCTCATGGCTGTATCGATCACATCCACGCCTGCTTCCACTGCCTTCAGGTAGGTCATGCTGGCCACACCGGAAGTATAGTGAGTATGCAGCTGAATGGGCAGTTTGGTTCCGCTCTTCATTGCCGTGATCAGCTCGGAAGCCTTGTAAGGAACCAGCAATCCTGCCATATCCTTGATACAGATGGAATCCGCGCCCATCTCCTCAATCTTCTTCGCCATGTCTGTCCAGTACTCCAGAGTATAGGCATCGCCCAGAGTATAGGACAGAGCTACCTGTGCATGGCCTCTGCCTTCCTGCTGCTTCATTCTGTTGGTGGCATTGACGGCCTCCTGCAGATTGCGCAGGTCATTCAGACAGTCAAAGATACGGATAATATCGATACCGTTTGCAATGGACTTCTGTACAAAGGCATCCACCACATCGTCCGCATAAGGTCTGTAACCCAGAATGTTCTGGCCGCGGAACAGCATCTGCAGTTTCGTATTTTTGAATCCGTCACGCAGCTTGCGGAGTCTCTCCCAGGGGTCTTCCTTCAGGAAACGAAGGGAAGCGTCAAAAGTGGCGCCGCCCCAGCACTCCACAGAATGATATCCCACCTTATCCATCTTCTCCACAATGGGAAGCATGAAATCGGTAGGCATTCTCGTAGCAATCAGAGACTGGTGTGCGTCACGCAGTATGGTTTCCGTAATTTTAATCGGTTTTTTTACTTGTTCTGACATTTACGAATTTCCTCCATATATTATAATTACATAAAACGTTCCTGCCAGGATATATTACAGCCACAATGCGCTGCGGAATCTGCTGCCCCGCAAAGCCCATTGCGCATACTGTAATATATACTCACGGTCAAAAACATTCACCGGATAAAATACATAACAGGTAGGCATCCCTGCAATGCAATTTTCACAACACAATCATCTCAAACACAGCAAATAAATGCCTTTACGAGTATATCCAGGCACCAATCAGCTCATTTCAGCACTGCTTAGAACACTCCAAAGATAGCCATAAAGGTACCCGCCGCAACAGCGGTTCCGATAACGCCTGCCACATTGGGACCCATTGCATGCATCAGCAGGAAGTTAGTGGGATCTGCTTCCGCACCTACCTTCTGAGATACACGGGCTGCCATAGGCACAGCGGACACACCGGCAGAACCGATCAGAGGATTGATCTTGCCATGGGTGGCCTTACACATGATCTTGCCGAAGAGGACGCCCGCCGCCGTACCGAAGGCAAATGCGATCAGTCCCAGAGCCACGATTTTCAGGGTTCCCCAGTTCAGGAACGCTTCCGCACTGGTGGTGGCACCTACGGAGGTACCAAGCAGGATAACCACAATATACATCAGGGCATTGGAAGCTGTCTCGGTAAGCTGCCTTACCACGCCGGATTCCTTGAACAGGTTGCCCAGCATCAGCATACCTACCAGCGGAGCTGTGGTAGGAAGGATCAGACATACCACAATGGTAATAATGATGGGGAACAGAATCTTCTCCAGCTTGGTAACCGGACGCAGCTGCCCCATCTTGATCTTTCTCTCTTCCTCGGTGGTAAAGAGCTTCATAATGGGAGGCTGGATAATGGGTACCAGTGACATATAGGAATAAGCCGCCACGGCGATAGGTCCCAGTATCGCAGTCTGTCCCAGCTTACTTGCAAGGAAGATGGATGTAGGCCCGTCAGCACCGCCGATAATGGAGATAGCGGCTGCTGCCATATCATTGAAACCAAGGGCAATTGCCCCAAAATAAGCTGCAAAAATACCGAACTGTGCCGCTGCGCCCAAAAGGAAGCTCTTGGGATTGGCAATCAGGGGACCAAAATCCGTGGAAGCGCCCACGCCCATGAAGATCAGGGACGGCAGAAGCGCCCATTCGTCCAGTATATAGAAATAATACAGCAAGCCGCCCACACCGTTGGGGGCATCTTCTGCATGGAGCATGATGTCAGGATAAATATTCACCAACAGCATGCCGAAAGCTATCGGAAGTAAAAGCAGAGGCTCATACTCATGCCGGATAGCCAGATAAAGGAAAAAGCACGCAACCGCTATCATCAGATAGTTGCCCCATGTCAGATTGAAGAAGGCAGTCTGATGAATGAGGTTGTTCAGCGTAGAACCTATATATTCCATTTGTTGACCTCCTGTTGTTATAACAATGAAAAACACTGCGGCTGCTTTTCATTGCACCTAATACCTTTCTCCGACAATTAATTCAGGGTAGCCAGTACAGCCCCTGCCTCAATCATGTCACCCACTGCCACATCAATGCTGGCAACAGTACCGTCCTCGGGAGCAACAACAGGAATTTCCATCTTCATCGCCTCAATGATTACTACGGCGTCGCCTCTCTTAACAGCATCGCCCACCTTCTTCTCCAGCTTAAAGACCTTGCCGGCAGCGCCTGCCTCTACCTTGATACTGCCTGCTCCGCCTGCTGCTTTAGGGGCTGCTGCGGGAGCCGCCTTAGGGGCTGCCTTGGGTGCTGCGGGAGCCTTTGCCGCAACAGGGGCACCTGTGGATGCGCCTTCCTCCACCACTACATCATATACGTTGCCATTGACGGTAATTGTATAATTTTTCATTTCGATTTCCTCCTAAATATGATCGCTTTGATTCATTTTTCCGTTTCCGGTACTTTCTAAATTGATTCCCTTCGCTTCTGCTTTCCGGTGAATATCACCCTATCTCCTTCTTCTGATAGAGCGCACCACAAATCCATCGGTAGTAACAGCACCTTCGCTGGCTGCAATTGCCGCCGCAATGACAGCTACCAGCTCACAGTCATCCGTCTCATCGGCAGCCGCCTCCTGCTCCACGATCTGTGCCACTGCATTATCCACTCCGGAAGGCTCCTGTACCGGTGCATTCTTCTTCGCGGCATTATCCTGTGCTTTATTGATAAACTTAAAGCATGAAATAATCGCACTGATCAGAATCAGCACACAGAATACAGTACCCATACCGATCAGGGTATTCAGGGCAGCCACTCCCATCAAATCTCCCATGGAAGAAGACGGATTCAGGGCTGCAGACTCCAGATACATGAAGCTGTCATTTGAAAAAACAACCTCTGCCGTAGCATTCTTCTTCTCCCCGGTTACTTCCACTTCCACTATAATCTCGTTGCCGTCAATGGAAGCCGTGGTATTCCCCACCCCGGTTACTTCACCTATATCCTCCTTGGCAGAAGCAAACGAAGACAATGCCCTTGTAAATCCATACCCTCTTACATTAAGATTGTACTGATTTCCAACCATATATTCCACTTCTTCCGGAGTGTATTCATCGAAATAGGCATCCTTCTCAAACTGGGAAAGCATGGGCACTATCATCTCACTGGCCAGCCTCTGCGCATAATCCACCTTCTGCTGCTCATATTCTGTCAGCTTTTCTCCGCTTCCGCAGGCGGTCAGTCCGAAGATGCAGGTAATCATACAGAGTAAAGTCAAAAATTTCTTCATTTTATAATCACCCTTTCTATACTGTTCCGTGCTTTTTTGCGGGACGTTCTTCGCTCTTGGTAAAGAGCATCTCGAAAGCGCCGATCACGTATTTTCTGGTGTCAGCCGCCTCTATGATACTGTCCACATACCCTCTCCTTGCAGCGCTTCCCGCACTGAGCTGAAGTTCGTCGTATTCTGCCGCCTTCTCTTTGATCACATCAGCCCCCTGGCCTTCATACATGATCTTGGCAGCCAGTCTGCCTTCCATGGTACCGATCTGCGCCTGCGGCCATGCAAATGTGATATCCGCGCCGATTGCTTTGGAATTCATCACAATGGCGGCGGTGCCCAGTGCTTTTCCGATGATCACGTTCACCCTGGGAACCGTGGCATTTGAGAAAGCATAGGTAAGCTTTGCCGCTGCCTTTGCGATCCCTTTTTCGGAACACACCGTTGCCTGATATCCCTTTACATTGGTCAGCGTCAGCACGGGAATCCCGAATGCATCACAGAAAGAAACAAAATCTGCTGCCTTCTCACAGCCCTCTTTGGACAATACGGCATCCAGCTTCTCGGCTACATTGCCTTCCTCATCACATACTTCGCTGCGGTTTGCCACGGCGCCTACCGTCACGCCGTCCAGCTTCAGGAAGCCGGTTACCATATCCCTGGCATATCCAGCCTTTACTTCGAAGAAATCATTGTCGTCCGCCAGGATGGAAAGGGCCACGCCGGTATCGCCCACACAATTTTCAATCTCGGCGTTGACGCGGTTCAGATCGTCCGTACATTCCACAATGTCGCTTCCCTCTTCGCTGTTGGAAGGCAGGAATGCAATCAGATCCCTGATTTTGGAGAGAACGGTCGCTTCATCCGCCACCACATCCACAATGCCGCACTCCTCAGACTGAAATGCAGCGCTGGAAGAGTCGCACTTCGTAATTACATTTCCGTCCAGTGCATTGGGCGCATTGACGAAAAGCTTCGCATTCTTCTCCTCCATGAAAGTGAAGTCCGTCAATGCAGGGAACAGGGCAAGTCCACCCCCGCAGCTGCCCAACACCGCAGTAATCTGTGGAATCACGCCGGAAGCGTCCGTCTGCTTCCTGTAGATGGCACCGAACGCATTCAGCGCATCTGTGGCCTCCTGAAGCCTCAGGCCGGCAGAGTCGATCAAACCGACTACGGGGGAACCGGTCTTCATTGCAAGGTCATAGAGATTGGTAATCTTCCTGGCATGCATCTCACCGACAGTCCCGTTCATCACGGAAGCATCCTGGCTGTACACGTACACAGGCTTACCACCTATCACTCCGTAGCCGGTGATACAGCCGTCAGAAGGAGTTTCATTGGGTTTCATATTGAAATCCGTAGCTCTCGCCGTTACAAGGGCGCCGATTTCAACGAAACTGTTGTCATCGAGCAAAGCTGTTATTCTTTGGCTCGCTTTTGAAGTAGTACTCATGCTCTCAGTCCTCCATTTATAATAAATAAATACAAACAACCTGACAGCGGGGCTCCAAAGCAGGACCGCAAATGCCCCCATGGTCATTGTCTGTAACAGTATACCATAAAAAAAGCAACTCGCAAAGGACGAATTGCATTTTTTTCATTATTTTTTACCATTTTTTAAAGCCTTTTTAAAGAGTCCTTATTTTTCAGGTTTTTTACGTAATTCCGTTTCAGCTCCAACAAATTCCGCAGCTGCATCAGAATATGGAAAAGGATGGCCCGTGCTTCAAATTCCTCCCTGCTCTCCGGAAGCTTCTGGCCTTTCATCCGGGCAAGAAGCTGTTCCTGTTTTTCCAGAAGCCCTTCCACTGTGTTATCCCGGTGGTAATCCTGTTCTATCTGAGCCAGGAATTCGGCCACCTGCCCCGCCTGCCGGGACAGATATTCCACCTTCAAAATATTCTCGTAAATATCCCGCAGAATAATGCACTGTCTCCCTCTCATGTCAACATAATCCAATTCCCGGGAATCTCCGAAAAACATTGTGTTGTTTTCGTTTTCCACAGCGCATTGCCTTGCCGCTTCCAGAGCAGCTTCCAGTCTATCAAAACAGTCCGGGCCATATTCCTTTCTGTCTTCCTTGGGCAGCCAGAGGGACATCCTGTGAATGATTCCCTTGATCTGGCTGTCCACCTCTCCCGCCAACCGGTCAAACACTGCCGCTTTCCTGTGCAGATGCAGATTAACCAGTATCCCTGTCAGTGTCCCGATTCCGAACAAAAGCGCCTCATTGGCCAGCAGCCCGGGCGACATGCTTTTCTCTGTCATAAAATGCGTCACCAGGACGGAGTCCATGGCAACCGCCTCTCCCCACCCTGCTTCCAGGCATAACATCGCAAACAGAAACAGATATACCGCGAATCCTGGCAAATGATACCCGAGAATCCCGAAACAGCATGCCGAAATTACCAATGCACACAAAAATGCCAACGCCCTGTTTCCGGCACTCTTCAGCGTCTCCCGCCTGGTATCCCGGATGCTCAAGACAGTGATAATGCCTGCAGTTGCGGAATATTTCAACCCCAATTCCCCTGCCAAACCGATGGACAGAGCTGCCGCCGCTGCAATTTTCAGGCTTTTCATCAATTGCCTCTTCCAATGTTTCTGAACCATATACCTGTTTCCCGTCAAATATCATAAAAATACTGTACCCCTGTCTCGGTACAGAGAGATTTCACTGTCACACCATAAAGCCTTTCCACGACACCTGACTGCAAAATGTCCTCCGGGGTTCCGCATTTCAGAATCCTGCCGTCCTGAAGCACCGCAATCCGGTCTGAAAGCTTCATCGCCAACAGAATATCATGCAAAACCAGAATAATCGTTTTCCCATCTGACGATAACTGCTTCATCATCTGCGCAAACTTCAGCTGCTGCCCAATGTCCAGATAAGTTGTGGGTTCATCCATAACGATAACTTCCGCCTGCTGCGCCAAAGCCATGGCGATATAAACCTTCTGCCGCATTCCCCCTGACAGTTCGGTCATCTGTCTGTGGGCAAATTTAGCAATCCCCGTCTGTACCATAGCCGTCCCGGCAATCCTGTAGTCCTCTGCCCCATATCTTCTTGGGTATCGCAGATAAGGAAAACGCCCATGAAGAACCATGCGTTCCGCTGATATATCCGGTACGTTTTTGCCCTGCGGAAGATAGGCTATCTTCCTGGCAAGCGCCTCCCTGGACATTGTCTTTAACGAAATACCGTCAATTCTCACATCGCCGTCCCAAAAGGGAAGAAAACCCAGAATCACCCGCAGCAGAGTACTCTTCCCGCTGCCATTGGTGCCGATAAGAGTGGTTATTTCTCCCTTTGCCGCGCAGAAATTCACTCCATGCAGAATCTCAACTTTTCTGTACCCTGCGGTCACATTTACTGTTTCAACCATAGTATTATTCCCAAATCTTTCCCTGCATACAGGACACTTCATATTTTCCCTGTACAAAATCCAGGCACTCATTCGTTATACATATTGCCATGACCGCCCTTGTGACGCACCAGCAGAAACAAAAACACCGGTCCTCCAATCACCGACATCAATATACCTACCGGCAGCTCATAAGGCGCAAACAACAACCTGGAAACCATGTCGCATAAAGTGACGAACCCCGCCCCCGATACGGCACACATGGGCAGAAGCTTCCCGCTTTCGTTTCCGGTAAATCTGCGCACAAAATGCGGCACAATCAGACCCACAAAGCCCAGAAGACCGGCAAAACTCACTGCTGCCCCCGCCAGCAAAGCCGCCAGCAGCAAAAAAAGCATCCGATATCGCCCCACCTGCAGGCCTACCCCCTGAGCCGTCTCATCCCCAAGCGCCAGTACATCCAGTTCATTGCATAAAGTAAACAGAAGAAGCATCCCAAGCCCGATCAGCCCTGCAGCAGGAAGCAGGCGCGTAAAAGACACCGCCGAAAAACCGCCTACCCGAAAGTCAATGCTCAGCATTGCCAGATCCGTATCCAAAACAGTCAGCGATTCGCATATGGCATTCAGTATACTATTCAACGCCACGCCGCTCAAAATCACAGTAGTTCTGGATGCCTGAAACCTGCAGGAAAAGAGGAAAATCAAAAGAATGCTGGCCAGACTTCCCGCGAAAGCGGAAACGGAAATCCAAAAACCGGACAGAACCCCCAGCCCGCAGCACAGCGTGACTCCCAGCCCGGCGCCTGCATTGACACCGATAATCCCCGGCGACGCCAGACGATTCGCCAGCACATTCTGCAGCACCGCTCCCGATACTGCCAGCCCGGCACCGGCGAAAAGAGAGGCAAGCGTCCGGGGCATCCTGGCGTACAGCAGAATACTCCGCTTCACATTCCCTCCATCCCCCCGCAGAATGCCCGGAAGCTCCAGGGGTGAAAACTGAATGTTTCCAAGGCACAGGCTGAGTACTGTAATCAGAATACAGGCGGTTATTCCCCATCCCAGATAAGGTCTCCGGCATCGCTTTCTTTTCTTCATGGCGAATTTCCTCCATCACATTTTCACAACTATATGTCCTGCCGGTTATTGCTGAAGTATAATTGCCGATATTTCAGGTATGTACCCGAAATTTATACTCCCAGACGACAATTATTTATACTGCACGCCGGTTGAATTTGCAGTGCAACCCGACTGCAGACCGCCAGCCAGGTACTTT
>DKVC01000179.1:9205-11315 GCA_002490995.1 Lachnospiraceae bacterium UBA7188
ACCGCCAGCCAGGTACTTTCCCTGGGGCATCAATGTGAATCCTGGCGGTCTGCAGTATATGTTTATGGGTATAAAATATCTGCCAGCTTCTCATAGGCTTCCGCCCACCGCGCATTCGGCTTTAAATTATAAAGATGTTTGTCCAGAATATGCACCTGGCCGTTTTTCACGGCATCCAGTTCATTCCATAACGGGCTCTCATTAAACATGGCATCTATATTCTTCTTTGTTCCCTCCGTATCGTCACCGGACTGGACGATGAGTATATATTCAGGATTCTGGAGCAAAATACTCTCCACACTTAAATTCTCCAGCAGACTCTCGTCTGTATCCGCAATATTGATACAGCCCAGGCTTTCCAGCATCTCTCCCAGCACATTACCGCTGTTGCCCTTTGCCCTTATGCTGGTGGCAGAAGCCCTCATAAACAGCACCGTCCGGGCTTCCTCACCCGCACAGCGTTCCAATATGGCATCTATCTGCTTTTGAACATCTGTTCCGTACTGTTCGTAGCGCTCCGGCTGTCCGGTGATATCAGTGCAGATTTTCAGCATCCGCAGATAATCCTCAAAGCATGCCACGTCAAAATATGCCGTGGGAATTCCCGCGCCCTCCAAAGACTGCTGCCATTCCAGATGCTGCGACGTATTGGTACTGGCAAGCACCAGGTCAGGCTCGGCGGACAGGAGCAGTTCCAGGTTTAAACGTTTCGTCTCACCCAGGTTCACCGTGTCCTCCGCCAACGGCAGTGCAAAATCATCAAACGCATCCTCCGGCGCCGCACAGACTTCCCCTCCGGCCAGCACCCACATATCCGCATAACTTCCCAGCAAAACAGCCACACGTTCATGGGAAGCAACCGTCACCTCACGTCCCAGGTCATCCGTAAAGGTATATCCTTCCCCGCCTGTCTCCTGCCCTTTCTGCCCGCAGGCTGTCAGACTCCCGGACATAATAAAAAGCACTATAAATAAGAAAAAACACTTTTTTATGACCTTTTTCTGCCTTGTAAACATTTCCATCTCCTCACATTTTTTCTTCAATAATTAACTTCACCGCTGTATTATCCTCTGATACTTCTCCCAGCATCTTTAAAAACGCCTTCGCATATCTGCCCAGATTTGACTCCAGCGCCGATACCTGAAGGATGTGAACCTCCGTTACCTCCTGCATGTCTGTCAGGCAGTCATACAGGGCATCCAGATTTCTGCCGTACCAGTCCGGCAGCTGCAGGGATTCAGATAAAACATCATGGAGCCGGTTTTTATCTGTGATTGCTGCTCCATCTATAATACATATTTTCATGGCTGTTCTTCTCCATATAAAAGTTCAAAGGATTCATAATGATCCTCCGTATAATAAATCAGTCCGTCATTCGAAAACACAATACGCTTTGCCCCCCGCCTGTCCGCTCCCAGAGTGTCTATATCGCATTCCGTATAGCTGCGCCCCTCCTTCTCCGGAAGCAGTCCTTCATAATTGCCGAAACGGTTTCCTCCGATACATTTATCCGGTGCATACGGCTCCAGGGAACCGCCCTGCCACCCCAGCTTCTCGGCTTCTTTCTTCGTAATGAAGTTTGATGGAAGATGTCCGTACAGGTAGATGTACAGGGCCACATCATCCCTGGATGTGTATATGCCGTCTTCCGGGAGTGTTTCTTCCGCTTCCTGTCTTTCTCCGGCTGGAGCCTCGCTTTCCCGGTCTTCCCCATTCGGCAGGTTCTCTTTTGGCGGTTCTTCCATGTCGTATAAATTGTCTTCGCCCTGATCCGGTAATCCTTCCGAACTGATACCGGATGCCTGTCCCAGACTATCCTTCTGTTCCCCGGCACAGCCGATTAATGTAAGTGCCAGTAAACATACCATTAAAATGCTTAAGCATTTTTTCATTGCTGTATTCCTCCATCAGCATGTTTTATTTCCCTGAAATGCTGCCCATCTGCTCCTGGAATTCGCCCACAGTCTTTACATTTGCCGCAAGCAACAGCCATTCTGTCAGCACCGCTGTATCTGTCTGAGCGCGTATGGCACTCTCTACGTCAGAAGGAACTTCTCCCTTTCTGCCCAGGAGAACCAGCACAGCTTCTGCCTTTCCCTCAGCTTTTCCT
>DKVC01000163.1:0-5068 GCA_002490995.1 Lachnospiraceae bacterium UBA7188
GACCGAAAATATTCTTCAATAAATTTCCAAAATCCCTCTTTTATATCATCTTTAATTTTGCATATTAAATCAAACCTATATAAATCCTCATTCGATTTCTGCTGTTCACTCCACAATGCTAAATCTGTTGCAAAAAGAATATTCAAAACCTTAGTACATAGGTTTTCATATTCAGAACTTTTTCTTGCCTTCGGTTCCCAGTCCTGTATCTCCGTTATCAATGATTTAATAATTTCATAATCGTTCAGCTTTTCAACTGCATCTACACTTTCATCCTGAACCCCTACCCCCATTAACTTTAATAAATCTATAGGCTCCTTAGGCTCGATATCCTCTGTAGAATACTCTAAAATTGAAAGCAGTTGAGATTTTAAAACTTCATCAAATTGTACTATATAAAGCAGATTTCTAATATCTACAACTAAAATATCTGTTTTATTCTTGATTTTTTCCCATGCCTGGGAAGACAACTCATTTGCTACCACCAATACATATTTTGAATTATATGCATCTTCCAGCATATATGCAGATGCTAATACGTTGGTGATTGTAGACGCACTGACTACTCTCTGCCTAACTGCTTTTGCTTCAATATAAAATCTGACATTTCCTTTTTCTGCCAAAATATCATAATACTCATCCCTATTAGACATTTTAGTCAAACAGCCATAACCTCTAAAAATTTCACCCACAATATATTCAAACTGATACCCCCTAAGAGGATACCTGTATCCATACCTGGAAATTTCATCAATTATACAATGAACCAACTCATTTTCATCATCCCATAATGTAACTGTCCTATTTCCAAATCTTTTTTGGACATCTTCACGAAATAATTCTCTTTTAATAAACACAAATACCGTTTTTCCGGTTTTTAATGCAATATCGTATTCCCAAATAGAATTTTCAAGGAATTTTTCCGCTACAACAAACACAAAGCAATCACACTTCTCGATCTGTTCCTTGAAATATCCAACTATATTATTACCAACATTTACCAAATGATCGTCTGTAAATATATCAAATCCAATTTCATTTAGCTTTTTGCTGACCAAAGCAGTTTTCTCATAATCTTTAAAAGTATAGCTTAAAAACACCTTTCTCTTAAATTTACTAAATCCAGTCCTATTCATCTATCTAACCCCATTTTCATCTTAAATTGCCAAATAAATATGAGCCACAGATTCTATCTACCCATGGCTCAATTTTACCACCACTTTTCCAAAATTGGAACTATCTTTCAGGCAGAAACCTCTTCTTCAAACGGATTCCGCACCTTCCACACAATCTCCACGGCATCCTCCCCATAAACAACCACCTTCTCAATCAGCGCCTTCAACCTGTCCTTATCAAAAACCTCCAGCTCGGAAAGCCCGGTCAGTTCCTCGTCCGATATTTCCTCCGAACCGGAAACCTCCTGCATCCGCTCAAGCTCCGCCTGCGCCCCGCGCCTGGCCTGCTCCAATTCCTCCATCCGAACCCTGCCCTTTTCAATCCTCTCCATATATTCCTCCCGGCTTACCTCCCCGGCCTTATACCGCTCATACAGACGCATCTTCGTCCCCTTCCACTGCGCCAGCTCCTTTGTGCTGTCAGCAATCACCGCTTCAAGCTCCGATGCCTCATTACCTTTCCGTGCCTCCCTGCGGATATCCCTATCTTCCATCAGCATACCCGCCATTACCTTCACCTGCTCCAGCACCGCATACTCAATCTCTTTCCTGCTGACCTCCACCCTCTGGCAGTCATTCTCCGCCTCCTGCGTCCGGCTCCTGCAGAGATATTTTTCCTTCTTCCTGTCGGAAAACTGCAGCCCCTTCCCGCAGTATCCGCAGACAAAGAACAGATTCCTCCTTCCCGTCTTCCGCCCGCTCACGTCAAGCCCCGCCAGCTTATCATTCGCCCTCTTAAAAACCTCCTGGGAAACAAGCGCCTCATGCTGCCCTTCTATCACAATCCACTTCTCCCTGGGCTGCTCCACCCGTTTCTTATCGGTATCCATCCCACACTTCGCCCGGTTCCACAATAGCGTCCCCAAATAAGTCTCATTTGTAATAATATCCCTAACCGCACTGTTATCCCATCTCTTTATCTTCACATGGGGCTGTTTGTCCGGGAAATTATCGCCTTTCAACTTATGATACATGTACCTTGTGGGAATCCCCTCTTCATTCAGCCGCCTTGCAATCTCCGAATGGCTGACCCCCTCTGCCGCCATATGAAAGACCTTACGAACCACCCACGCCGCATCTTCATCAACCAGAAGCTCATGCTTATCCTCCGGGTTCTTCCGATACCCATACGGCGCAAACTGCCCGACAAACTCCCCGTTCCTCACCCTCGTATCCCTGGCAGACCGGACTTTCTTTGACAAATCAGCACTGTACATCCCATACACCAGGTTCTTCAACGCAACGCTCATACCGCCTGTAGCCCCGAACTTATCGGCACTGTCGTAACCGTCATTCACGGACACGAACCGCACCTGCAGAATGGGGAAGATATATTCCAAGAACCGCCCCACCTCCAGATAATCCCTGCCGAACCGTGAAAAGTCCTTTACAACAATCATATGGATATTTCCGCTTTTTGCCGCCTCAATCAGCGCCTGTACTCCCGGCCTGCGGAAATCAACGCCGGAATATCCGTCATCACAAAACTCCGTGATACTGTATTCCTGCCCCCGCAGCAGTTCTTCTATATGCCTTGTCAGAAGCGCCCTCTGCGCTGAAATGCTGTTGCTCTCTTCTCCCTTTTCCTTATCCCTGTCCTCATTAGAGAGCCGGAGATACATGGCAGCCATTATCCTATCCATTTACACCGCCTCCCTCTCTGCCCCAAGGCTTAACAAATCTTTCAGTTCCTTATCATATTTCAGATGCACCCTGACACTCCCATCCTCATATACCAGAACCTTGTCCACAAAAGCCTCCACCATCTCCCTTGTCAGCTCGCGCTCATTCCGGAACCGCTCCACCGCCGCTTTCCATCCCCCGTCAACACGGTACTCCCTGGAATACTCCGCCTGGGCTTTCAGCATCTCATCAAGCCTTGCAGAAAGCTCCTTCACCTTCACTGCATACTTCCCGCTAATCTCTGCATACTGCTCTTCATCAATCAGCCCGTCCTTATAATCCTCAAAAATGCCCGCCTTTACTTCCGTGGTTCTCTGCAGTTCCCTCTCTATCCTGCCAGCTTCTTTCCCATAAACATCATATTTCCTCACACTGTCAGCCCCGCCGTTCTTCCGTCTCACAGCGTCCTCCGTATCTACGCAGAGCCTCATGTGCTCACGAACCGCTTCAAATACAGCCCGGTTCACTGTTTCCAGAGATACCTTATGGTTCGTACAGCCCTTCTTTGTCGTATCCAGATAGGTCTTGCACCGGTAAAATTTATTGATATGCCTGGTTCCCTCTGTACGGAATCCCATGATCTTTCCACAGTCCGCACATACAATCTTTTTCCCCACCAGGTTAAATCTGGAATGGTCAAAGCTGTTTTTGCCATGTGTGGAATGAAACTGCTTTACATTGTCCGCAAGCATTTCCTGGATCATGTCAAAATCCTCCTTGCTGACCAGCGGCTCATGGGTATCCTCCACAATGATCCATTCCTCCTTCGGCGCCCTGGCCTGCTTCCCGTTCACTCGCCTGTTCTTATTATGGACACTGTCACCAACGTAAGCACGATTAACAAGAATCAACTTCACCGTCACACAGTTCCATCCCGTATTCAGCCCTTCGGGAATCTCACGCCCTGCCTGCATCAGTTTATACGCCCTGGGATTAACCGTTTTTACAGAAAGCCGTCTCGCAATCTCCTTCAAAGAACACCCCTCCAGAAACAGCCTGAAAATCTCCTGCACCGTTCCCTTTACCTTCACGTCCGGGCAAAGCTGCCTTCCCTCATTGACATACCCATACGGAACCGAACCGGAAGAATATTCCCCCTTTTGCCACATGGCTCTGTGTGCCGTCCTCATCTTCCTGGACAGGTCCTTCACATACATCTCATTGACCATATTTTTCAGCGGCATCACCAGTTCCCCGCCCGGCCTCTCCGAATCGTACCCGTCCGTCACCGCAATAAACCTCACGCCGAAAAACGGAAACACCCGCTCAATATAATTCCCCGTCTCCACATAGTCCCTGCCCAGCCTGGACAGGTCTCCTTGTGTTGATAAAGAACGAAATTTTTTACGGATGCCAGAGGCGGCCAATAGGTCTTTTTCAGACCGCCCCCGGCATCCGCTTTATCGTGAAGTAGAAACCTATATCAGTTGCTATTACCCTGCATATCGAACACATCCCGGAACTTCCATACGATCTCGATCTCAGTGGGAGAGGACACCAGCACCTCCTTGATGAACGTCCCTGCCAGTTCCGCCGTCAGTTCCGTTGCCCCAGCAAAGGAGGTGAACACATCATCCTCCTGCGCCTTATCCTGAAAGGCCAGATGCTCCAGTTCAGATAAAAGCTGTTCCTGCGTATCCTGCTCGGCTTTGGCGGCGGCGAGTTTGCTGTCAATGTCTGCCCGCTGTCTCAGGTAGGCATCCTTTGTCAGCGTCCCGCCGCTGTAATCCTCGTAAGCCCTGAACTTCTCCTGCCTGTACCGTTCCTGCTGCTGTTCCAGCTTTTGCAGCTCCGCGACACAGGCGGCGATACGCTCCTTGCGGGTCAGCATCAAAGAGGACTTCTGTTTTTTCTGTTCCTGGCACATCGCCAGCATCTGCATGACTGCCCGGAAGATGATGCCCTCGATCTCTTTCTCGGAGAACAGTTTTCCCCTTGGACAGCCGCTGGCTTCGTCCGCCTTGCTCTTGGTGCATCGGTAGTAATATCCGGCTGAACTGTGAACGCGGCTCAATGTCCTATGGCAGTTTCCGCATTTGAGAAGCCCTTTCAGCGGATACTCCTGCGGCGTCCCTTTTGCCTGCCTCGGTCTCTGGCGGATGATCTCCTGCACCTTGTCAAAGTCCGCCTTGCTGATAATGGCGTCATGCGCCCCTTCATAGATGATCCAGTCCGCCTTATCCTGTGGGACTGTCCGCTTTTCATGGAGG
>DKVC01000163.1:5409-5655 GCA_002490995.1 Lachnospiraceae bacterium UBA7188
CACCAGCGCCCCGGTGTACTCATATTGGTGAAGGATGTTCAGCACTGAGGCCGCCGTCCAGCCATTCTTTTCGGCGGCTTTGCGGAACCGTCCGCTCCCCGGATTTTTCTGCCGGAAGTATGCGCCGGGGGTCAGGATGCCCTCGCTGTTCAGCCTGCGGGCGATGGCGGTACTGCCCATCCCCTGCAAGGTCATATCAAAGATACGCCGCACCACCACCGCTGAGTCCCCGTCTATCACCAGCTT
>DKVC01000051.1 GCA_002490995.1 Lachnospiraceae bacterium UBA7188
GACAGAAGAGCCAGCGCCGACAGATGGACCTGCTCAGCCCACAGACAGTCCAGCGCCGACAGATGGACCTGCCCAGCCCACAGACAGTCCGGCGCCGACGGATGGACCTGCCCAGCCCACAGACAGTCCGGCGCCGACAGATGGACCCGTCCAGCCTACAGACAGTCCAGCACCGACAGATGGACCTGTCCGGCCTACAGACAGTCCAGTACCCACAGAGGAACCCGCATGGCCCACAGATAGCCCTGTGCCCACAGAGGAACCCGCATGGCCCACAGATAGCCCTGTGCCCACAGAGGAACCTTCAAATCCGGTAGGTGAATTTAAGATTGAAAATGTAGAGGTCATAGGCAGCGGCCATATCCGGGTAACCTTAAACCAGAAGACGGAACAGATTCTTGAGCTGAAGGCGTTCAGCATCATATGCAATGACGGCGGTTCCAACATGACGGTACAGTCCGTATACAGCAAAGATTATAAGGTTTATGACCTGACGACCGCCTATTATAAGGATCAGGAATATGATATAGAGATTACCCTTCCAGACGGTACGAGGATTTCTAAGGTATTTGAATACAGGATGGACTGCGCACAGATTGAGGATATAAATGCTGTCCGCACGGGCGCAAACGAGGCTGCGATTACCTACAATTCCAGCGAACCGGGATATTTTTACTATAAACTGAAGGACAACGGGCAGAGCCTGGCAAGTGTGGCATCTTTCCTGGTGAAGGTGGCCGAGATAGTGGAAGGGGCGGAGCCCACAGAAGCAGATCTGATAAAGGATGGCATAAAAACGGAGATGAAGCAGCATGGGAATACCATTACCGTTACCGGCCTGGAAGAGGGCATGTCCTATACCATGTACTATGTAGCTGTCAATACAGAAGGAAAAGCTACGCTGGTAAACAGTCTTACCATTGATGGGAAAGTCTATGAGGAGACGGCGGGGGCGATTAAGAGTGCTAAGGCATTCAGGGAGAAGTATAACGAAAACGAATACCTGTACGGCTTTGAGATAGAGCTGGAAGCCGCCACTTCGGAGACCCTGACATTGGAGCAGTTTGACATAAGCTGCCCGAAGAACACGACAACACTGGGAGATGTTAAGACTAAGGACAAGAGGACTTACCGCGTATATATGGAGAGAGGCACCGTACCCAAGGGCAATAATACCTATACCATTCTGATCAACCTCAAGGACGGTAGGCAGCTGAAAGGCACATGCTACCTTGACTTGCAGGCTCCTCAGGTAAGCATCGAGGACTTTGAGTGGGTGGATACGGATACGGTAAAGGTCACTGTCAACTCAAATGAAGCAGGTATCCTGCATTATGCAATCCAGGATACGGTAGAGGGAGAAGGGACCATCGCTGCCAAGGATCCCACGCAGATTTATGCCAACGGGAAAAAAGTATCGATGGGATATGGCCTGAACTATATCACCATCGAGGGCGTCCACGGGGGGCAATGGTTCTGCTGTGCATCCGAGGACGAGAGTGGAAACAGGGAAGCGTTTTACAGCTACAAGCAGATTCCCGAGTATGTAGCTCCGGATCCGGACCAGGCGAAATGGCCCAAGATCAGCAGCGTGACAGTCAAGAGTGATAAGCAGATAGAGGTTGTATTCGATAAATCATTGAATGGATTTGATTATGTGAACATGAACCCCCAGATCAGCGGGCTTAGCGGAAAACCATCGTTTGAAGAGAGATATGGATCCGAGGAAGGCGCGGAAAACAATATGCTGACCCTTAGTATATTAAACGGTCTTACCATATCGGAAGGAAAGCATACCCTGACTCTTGTTTTATACGGCCCTGATGAGGATGGTATCATGAGTATACCAAAAGTATTGACATACGATTTCACAAGGTAGGGTGTACCTGCCAGATACCTTTGCAATTCGTTCCGCGAAGCCGACAGGCAACGGCGGTTTGGCTTCGCGGCACCGGATTGCAGCTTTGGAAATATACTCGTGAGTGCATTGATTCCTGATAATAGAAGCACCGCTTCTATTGTATGCTGCTTTCTGCCCTGGTTTTGCAGAAGCGCTCACTCGTTATACATTTACGTTGACAAATGCCATTGAGCGCGGGTATAAAGTGCGGCACGACATGAAATGTTGCTGAATAATTGGCTTTTGCGGAAAGATACCAGAAAATGGATGGTATCTTTCTGCAGAAGCCTTTTTCTATATGCAATGAAAATGATTTCCTTGAAATTTTATATATATTTTTAATGCTTTTCTTGAAATATTTTCAGCTTAACGCTCCGATTCACGGTCCATAAAGTATCAAAATCAGGCAGCAAAACATTTTCACCTGAAAAAGTAAAGAGGATTACTTGACACATCCCTGATTTGATTGTAGATTGTAGTAAGGAGAATACCGGATCCCAACTGAGACAAAACCTGCGTAAAAGGCGAAAAACGCATAGGCGCTCTCTTTGTCAGAGACAGGAGTAAAGCCGGCGGTGAAGACAGTGCAGGCTTTGAAAGCGGTTAAGCAATCAATGGGATTCCGGTATGTCAGGAACAGGAGGCAGAGTAAGAAATGCAGGCATTACTGGCGCCGCTGCAGGAGCTGGCGGAATATGGCAATATCAGGGAGGCTGTCAGAAAACGGGCAGTAAAGACGGACAGCCAAGGGGCGGTGGCGGCGCTTACCGGGTGTGTGGACTCCCAGAAACTGCATATGATCTATGGACTGGGCGATGGTTTTCGAATAAAAGTCATCGTCACTTACAGTGATATAAAAGCGAAGGAAATCTTCGAGGAATACAAATTTTATGACAGGAATGTCATGCTGTATCCGGCTAAGGATTTGATCTTCTTTCAGGCAGACATCCATGGAAACCAGCTGGTGAAGGAACGTGTGAAAGTACTGCGCAGGCTGATGGAGAGGAAACCCATCACCATTGTCACCACCTATGCGGCGCTGATGACGCCTCAGGCCATGTGGGATAGAGAGACGGACGTCATCGATGTGGAAAAAGGCGGAACCCTGGATGAAGGGAAGCTGTGTGAGCGCCTGGTGGCTATGGGGTATGAGAAGACCTATCAGGTGGAAAGCCCGGGGCAGTTCTCCGTCCGGGGCGGTATTGTGGATGTATTTGACCTGACAGAGGAGAATCCTTACCGGGTAGAGCTGTGGGGGGATGAGGTGGATTCCATCCGCAGCTTTGACATCCTGAGCCAGCGTTCCATAGAGAACCTGGAAAGCATCAGTATCTTTCCTGCTGCGGAATTTGTGCTGGAGGAGGAAAGAATCCGCAGGGGACTGAAAAAACTGGAAGAGGAAGCCGGGAAGCAGGAGAAGCTGTTCCGGGATTCTTTCCGCACGGAGGAAGCCCACCGGATTGCGGTCCAGGTGAAGGAACTGAAAGAACAGCTTTTGGAATTTCAGGCGCAGGTGAACCTGGAGGGGTATATCCGGTATTTTTATGAGGACACGGTTATGCTGCCGGAGCTGCTGGTGCGGATGGCAGGGGGCAGAGGAGCCGTCGGAAGCGGGAATGCGCTGCCCGTATTCTTTATAGAAGAGCCTAACCGCGCCAGGGAGCAGGCGGAAGCCGTGGAACTGGAATTCCGGGAGAGCATGACACAGCGCGCGGAAAAGGGATATATCCTGCCAGGCCAGATGGATATTCTTTACAGCGGGGAGCAGGTGGCCGCGGCTTTGCTTTCCGGCAGCGTAATCACCATATCCACCATGGACGCCAGGGGTTATTTCAAGGCAGATCTGAGAACGGATATATCTGCCAGAAATGTGGCGCCCTATAACAATAGCTTCGAAGCTTTGGTAAAAGATCTGAAGATGTTCCGCAGGAACGGCTACAGGGTGCTGCTTCTGTCCGGATCACGCATGCGTGCGAAGCGCCTGGCGGAGGATCTGCGGGATCAGGAGATTTCCGCGGTATACACGGAGGACCCCCTGCGGGAAGTGCTTCCCGGGGAAGTGCTCACTTACTACGGCCATGTGAATAAGGGATTCGAGTATCCGCTGCTGAAATTCGTGGTGCTTTCGGAGACGGATATTTTCGGAGCGGAGAAAAAGAAGAAAAAAGCGAAGAAGCTTTACCAGGGCCAGAAGATCAAGGACTTTAACGAGCTGAAGGTCGGGGACTATGTGGTGCATGAGAGCCACGGCCTGGGGATTTACCAGGGGATTGACAAGGTGGAGATGGAGGGTGTGGTCAAAGACTACATCAAGATCGAATACCGGGACGGGGGAAATCTCTATGTCCTTGCCACCGGCCTTGACGTCATTCAGAAATATGCCTCCGCCGATGCGAAAAAGCCAAAGCTGAACAAACTGGGCTCCAAAGAATGGGAGCGCACCAAGACGAAAGTCCGAAGCGCCGTCAACGAAGTGGCCACCGATCTGGTGGAGCTGTACGCCCTGCGGCAGCAGAGCCAGGGACATCCCTTTGAGAAGGATACGGTATGGCAGCGGGAGTTCGAGGAGATGTTTCCCTTCGAAGAGACGGAGGACCAGCTTGCCGCCATCCAGGACACCAAAGCGGACATGGAGAGCATGAAAATCATGGACAGACTGATCTGCGGCGATGTGGGCTACGGCAAGACGGAGATTGCCATCCGCGCCGCGTTCAAGGCAGTGCAGGAAGGAAAACAGGTGGTGTACCTGGTGCCTACCACCATCCTGGCCCAGCAGCATTATACCACCTTTGTCCAGCGTATGAAGGACTATCCCATCCGTGTGGACCTGATGAGCCGTTTCAGGACTCCGGGAGAGATCAAAAAGACGGTGAAAGACCTGCTGAAAGGCCAGGTGGATATCGTCATCGGCACCCACCGGGTACTGTCGGCGGATGTGCAGTTCAAGGACTTGGGGCTGCTGATTATTGACGAGGAACAGCGCTTCGGCGTGACTCATAAGGAAAAAATCAAGAAACTGAAAGAAAATGTGGACGTGCTGACCCTGACTGCCACACCCATTCCCAGAACCCTCCACATGAGCCTCATTGGCATCCGGGATATGAGCATCCTGGAGGAGCCGCCGGGGGACAGGCAGCCCATCCAGACCTTTGTGTGCGAGTACAATGAGGAGCTGGTGCGGGAGGCCATCTCCAGGGAACTGGTGCGCGGCGGGCAGGTTTACTATGTGTATAACAGAGTGAATAATATTGCAGATGTAACCGCACAGATTGCCGCACTGATGCCGGAGGCTGTGGTGTCCTATGCCCACGGCCAGATGAAGGAGCATGAACTGGAAAAAATCATGTACGATTTCATCAATGGGGAGATTGATGTGCTGGTGGCCACTACCATCATTGAGACTGGTCTGGATATCCCCAATGTAAATACTATGATCATCCATGATTCCGACAATCTGGGCTTGTCCCAGCTCTACCAGCTCAGGGGGAGGGTGGGGCGCTCCAACCGTACAGCCTATGCTTTCCTGATGTATAAGCGGGACAAGATGCTGAAGGAGGTGGCGGAAAAGCGGCTTGCAGCCATCCGGGAATTTACGGATCTGGGCAGCGGCTTCAAGATTGCCATGCGGGACCTGGAGATCAGGGGAGCCGGGAACCTTCTGGGGGTGCGCCAGCATGGGCACATGGAGGCCGTGGGATATGATCTGTACTGCAAGATGCTGAACGAGGCCGTGCAGACATTAAAGGGAGGCAGGGCACCCCAGGATTTCGCCACTATCATCGACCTGGATGTGGATGCATTTATTCCGCCGGCTTATATTGTCAATGAGGTGCAGAAACTGGATATCTATAAACGGATAGCCGGTATTGAGAACAGTAAAGAACGGGACGACATGAAGGATGAGCTGCTGGACCGCTTCGGGGAGATACCCAAGTCCGTGGACAATCTGCTCCGAATCGCCCTGATCCGGGTGGCGGCCCATAAGCTCTATGTGACGGATGTGAAGGGAAAAAATGAAAAAATTGCCGTCACCTTCCGCCCGGATGCGGATCTTGACCCTTCCCGGGTTCCCGAGCTTTTGAAAAAATACGGTAAGGACCTTGCTTTTACTGCATATGGCAAGCCCTTCCTCACCTGCAAATATAAGAAAACGGGGCTGGTGGAGAAGGATGCCGAGCTGCTTCTGTGCAAAACGGAGGAACTTTTGGAAGAGATGAAGATACTTTCCCTGCAGCGGGAACAGGAAGCTGAATTCGTGTCAGACATTGTGTAATGATCTGCTGCCTCGGACTTTTTGCGAACATGTGTTTTGAGGGAGTTTTATAGCCCTCAAAATATGGTATCTTCTGTTTAGAACAGAAAAACAAATCTGATTTTGAACAGGAGGTAAGCTGTATGAAGGGATACAATACGTCAGACGGATACATGGGACTGGTGGATGGCAGATATGTTTTGTTCGCCAGCGAGGCGGATTACAGGGAATATATGGAAGAGTGATGCGTCGTAAGGATAGTATCAGGAGAGAAGACAGGCGTGCGGGTGCATGGGCTGTCTTCTTTTTATGTACTGAGACAGTTCTTCAATGTAGCTGCCTGCATAAGCTGCAAAGTGGTAACGGATGAATCTCAGCATCTTTTCATCAGTGTTGCTCCATGAGAGATTTCGTAGAAAAATTTTTACATGGAAGACTCGGGTGTTCAAGACTGTACATTAGAAAATATTCATGATAGAATATATACTACACGCTGTTGTGATTTGCAGTAACCAACAACGAAAAACCGCCAGCCATATATGATCGTCGTGGACAGATTAGTAAATTCTGGCGGTCCCTGAGTACATTTATCGCAAAATGGGCGATCGGAGACTGCGTACAACATAAATTTAATAAGGATGGGAAAACAAAAATGAACACCGAATCAAAAGACATACTGAAAAAATCTGCCGGCAATTTGTTTACGGCGGGACTTGCTGTCTGTTTGGGCGCAGGCCTGAGTATCATTTATCTGGAGTGCATAAGGCTTCTGGCGGACAGCGTTTTAACAAAAAATCCGGGCAGAATATGGGGTATATTTGCAGTATTTGCAGGGAGCCTGATGATATCGGCGCTGCTTCTCTGCCTTCAAAACAGTAAGGCTTTGGCCGTTAAGCAAAGTCTGGTAGAATCACTGGAGCAAAAAGCCATAGACATCTGGCTGGGTTCAAATTATAAAAACAATGAAAATACCGAAAAAATGCTGCCCATTCTTCGGAATGATATTTTTACATATTCTGAGCAGCTTTCGGGATTTATATTGAAAATTTTGGGAACTGCCGTTTCGGTTATATTGACAGGTATATATGTCATCAGAATTGAACCATGGCTTCTGGCATTGACCCTTTTCATATCCCTGGCGGCTATTTCAATAAGCGCCTACAGGGGAAGAAAGCTGCCGGAACAAAATGAAAAGCTTTATTTTCATATGGGCGCAATTTATAATCACAATGCGGAGCTGGTACGAAACCGGGAAGCAGCCTATGTCCTCAATGGGGAAAAGGTTATCAAACCCTATCAAAAAGAGATTGCAGACTATAAAATCGACCAGGCAAAAATTTTGGGCACAATGACAATGCAGAGAATTTTAGGTTCGGCAAACACACTTTTGAATACCTGTGTCATACTGATGATCGGGGGATATGGAGTTTCCAGAGGAAGCATTGGGCTCAGCGATTTCATTGCGCTTTTGGCGGCTGTTGGATTTTTGACCAATACGCTGTATCAGATTCCTGCCTGTATTTCAGAGTATCAGCAGCTTAAGGGCATGGACAGCAGAATCAGCGATTTGCTGACCCCACAGGCAGAAGCATCCGATGGACTTGAAGATATTACAAAAATTACTTCAATTTCAGCACAGAATTTAAGCTTTTCCTATGAAAATGAAAAGAATGCATTCCAACAAAATCTCTTCGAAAACTTAAATATAAACTTAAAATCAGGGGAATGTCTGTTGATAAAAGGAGCGTCAGGCTGCGGTAAATCCACGCTGCTGAAAATTTTTGCAGATGTCTTAAAAAGCTATGAAGGAACTATAATCTGTGACGGCAAAAATCTGAAAAATATTAAGGAGAGCGCCTTTTGGGACAGAATTTTATATTTAAGCCAGGAGCCTCAGCTTATTTCAGGCACGATAAAAGAAAATATCACAATGTTTCGGAACGCAGATGAAAGGAAACTCAGTTTTGCATTGGAGCAGACAGGGCTGAATCCCCTGATTTCCCAACTGCAAAAAGGGATAGACACCCCTGTTTCCATGCTGAATCTGTCTTCGGGAGAACAGCAGAGAATCTGTCTTGCCAGAGCCTTTTACGGAGATTATGACATAATCATTTCCGATGAAAGTTTCTCCGCAATAGACCCTGACTCACGTGGGGAGATATTCGGAAAAATCCTCACGCAGATTAAAGAAAAATCCCAGATACTTATCCTGTCCTCACATACGGATTTTACTTATGATAACGACCAGGGTTCTGTGAAAATTCTTAATATGTAATGCAGGGACTGAACATTGTACGGTTTCCTTAGGAATTCACTTCCTTAGCAGCCGGAAGTTCTCTGCATGCCTGGGCAGTGAGAGAATAAGACGTGGAAAACGGATACAGGCGGAGAAAATCCTCCGGATGCCTGGGCAGTGAGAGAATAAGACGTGGAAAACAGATACAGGCGGAGAAAAACTTCTGCATGCATGGGCACTGGACGGAGCAGATGCGGAACTATAAAACGGAGGAAAAAATCAATGAAAATGATAAACAGACTAAAATCCACAGCTATTATTTTAAAAAATCATAAGCTGAAATTTGCGGCCTTGTTGGTGGCATTTTCTCTCATATCTTTTGCACTGCCGTTGACTGCGCCATATATGATACAGTCTGTTATGGGCAGAATAGAAAGCGGCATGAGTGTAACTCCATGGATGATTTTTTCGTTGATTGCGGTAACTTTCGTAATGCTTACATTGGATTACATGATAAATGTATATGGAAATGTAATGTGTGCAAATCTTATTTACAGAGGTTCAGCGGATTTGTACAGGGATCTGTTTGCGCTTCCCTACGGCGAAAGAGAAGCAAAATACAAGGACGAAGATTTGCTCCAGAATATTACCGCATTTACCGATTCCGCCCTCTCATTATGGGTTATGATGATCAGTTTTGCAATCAGTGTGATCGTAACAGGCGCTCTGTTGATTCTATCGGTTCAGGTTCATTATACGGTTATGTTTTTTATTCTGGCCCACATAGGCATAACCATTATTGCAGGTAAAAAGATCAATGCTATATCTGAAAAATATGCTTCCCGGCTCCAGGACTTTGAAGCCGAAAAAAATAAAAATATCGAGGAGCTTATGTATAAAGCGGATTTTATCAATATGAACGGTCTGCAAAGCATCATAAAAGACCGTTTTGACCAGACCAGAAGGGATATTTTCCGCGTGCAGGCCGAGCAGTTAAATAAGAATAACCTTTATAGTTCCCTGCAAAAAGTAATAAGCGAATTGGTAAGCGGATTTATCTATCCTGTTTTAGGATTTTTGCCGGGCAGTGTAAAAATAGCGGGAGGGAATCTGACTTCCGTGAAAAGTATTATTGAAGAATCAGGAAATCAAACCCAGAATATGCAGCAGATGGCGACCTATATCCCCTATAATACCGTACCGATTGACAATGGCAAGGAGCTTTTCAGCCTGAAAAGAGAGGAGTATTCCATGGAAGAAAAACATTCCCAGGAAGAAAAGCATTTCCGGGAAGAAAGGCATTCCCAGGATAAAAAATCCCAGGATTATGGCAGCAACTGCGCCCTGGCAATTGACAATTTATGTTTTGAATCAGAGGGCAGAATAATTCTTTCGGGTATCAATTTCAGTATAAAAGAAGGGGAGCATATTGCAATAACAGGTGAGAACGGCAGCGGAAAATCTACATTGCTCCGCTGTATTATGGGCATGTATGCGCCCACATCCGGCAGCATAACGCTGTTCGGTAAATCCCCGGCAAGTGATACGGAATATTTTAGAGAAAAGGGTATTTTTTCCTATATGCCCGCCGCTTCTCAGCTTTACGAAACTACCATTGACGATAATATTTCGATGGGCAGTTTTGCTGAAATAAGCCTGGAGAAAATAAAAAACGCCACAGGGGTCTCTGATTTTTCAGACCGTGAGATTTCTTCCATATCCCAGCTTTCAGGAGGGGAGCAGCAGAGAGTCAATGCCGCCAGAGCTGCATCCAACAGCAATGCGCAAATCATCCTTCTTGACGAGCCTACAGCGTCCCTGGACAGGGAACACGCCGAAAAGTTAATGAACTATATAAGAAACAGCAGGGCTACTGTTATTTACACGACTCACCGTGAAGAAGAAACAGCATTTGCTGACAGAGTGATTCGGATGTGAGGCGGAAACGGACTATGGCTTTCCCCTTCCAACCTGTAAAACTGAGCGCACCCGATACTGCCGTCCTGTCCGTGAGGATGGGTATATTCGTGAGTATATTGATTATATCGTTTTTGCGTTTTGTATTGCTCATACGCTTGCCCGTAATATATTTAGGCTGGCAAATATTTTCCACCTGTGCGGTTGCAATCCACAGGTGGAATATTTTTGAACGTGAGTATAAACTACGGAGGGTCAGATGCAGCTTACAGCCCCTGTGATGCAACTTACCGTTCAGGTACTTGAACGCTTTTTTGCTGACTGGTATGATAATCCCAAAGAAATGTCTGTCCGTATTCCTTTAAAGGAAGCAGTGATCCGAAATTGTTTTTGCGTGAGAGGGAAATCAGCAAAAGCCAATTCCGGAAAAACGCATGCTCGAGACCGCCGGAATTTACCAATGTGTCTTTGGCGGGCATATATGGCTGGTGGTCTTAAAGCCACTATTATGATAGTGGCTTTGTGTTGATTTCTGCGAATTTCAACGGCGTGCAGTATATATTTATCCGGTTTGCGGTTCTGAGAGGGCAGGAAGCCGAAGGGGAGGAAAATACATGGCGGTCATCAAAGCGGATAAGCTTACAAAGAGGTATCATGATGTGGTCGCGGTCAATCAGGTGTCCTTCGAGGTGGAAAAAGGAACTCTGCTGGGGTTTCTGGGTGTGAACGGCGCAGGGAAGACGACAGTTATCAATATGCTGGTTACTCTGCTTGCACCCGACGGGGGCAGCGCGGAGGTCTGCGGCGAGGTATTGGGGAAGGGAAACCAGGAGATTCGCCGGAAAACGGGCATTGTGTACCAGCAAAACTGTCTGGACGACATCATGACAGTGAGGGAAAATCTGATGTGCAGGGGAATTCTGCACGGGGCATCCAGGAGGGAGGCCAGATCCCAGTGCGGGAAACTGAGTGAGATATTGAAGCTGGAGGGGCTCATGGAGAAGCGGTACCGGACACTTTCCGGCAGACAGAAAAGGCGGGTGGAGATAGCGGCTGCACTGATGCATACACCGGAACTGCTTTTCCTGGATGAACCCACTACGGGGCTTGACCCGGCCACCCGCCTGGACGTATGGAACACGATTTCCGATTTGCAGAAAAACGAGAAAATGACAGTGTTTCTGACCACCCATTATATGGAAGAAGCGGCAGGGGCAGACAAGATTATCATTATGGATGGCGGTAATCTGATTACCATGGGAACACCCTTTGAACTGAAAGAAAAGTATGCCAGGGACAGAGTGAGGATTTACTGTCAGGAAGGCAGGGGAGAAGAGACTGCCGCCATGCTGGCAGGTATGGGGATAAAGGCACCGAAACCGGACAACGGCGTGTTTGACGTTCCGGTTCCCTCCACGCTGGAGGCACTGCCCATATTGGAGGCGGTAAAGGATGCAGCAGAAGGCTTCGAAGTGATACTGGGGGATATGGACGATGTCTTTCTGAATGCCGTGGGCAGGGATTTGGCGGAGAAAGGGGGGAAATAGAGTGGAACAGTTTATGGCGATTACGGGGCGAAACCTGAAGCTGTATTTCCGTGACAGAGGAGCCGTTTTTTTTCCCTGCTGTCTATGCTGGTGGTGATATGCCTGATGGTATTTTTCCTGGGGGACATGAATATAGAGAGCATCACAGAGCTTCTGGGACAGTTCCCCGGCAGAGATATGCAGGCAGACCGGAAGAACGCGGAACTGACCGTCCTGGCATGGACCTGTGCGGGTATCCTGTCCATCAACGCTGTGACAGTGACGCTGGCGGCATATTCCGTCATGATTAAGGACAAAACAGGCGGAAAACTGAATTCCATTTACACGGCGCCGGTCAGCAGGACGGTTATCGCGGCGGGCTACGTGGCTGCGGCATGGGTTGATTCCGTGCTGGTCTGCGGCATAACCCTTTTTCTTACGGAAGGGTACTGTGTATCGAAGGGGCTGGCGGTATTTTCGTTTGTCGTTCATATGCAGTTGTTGGGAATGATTCTGCTGAATTCTTTCGTCTATGCGGCATTTATGTATGTGCCGGCCGTATTGGTGAAATCCGAGGGCGCCTGGAGCGGCATGGGGACAGTGGTGGGGACTCTGGTCGGGTTCCTGGGGGGAATCTATATTCCGGTGGGAACGCTTTCCGATACGATTGGAAGCATGATGAAATGTACACCGGTGCTGTACGGAGCCTCCATGTTCCGGAAGGTGATGACCGGGAAAATCGTGGATGAGACATTCTGCGGAATTCCGGATGAAATAATATCAGAATACCGTACCGCCATGGGGATAGACCTGGAGGTGGCCGGAAAGAATATCGGGGCGGCGCAGGAGGGAATGCTGCTGTTTGTATGCGGAGGCGTATTGCTGGCGGTGAGCGTGGCAATCCTGAGATACGGAAAGCGGACAGACAGATAGGGAGGAAGCATGAAGATAACCATTGAGGCTCCGAAAGCGGGTGAGGAAGAAGAGATTGTCATAAGGTGCAAATCCCTGGACGATGAGATTATGAACCTGATACAGGCGCTGCGAAAAGGGAGAGACGTTCTGGCCGGCTATGCGGAGGACAGGATCGTGAAGCTGGAGCCAAAGGATATTTTCTATTTTGAGTCGGTGGATAACAGAGTATATGCCTATACCGGTCAGGAAGTCTATGAGGTCCGGAAAAAACTGTATGAAATTGAGGAAGCCTATTCCTATATGGATTTCCTGAGAATATCCAAATCCGCCATTGTAAACGTGGCGAAAATAGCATATCTGAAGCCCATATTCAACGGAAGATTCGAGACAACTCTGAAAAACGGTGAAAAGATAATCATTTCACGGCAGTACATCATAAATCTGAAGAGAAAACTGGGGATATAGGCAGAAAGAAATGTGATTGCCGGATTTTGGCGGGATGTCTGCCGAAGAGGACAGTTTTTGGCGCTTTTGACGGAGTGCTCGCCGAATGACACAGGCTTTTGTGTTTTTAGTGTCCCATAAAGAGACAGGTTTTGTACTTTTAGTGAAATGTCCGCAGGAAAACGGGCCAGGAGGTGTGAATTTGAAAAGGCTGTATGATTTTATAAAATGGTTTCTCTACATTACAACGGGAATTTTGTTTATATGCGCTTTGAATATGGCCATTCAGGGGGATGCTGATATTCCGGCGGCGACGCTGTGGCAGATTCTGCTGTCAGGGCTGCTGACGGCGGCTGTCACCGCTTTCTTTCATCCGGAAGAAGAGGGAAGGCTTCCGGCGGTTCTGAATATTTTTCTGCACTTTCTGGCTCTGTGCGGAGTCATGCTTTTGTGCGGCAGATGGTTCGGCTGGCTGAAATTTGACCTGCCGGGCATCGTCATGATGGTGCTTTCGGTTGCGGGGGTCTATTTGCTGTCATTCCTGGCATACTATATCATTGACGTCAGGCAGGCAGAGCAGATTAACCGGAAGCTCCAGGAAAGATACGGGGATGAGGCGCATTAACAGGCTGGGGAAAGATACGGGGATGAGGCGCGGTAACGGGCTGTTGAAATTTTCAGGCTGGGCAGAGATGATGAAATGTGATACAATATGATCATATTCCCGGCATGAAATGGCCGGATTGTCAGCCATGATTGCATTTTTACTCACGGTTATAAACATTTGCCAACATAAATGTATAACAAACGAGCGCATCTGTAATGTCCCTTTAATCATAGAATCATCTCCTTGGTTCTATGATGCAGAACAGAGAACCGGAAAATGAATGCGCTCACGAGTATAGCTATGGCAGAATATTTGTGTTCCATGTTCCCGGCCTGGGCAGATTGGCAAGCCTGGGCAAATGCTTTCTGCCGTTAGTATTAATTCTGGCGGGCCTGAGTAAACCTGCGAAGACAAAACGAGGAAACCCAGATGACTTTGACACAGCTGAATTACCTGATAACCATAGCGGAAACCAAGTCCCTGAATAAAGCGGCGGAGCAGCTGTATGTATCTCAGCCTTCCCTGACCAGTGCCATGAAGGAGCTGGAGAAGGAACTGGGCATTACGCTTTTCTACAGAAGCGGCAGAGGGGTTACCCTGACCAACGATGGGACGGAATTCCTGCTCTACGCAAAGCAGATTTACAGTCAGTACGAAAGCGTCTTGGAAAAATACGGAAAAGGGGGCGCCCGGAAGAAAAAGTTCGGCGTCTCTACTCAGCATTATTCTTTTGCGGTGAAGGCTTTTGTGGACATGGCAAGGGAGGCCGACCTGACGAAATACGAATTTGCCCTGCGGGAGACGAAGACTGCGGAGGTAATCAGTGATGTCTGTACCATGAGGAGCGAGATTGGGGTACTGTACCTGTGTGATTTTAACCGGAGCGCCATGGAGAAGCTGCTGAAATCCTCCGGTTTGGAATTCCATCATCTGCTGGACTGTCAGGCATATGTCTACCTCTCGAAGCGGCATCCGCTGTCAGGGGAGCCATCCATCTGTTTTGCGCAGCTGGAAGACTACCCCTGCCTGTCCTTTGAGCAGGGGGATAACAGTTCCTTCTATTTTGCGGAAGAAATCCTCTCCACCAACGAATATGCCCGGATGATTAAGGCGAATGACCGCGCTACCATGCTGAATCTCATGGTGGGTCTCAATGGCTATACCCTGTGCTCCGGGATTATCTGCGAAGAGCTTAACGGGAATGAATTTGTGGCGGTTCCTTTCCAGGATGACGGGCAGAACCGCAACAGCGTGATGGAAATCGGGTATATCACCAGGAAAAATACCATCATGAGCAGCCTGGGAGAGCGGTATATACAGGCCATGAAAGGGTATCTGGGGCTCTGAGGGCAGTGTGCTTCCAGGAAATTTCCCAGGCCTTTATTCCGGCCAATCCTGAATCATTCCGGCGATTTCATCAAGGTCAATTTGTAATTCGCCATCGTAAAGCGCCAGCCCAGCTGTGCCCGCCAGGGGATAGATGCAGGGCAGATTGTCGTGCATGAAATCATAGGTGAGCAGTATTTTCTTCTCCGGGTCAATGATCCAGTATTCCCTGACGCCCGCATCGCAGTATTTCTGCAGCTTCTTCGTGCAGTCCTTTCTCCGGGTACTGCGGGAGAGGACTTCCAGGATAAAATCAGGGGCACCCATGATTCCCCAGCGTTTGATCTTGTCTTTATCGCACACAATGATCAGATCCGGCTGGATCATGGTCTTATCATCGCAGTCCAGGCGGACATCCACCGGGGAGGGCAGGGGGATGCAGCTGCCTTTTCTTTTCTCAATTGAGGCATCCAGCCGTGAGAAGATTCTGCCTGCAATCCTCTGGTGCACAACCCCTGGAGCTTCCATGATGTAGATTGTGCCATCAATGAGCTCCACGCGCTGGTCTTTTGGCCAGGCATAGTAATCTTCTATGGTATATTCTCCCGGCTGTTTCCATTGGTTTGTATCTAGGGCGCCATCCCGGACGCATCCCGTCAGGTTTTCCGGATCGTCGCTGCTCAGCTGATAAGGCACAGGAATATGCCCTTCTTCCGGGAGACCGTCGTTTTTTTCCGGCAGTGCTTTATCTTTTTCTGTTTTTAACCGTTTCATCTCTTCCAGTGTCATGGGAATCTCCTTTTGATATTTTGATAAATAAAATAGCTGTGAAAATACAGGCGAGACGCCATTGAACACGCCGCAGCGCGGGTGACCAGATTTCCACATGTGTTTCAGATGAGACTATTATAACAGAAAAGGAGAATCTGTCAACCGTTTTTTCGTAATATCGAAATGTGGTTACATATGAGTTGTTACATATGCTATATATGTTTAAATGCTGCTGTAGAAGCAGTTATAAATGCAGTTATTATAGCTGTAGACAGTTACAGGAAGTTATAGGATGAAGTTATAACCGGATATTTCTTTTCCATATTGGACAATGAAATCCCAGTATGTTAGTATGAATACGTCAAGCAGCAAGGCTCCTTGTTCCGGTACCGGAGGGCGGATGCGGGACGATAAAGCAGCAACCGTCCTTGTGATACCCCAGAGAATTTACGGACGCATCACCGGCACCGGGCGGTGGGAAATTCTCTGCCGCAACCGGGAATGGGAGGTCGGATGCGGTACTATAAAACGACATCTGACTGTCCGATTCCCCGGAGGATTTACAGGCGTATCACCAGGCAGCTGAAAATTCTCTGCTATAATCGAGAACAGGAGGCCAGATGCGGGACTATAATTAAGAGGAGGAACAGAAAAATGGCAGATATCAGAGATTCTAAGAACTGGGGATTTGAGACAAGGCAGTTACATATAGGACAGGAGCAGGCGGACCCGGTGACGGACGCAAGGGCGGTGCCGATATACGCGTCCACATCCTATGTGTTCCACAATTCACAGCATGCGGCAGACCGCTTCGGGCTGCGTGACGCGGGAAATATTTACGGCAGGCTGACCAATCCCACACAGGATGTATTTGAGCGCAGGATTGCGTCTCTGGAAGGCGGTGTGGCGGCTCTGGCGGTGGCATCCGGGGCAGCGGCTATCTCCTATACTTTTCAGGCGTTGGCCAAGGCGGGGGAGCATATCGTGGCATCCAAAACAATCTACGGGGGCACCTATAACCTGCTGGCCCACACCCTTCCCCTGACCAGCGGTGTCAGTACTACTTTTGTAGACCCGGAGGCGGAAGGCTCTTTCGAGGCGGCCATTCAGGAGAATACCAAGGCTATTTTTGTTGAGACGCTAGGAAATCCCAACTCCAACCTGGTTGACCTGGAGGAACTGTCAGCAATTGCGCATAAGCACAATATTCCGCTGGTGGTGGATTCCACTTTTGCAACGCCTTACCTGATCCGACCCATTGAGTATGGTGCCCATATCGTGGTACATTCCGCCACCAAGTTTATCGGAGGCCACGGCACTGCCATCGGCGGCGTCATTGTGGACAGCGGCAATTTTGACTGGAAGGCATCCGGCGGTTATCCCTGGATTTCGGAGGCAAATCCCAGCTATCACGGTGTTTCCTTTGCGGATGCGGTGGGAGCGGCGGCATTTGTGACCTATATCCGTGCGGTTATCCTGAGGGATACAGGCGCTACTCTTTCGCCTTTCCATGCCTTTATCTTCCTGCAGGGACTGGAGACACTTTCCCTCAGAGTGGAGCGACATGTGAGCAATGCACTGAAAATCGTGGATTATTTATCGAAACATCCCCAGGTGGAGGCAGTGCACCATCCTTCGCTGGAAAGTGAGCCCAGCCACGGGCTGTATCAGAAATATCTCCCCAACGGAGGCGGCTCTATCTTTACTTTTGAAATTAAGGGAGATGCGGCAACGGCACAGAAGTTTATCGATAACCTGGCGATTTTCTCACTGCTGGCGAATGTGGCGGACGTGAAGTCCCTGGTGATTCATCCCGCCACCACCACCCACAGCCAGTGCACGGAGGAGGAACTCCTGGATCAGGGGATTAAGCCCAACACAATCCGGCTTTCCATCGGTATCGAGAAGGCGGAGGACTTGATTGCGGCTCTGGATGCGGCGTTCGATGCGGTGAAATAGATTTTTCAAAAACCCATCTTAAAAAATTCTTAAAGGGTTTCCCTGTTTTTTGTTAAAAAGAGCTTATGATACAATACAGATATGGAAGGCCGGTATGAAAAGCGGATGAAAACCGGCGATGTTCCTGTCCGCATGCGGCAGACAGGAACACCGCCGGAGATTGGCGGTCTCTTCATCGTTTACGGAAGAGGGGGCGGGGCAGGTGCTTTGCCGCAGGAATCCGGGCGACGAGACCGGCTGGTTAAAAATCGGAGCGTGAGAGGTGTTTTATATGAAAAGGGGTGCTTTTATAAGGAAGCAGCTTTTCTTCCTGTCGATGCTTGGCTGTATGTGTCTGGCGGGCTGCAGCGGAAAAGAAGGGGGGAATCCTGCGGGAGACAGCGGAGGATGGTTCCGGGAATCGAAGAAGCATGGAATGTACTTCCTGCTGCTGTTTTTTATGCTTTTTCTTACGGCATGCGGTAAGACAGAAGGGACGCCTGAGCTGGGCATAGACGGATATATCTATCAGGCCAGGCAGCTGCCGGCAGAGGAAGAGTATCAGATAGAAGGGCTGAAGGTGGATAACGATTCCCTCTGGTTTATGGCAAACGGGGGTATATACAGTCTTCCGTTGGAAGAAAATATGGATTTTGGGAACCGCAAACTGCTGACGAGCAATTCCAACGTGACGGATTATGTACTGGGACAGGACGGGGCAGTGTATTATGTCCTGATGAATTATTCCACGACTAAGGACTGGCAGTCCGTGCCGGCGGGATGTACGCTGGTGAAGCAGAAGGGAAGCTGGAGTCAGGAGTGGCAGAAGCCCTTTCCTGATATCAACATTTCCTGGTACGGAAAGTGTCTGGAGATGGACGGGAATGGGCAGCTTATTCTGCTGTCGGAAGATGCACTTTATTGGATAGACGAAAAGGGTGAGATAAAAGATACTGTTTCGGTAGAAAATTATCAATTTACCGAAGGCGCGCAGCGGCTTGCCACCGGTGACGCAGGGAGGATTTATTACTGTACCGCCCGGTCCTGGTATGGGAGCAATGATGAGACATGGGGGATTTATGAGGTAACGGGAGCGGAGGATTCCCCGCTGAAGGAGATCCCGGGCAAAAAAGGGATACCCTACAGTTCGGCATACGGGCTTCTGTGTGACAGTTCGGACGGCATGGTGTATCAGTACAGGGGAGAAACAGCAGCCTGGGAGCCGGTTTTCCGCTGGAGTGACAGCAATCTCAGCAGCCCCAATACAAATTCGAATGAACTGGTACAGACAGATGAGGAACATTTTACGGTGATGCTTCGGGATGTGATTTCAGAGAATTTCAATTCCGTTTTCTATCAGTTGTCCAGGACGGCCGTGTCGGAGCTGCCGGAAAAAGAGATTCTGGTGCTGGCAGCTACTGAGTATATTTCCGATGAATTAAAAGAGTGGGTCAGCCGGTTCAACCGGGAAAATGACAGGTATCATATTACCCTGGAGCAATATGGGATAGACGAGATAGACACAAAACTGAACAGCCGCCTGGTATCCTCCAATCCGCCGGATCTGGTGGACGTGAACTGGCTGGATGTGGTGTCTTATGGGGAAAAGCAGACCTTCGAGGATCTGGCGCCGTTTCTGGAAGCCAGTGATGCCCTGGACAGGGATATGTTTTTTGACAGGCTTCTGGAGAGCAATACCATAGACGGGAGGCTTGTCTGTATTCCGAGGAGCTTTTACATCGCCACAGTATTCGGCAGGGCGTCGGAGGTGGGGACGGATACCGGATGGACGGGGGAAGAAGTAATGGCGCTGGCGGAAAAGTATCCGGACAGGAGGCTCCTTCAGATTGGCGATGAATTTTTGGTAAGGAGGCTGTTCGGAATCTATCTGTGTGAGCATTACATAGACTGGGAGAGCGGGGAATGTACTTTTGACAGTGAAGAATTCCACGGCTTTCTGGAATGGCTGAAAGGATATCTGAACCGGATTCACAGACAGTTCGATGATACCTGGGAATATCTGGCGGAGGACTGCCTGCTCTACATGGATGGCATCACGGATCTGAGCAGCCGGGCCCGATATGAGCGTGAGCTGGGGGAAGAGCTTACCTTTATCGGACATCCCACCTCGGAGGGGCGTCCCTGTATCCCCGTGGAGGTGCAGAATGCGCTGTGCATCACATCCCGCTCCAGACATAAGGAAGGAGCCTGGCAGTTCCTGGAATATTTCCTGTCCAGGGAGGAAGCTCCAGCCTATTATTTCTCCAGCCGGAAGGATATCTTTCAGCGGGAGCTGGACGAGGAAATGACCCCTGATTATTTCTATAACGAGGACGGCTCTATCCGGATGATGGACGGATCCATAGACATGGAGGGAAATGCGCTGTCCGGCCCATTCATGAAAGCAAGGGTTTGGGACAGCAACGGGGAAGTTCTGTATTATTATATGTCTCAGGAACAGGCGGACGCATTGCTGGAGATAATTGAGGTGCTTGACTTTACGCCCCGGGGTGGCGCACAGGACAGAGTGCTGGATATCATCGATGAGGAAAGCGCCGGATATCTGGATGGCAGCCGGAGTGTGAAGGAGACTGCCGAAATCATCCAGAACCGGGTAAGAAACCTGGTGCAGGAGAGTCTGTAGTATCTACCCAGAGGGGGTATATCTATGAAAAAAATGACTGTTTGCAACTGGATTATCCTTGCGGCAATTGTGCTCGTTTTCTCAGCCTGCGGCAAAGAAGAGCGCCAGCGTGGGATTGATGGCTGTCTCTACGAGTCGGAGCTGCTCCCCGTCACGGAGAGCCTGGGAAGTAATTTTAAAGCCGGAGGCGGATGGCTGTATTATATGGATATTGATTTTTATCTATATAGAATGCCTT
Source organism: Lachnospiraceae bacterium UBA7188 (assembly GCA_002490995.1). GTDB lineage: Bacteria > Bacillota > Clostridia > Lachnospirales > Lachnospiraceae > Acetatifactor. The sequence goes on from DKVC01000051.1 coordinate 20,715, forward strand.
TGGAAGGCGATGCGCCCCAGTGGGAGAAAAGCGCCAGGGTACAGGGTCTGGATAAGATTCAGGATTACACAGTGGATTCGGATGGCGCATTGTGCTGTTTTAACGCAGACACTAACTGGGAAGATGGTAAAATAGAGCTGTCGGGCGGCGCCGTGACTAAGTATGGTGCAGACGGCAGTGAGGTTTACCGTTTTTCCCTGGAGGGCAGGAAGGACACCTGTTCCAGTCTCCCTTCTGCGCCAGGTTTCCTGGCGGCAGGCGGGGGCAGGGTATTCCTGAGGAGCGGGGACGCAATCCTTGTAATAGACAGGGAAGGAAAGCTTCTGTGTGAGGCAGACATCAGCACGATTCGTCCTGACGATGGTTATTCCGGGGAGGAAAGGCTGCTGGAAGGGGCGGACGGCAGAGTATACTATCTGTCACAGGCAAGCGGGTGGCGAAATATTTATGAGCTTGTGGAGGAAGGCGGCATCTGCCGTCCCCAGGCAATGAACAGGAAGGGGCTGGAAGGGAAAGACCTGACAGGCGGTTATTTTTACGGCTCTCCCCAGGGGCTCCTGTACAGCGGGAAGGATGGCATCCTGTACCGTTACAGCGCCCGGGAAGGAGCCTGGCAGGCACTGCTGCGGTGGAGTGACAGCAATTTGTGGCAGGATGCCGTGACGCTGGCCTGGACTTCTGAGGATAAGCTGCTTGCGTTTTTCAGCCGTTATGAGGGAGGCGACTATCATAATGAGGTTTACCTGCTGGAGAGAAAAACTTCGGGGGAGATTCCCGAAAAAGAGGAACTGTCCATGGCCTGCTGGGACATGTATTCCGATGAACTGGAGGATGCGGTGATACGGTTTAACCGCGCCAGCGACAGGTATCATATCACCATTGAACTGTATGAAGGTGAGGAGGGAAATGTGAGGCTGGATGCGGATCTGGTTTCTTCCGACGCACCGGATTTACTGAACCTGTCCAATCTGGATGTGGCAAAATACGGCGGGAAACAGGTTCTGGAGGATTTATCCGTATATCTGGAAGGCAGCACAAAGCTGAGCCCAGGGGATTTCCAGGAGGGGATTCTGGAGAGCTATACCGTTGGCGGGCGCCTGGTGGGGATCCCTTCGGGATTTGCATGTCTTACGCTGCTTGGGCATACCTCTGAGGTGGGTTCAGAAGCTGGATGGACGCTGGCGGACATCCGGGGGCTGACGGAAAAGTACCCGGGCAGAAAGCTGAACGGACGAAGTTTTCACAGCAATATGGAAGATATCTGCGGAGATTATATTATGAACACGTTCATTGACTGGGAAAAAGGGGAATGCAGCTTTGAATCGGAGGAATTCCGCAGCCTGATGCAATGGCTGGGAGACCATTCCGGGATACTGACAGGCTACTACGGCGTCGCAGAGGTGGAGAATCCCCTGGTCGGAACAGCGATTGTGAGGAAAATCCATGACTTTTTTTCTTATGTCTCCCGTTCCGGGGAGAATGTGACATCAATGGGTTATCCCTCTATGGACGGAAGCCCCCTGTACCATGGGATGTGCTTTAACGCGGTGGGCATCCCGGCAAAATCCGGGCACAGGGAAGGGGCATGGGAGTTTATTGAATACTTCCTGTCCGAGGAGGCGGAGCGCACATGGGAGTCGGCGTATTACTTTCCCAGCCGCAGGGATTTGCTGGATAAGATGCTGGGGGATGCCATGACCCCTGAATATCAGATGACTGACGGGGAAGCCAGGACAGACAGTGAGGGCAACCCGGAGGAAAAATGGAAATGGGGCGGAAGTTACTGGAACCTGGACGGGGAGCTTGTGGAATATCTGTATACATCTGCCGCCCGTGAGGAGGCGGACGCTTTGAGGGATATGATCGCACATACAGATTTTTCGCTGAAAGACGGGGTGCAGGAAGATATCATCGCCATCATTGCCGAGGAAGCGGAAAGTTATTTTAACGGGGATAAATCTCTGGAAGAGGTGACTAAAGTCATGCAGAACAGAGTGGGCACACTGGTGCAGGAGAACTTGTAGTTCAGTTTTGAAAAAGAATCCTTTGACAAGAAAGCTGTCACCCTATAAAATTGATACAAAGAGGATCTGACGATATGGGACACTGCAGCGAAGAAGAACATGTCAGTTCTTTTAAAACATCCCGATATCCAGCCTGGTCGAAAGTCCAGGCTGGATGCTCGTGCTTCATTACAGGAATAAACCAGGAGATTGGCAGGTATGGGAAAGAGGATTCTATCATTTATAATTTACTTTGTACTGCTTGCGTCGTTGCTGTCCCTGTCCGCCTGCGGCAGGCAGGAGCATCAGCGGGGGATTGACGGTTATATTTATGAGGCTGAACTGCTCTCCGGCACCGTTACAACGTCCAGAAGCTGGAATTTTAAGGTCGGCGGTGAGTGGATGTATTATGTAGAGGATTATATGTTATACCGCATCCCGCTGAAGGATGGAAGCCTGGCGGCAAAGGCGGGAGAGAAGGTATTCGATAGCGGGAAGACTGTGGATTATACAGTGGACGAGACCGGGGCATTGTACTGCTTCAAGCCGGTTATGGACTGGCAGGAAGGCAGAGTGGAACTGAAGGGTGGGGTGTTGACGAAACACAGGGCGGACGGGAGCGAGGATTACAGCTTTTCTCTGGACGGCAGGGAGGATTCTTATCCTTTTTTATATGAGATCCCGGGGTTCCTGGCCTCTGGAAGCGGGGGAAGGGTATTTCTGCGGAGCGGCAACGAGATCATTGTAATAGACAGGGATGGGAGAATGCTGTGCGAAATTGATATAAGCGCCATTCGGCCTGTGAGTCAGGAAGATGTAGTGGAGCGGCTGCTGGAAGGGGAAGACGGCAGAGTTTATTATCTGTCGGAGGTTGCGGAAAGGCGGACAGTTTATGAGCTTGTGGATGAGGACGGTGTATACCGTCCGCGTGCCATGCAGATGAAAGGGCTGGAAGGAAAAGATTTGTCTCTCGGCTATTACCATGGTTCCTGCCAGGGGCTGCTGTACAGCGGAGCAGACGGTATTCTGTACCGTTACAGCGCGAAGGAGGGTATCTGGAAAGCATTGCTGCGATGGGGTGACAGTAATTTGTGGCAGGATGCCCTGGAAGTAGTCCGTGATTCGGAGGGCAGGCTGTTTGCATTATTTTCCAGCCACGGAAGTGACGTTGCCGCAAGAGAATTATATCTGCTGGAAAGGAAGAGTCTGGAAGAAATTCCAGAGAAAGAAGAACTGGTTTTAGCCTGCTATGACATGTACACCAATGATCTGGAGAATGCGGTAATTGCCTATAACCGTTCCAATGACAGCTGCCATATTACCCTGCAGATGTACGAGGGAGAGGATGGGCTTGCCAGGCTGGATGCAGGGCTGGCTTCCTCCAACCCGCCGGACATGCTGAATCTCTGGGGGCTGGACGTAAAGAAATACAGTGAAAAACGGGCACTGGAAGACCTGTCCATATACCTGGAGAAAAGCGAAAAGCTGGGGAGGGAGAATTTTCTGGAAGGGGTTCTGGAGGGGTACACGGTGGAGGACAGGCTGGTGGGGATACCGTCTGAATTCATGTGTTTTACCATGTTCGGCAATGCGGCTGAGGTGGGAGAAAAGGCAGGGTGGACATTGGAGGACATCATGTTATTGACAGAGAGGTATCCCGGAAGGAAACTGAATGGCTATAGCTTTAGCCGAAATCTGGAGGATATCTGCGGCAGCTATGTGATGGAGCAATTTGTAGACTGGGAAAACGGAGCATGCAGGTTCGATTCAGAAGAATTCCGCAGCCTGGTGCAGTGGCTGGCGGAGCATTCAGGGAGCGGGACAGGTTATTATGATTATGAGGAAGTGGAGGCCCCCCTTACTGTTCAGGAAAGAGTGTTTACGCTTCTGGAATACCTTCATTATGTTTCGCGCTCTGACGGGGAGATGACGATGATGGGGTTCCCGTCGGCAGATGGCCGGCCGTTACATCGCGGCGGCACGGTAAATGCGGTGGGAATCATTTCAAAATCCCGGCATAAAGAAGAGGCATGGCAGTTTATCGAATATTTCCTGTGCCAGGATGAGGGACAGGAGTGGGAGAGTGCCCTGTATATGCCGACCCGGCGGGATTTGCTTGAGGCGATATTGGAGGATGCCACGGTTCCGGAATACTGGACGGATCATGGGGAAGTGCGGAAGGACGGCAAAGGAGAACCGGAGCAAAGGTGGAAATGGAAAGGGAGCTACCGGAGTCTGAAGGGGGAGATAGTGGATTACGAGTATTATGATTGTGCTGACCAGGAGGAAATAGAGGGATTCCTGGACATGATAGGGCATACGGATTTTTCTTTGGACGACTATCTCCAGTCAGAGGTGACAGGAATTATCGCGGAAGAGATGGGCAGCTATTTCACCGGAGATAAAGCGCTGGAAGAAGTGACGAAAGTGATACAGAACAGAGTGAGTACATTGATACAGGAGTAGTAGATTCGGAGCGGATGTGGAGGACTGATATGATAAAGCGGATAAAAGTATTTCAGGTCTGCTGCATGCTTCTGGCAGCAGTGCTGTCCCTGTCCGCCTGCGGCAGGGAAGAGCGGCAGCGGGGGATTGACGGCTGCATCTACGAGGCTGAATTGCTTTCCGGCACGGAGGAGTGGGGAAAAAATTTTAAAAGCAGCGGCAATTGGCTGTATTACATAGGGAACGACAGCGATTTATACAGGATTCCCCTGGAAGGGGATGGCAAACCGGAAGGGGAGGGAACGGGCTTCCAGAAAAAAGTCCTGGACTATACGGTAGATGCAGAGGGCTGTGTCTACTGCTACAGAGCCGGGATAAACTGGCTGGAATCCGGTAATGTAGAGCTGGCAGAAGGGACGCTGAGCAAATACCGGGAGGACGGCAGTGAAGCTTACTGCCTGGCCCTGGATGGCAGGAAAGCAGTATACGGCGGCCTTTATTCTGTTCCCGGTTTCCTGGCCTGCGGCAGTGAAGGGCAGGTATTTCTGCTGTGCGGAGATTCGGTTCTGGTGGTGGACGAATCGGGTAACATGATCAGCGAAGTTGATATCAGCATCCATCGTCCTGACAGTGGGTATTATGGGGTAGAAAAACTGCTGGAAGGGGAAGAAGGAAGAGTCTGTTACCTGTCAGAAGACAACGGGAAACGGTCTCTTTATGAATTTGCAGACGGTACAGACCGCCCTCAGGCCATATCCCTGAAGGGGTTGGAAGGGAAAGATTTCTCTCTTGGTTCTTTCTATGGATCCCAATACGGAGTTTTGTATAGCGGGTCGGATGGCGTTCTGTACCGGTTTCAGGCGCAGGACGGTATCTGGCAGGCGATCATGCGGTGGAACGACAGCGATCTGCCAGGGGATGCCCAGGAGCTGGTCTGGGTTTCGGAAAGCAGGCTGCTGGCGGTGTTTTTGCGTTCAGATGGAGATGAATACTATTTTCTGGGCAGAAAGCAGGTGAAGGATCTGCCTGAGAAGGAAGAACTGGTTCTGGCCTGTGCAGATTATTATTCATCGGACCTGGAAGATGCGGTACTGCGGTTCAACCGGGAAAATGCCGCCTGCCGCATTAACTTGCAGATATATGAGGGAGAAGAGGGGATTATAAGGCTGGATACCGAACTGGCGTCGTCGAATCCTCCGGACATGCTGGATCTGTCGAATCTGGATGTGGCAAAATATATGGAGAAGCAGGTATTGGAGAATCTGGATTCATACCTGAGTGAAAGCAGTGTGCTGAAACGGGAAGATTTTCTGGAAGGAGTGCTGGAGGGATATACGGTGGGAGGCAGACTGGCGGGGATTCCCGATGAATTTATGTGTTTTGTGCTGCTGGGCCGCACCGCAGAGGTTGGCTCCAGGGCAGGCTGGACAGTGGAAGATATGGTGGCCCTGACAGAGGCGTATCCAGGGAGAAAGCTGAACGGGAACAGCTTTTACGGTAATTTGGACAGTATCTTCGGGGATTATATCATGGAACGGTTCATTGACAGGGATGGCGGAACCTGCGATTTTGATTCGGAAGAATTTCGGAATTTTGTAAAATGGCTGTCGGAGCATTGCGGAAGCGGCGTCGGTTATTATGACAGGGAAGAGGTGGAGGATCCTCTGGTTTCCCAACAGAGTGTATTTACCTTCCTTGATTATTTAAGGCATGAGGCACGGGCTGAGGGGACGACGATGACAGGCTTTCCTTCTGCAGATGGAAAGCCGCTGTATCGGGCAAGCTCCCTGAACGCGGTGGGGATTGTGTCAAAATCACGGTACCGGGAAGAGGCGTGGCAGTTTATCGAGTTTTTCCTGTCCCGGAAGTGGGAAGATTTCTGGGATTCCCCTGTCTATATGCCCTGCCGCAGAGATCTTCTGGAGGGGATACTGGAGGATGCCGCTACCCCGGAATATTGGATCGTAGATGGTGAGGTAGAGTTGGACCAGGATGGAAATCCAGAGGAAAAATGGAAATGGCGGTTCAGCTATCAGAATTTAGACGGAGATGTTGTGGAATGTATTTATGACTGTGCTGACCAGGAGGAAATAGAGGGATTTCTGGATATGATAGGGCATACGGATTTTTCTTCGGATAACCGGCTGCAGTCGGAGGTGACGGGTATTATCGCGGAAGAGATGGGCAGCTATTTCAGCGGAGATAAAGCGCTGGAAGAAGTGACGAAAGTGATACAGAACAGAGTGAGTACACTGATACAGGAGTAGTAGATTCGGAGCGGATGTGGAGAGCTGATATGATAAAGCGGATAAAAGTATTTCAGGTCTGCTGCATGCTTCTGGCAGCAGTGATGTCCCTGTCCGCCTGCGGCAGAGACGAACATCAGCGGGGGATTGACGGCTGTGTCTATGAGGCCGAATTACTTACCGGCACGGCACATTGGGGAATCAATATTAAAAATAATGCTGACTGGCTGTATTATATTGATTATGGAACGCTGTACAGGATACCGTTGGAGGAAGGAGGCATGCCCGGGAAAACAGGCAGAGCGGGGGTACCCGGTACAGAGGGATTGCTGGACTATGCAGTGGATGCAGAAAGCAGCGTATATTGCTATAGGGCGGCCATGAACGAACAGGATTCCGGAACCATAGAATTGGAAGGAGGAACACTGACCAGGTATGGTGAAGACGGCAGCGAGGAATACAGCCTTTCCCTGGAGGGCAGGCATGCGGTATATACCAGGCTTTCCGCTGTTCCCGGACTGCTGGCTGCAGGCGGAGACCGTGTATTTCTTCTGATGGGAGATGAGGTTCTGGCAGTGGACGGAGAGGGGAAAATAATCGGGGAAGCCGACGTCAGCGGTATCCGCCCTGACGATAAGGATTATAGTGCGGAAAGGCTGCTGGAGGGGGAAGGCGGCAGGGTTTATTATTTGACAGAAAGTCCTGAACAAAATATCTGCAGGATATATGAGCTGGTGGAAGAGGGCAGTTCTTTCCGTCCCCGGATTCTTTCCATGAAAGGATTGGATGGGAAAGATTTGATTACCGGCGATTTTTATGGTTCGGGCAGAGGGATGCTTTACAGCGGAAGAGACGGCATTTTATACTGTTATAGTCCGGCAGAAGATACATGGAAGGAACTGCTTCGCTGGGGGGACAGCAACCTGGACAAGGCGGCCGGTGAGGTGGCTGTCAGAAGGCAGGCTGTTTGCGGCATACCGGGATGAGGGATATGGGAATGATGTCTATCTTCTGGAAAGGAAGGGGACAGAGGAGATTCCTGAGCGGCAGGAGCTGCTTCTGGCCTGTTGGGACAGCTGCCCTGGGGAACTGGAGGACGCGGTGATTCGGTTCAACAGGGAGAGTGAGATTTATCATGTCACCGTGCAGTTGTACGAGGATGAAGCATGGCTGGATGCAAAACTGGTTTCTTCCAGTCCGCCGGACATGCTGCTTCTGCTGCCATTGAATGTGGAGAAGTATGGCAGGAAACAGGTGCTGGAAAATCTGGATGCCTATTTGGATGACAGCAGCAACATGAAGCGGGAAGACTTTCTGGAAAAACCTTTGGAGAGATACATCATAGACGGCAGGCTGTTGGGAATTCCGTCTGAGTTTATGTGCACTGTTTTGGTGGGGGATGCTTCTGAGACGGGCAGTCAGGCAGGATGGACGATGGAGGATGTGATGGCGCTGACGGAAAAGTTTCCGGGAAGGAAGCTGAGCAAAAGGAATTTCCGCTGGAACCTGGAGAATTTCTGCGGGGATTACATTATGGATACTTTCATTGACGAAGAAAGCGGGGCATGCCATTTTGACTCCGAAGAATTCAGAAAACTGATACAGTGGCTGGGAGAATATTCCGTGAGCCAGACGCAGCAGGATACTTTCGGGGAAGAGGAAAGGCCGCTGTTTTATGAGAAGTTTGTGTGTAACATATTTGATTATATGAGGTATGTTTCACGTTCCGGTGAAGATGTGGCCTTCGCTGGTTATCCGTCTCCGGATGGCAGTCCCAGATATGGAATGGGGGCATTTAATGCGGTTGGCATTGTGTCAAAATCACAGCATAAGGACGGAGCCTGGCAGTTTATCGAGAGTTTCCTGTCCCAGGGAGAGGCGGACTATGGAGCCCTGGCAAATATGCCTGTCCGAAAGGACCTGATGGAGGATGTGCTGGCGTATGCCGTGACGCCTGAATACTGGATGCATGAGGGGGAAATAGAGCAGGGACAGGACGGGAGTCCCATGACGAAGCCCAAATGGTCCATGCGTTATGAGGATCTGAGCGGAGAGATGGTAGAAGCGTCATACGACTATGCCACGGAAGAAGAAACAGAAGGACTGCTGGAACTGATATCACAGGCGGAGTTTGCATCGGTGGATGACCTTCAGGCCCATGTGATGAGTATTATCGCCCAGGAGGCTGAAAGTTTTTTAAACGGCAGCAAGTCCCTGGAAGAGGTGACTAAAGTCATGCAGAGCAGGGTGAGTGTTATGGTGCAGGAGAACAGGTAGGACAGTTTTGGGATAGGATACTCTATCGGCAAGGATAGTAATAAGACACAGAAATAGCCGTTCTCCTGACCAAAGGATGCGTCATCAAAATACCTTGACATTGAATAAAGGCTTTACACATTGGGCAAAGGTTGTTATAATGAAAGTACCAGATACATGATACAGTAACCGGCGTTTATAGAAAGCAGGTGATTATATGACAGCGACTAAAGCAACAAATATTATCATCAAATTGACTCAAGAAGGATGGCCAGCCGATAAAATCAATGAATTTATAGTTTTTATTGAGACTCATAGACCATCTGAGGATGAGGCAATGGGGATTCTCAAAAAGTAACTGAATCGTAACCAGTAACCGAAAGTGTAAAGTCCTTATTGGATTATTAAGGCTTTACACTTTTTATATGTTTACATGCTCCAAACTATACCTTGAAATGTTAATACATTATTTTGCAGGCGGAGATATGTGGCAAATCTTCAGGCTTCTGCCGCAATAAGGTTCAAGTTTCATGAAATAAGGTGGCGGTGGATATACATCCTTGTCATGTCAGGCTCGCCGTCACCCTGCACCATACACAGAAATTCCCAACCATACCGCTCATAAAAGGATGTGTGGTCCGTGACCAGGTAGAGGGTGGAAATCCCCAAAGCTTCCATATCCCTGCACACAAAATCCAGCATTTCCCCTGCGATTCCGCGGCAGCGCCAGTCCTCTTCTACATACACGGCACAGACATTGGGAGCCAAATCTTTCCTGTCGTGAAAATCATTTTCAATTACCCCCAGCCCGGCAATGATGCGTTCCTGCTGCATTACAATATACCATTGGGGGACTGGGGCGTAACCCGCCAGGCATTCATCCATGCTTTCCAGGTATGCCTCCAGCGGAATCCCCCATTTTTCGTGAAACCAGTTTGCGGCAGCCTGTTTTAAATCCGGCTTTTCTCTGAGTCTTACAATGTTCATCATCTTACTGCTCCCCTTATGATAAGTTGAAATGACTATATACCAGGCTCAACGACTCTCCTGATAGTGTTCTGCTGAATTCCATAGGTTGTGTCCGTATTTTAATGCCCCAGACACTTCAGGACAGGCTCAATATATTTCCTGTCCGAAATATCATAGGACGCAGAAATCATTTGAATCATTTCCCGTTCTGCGTCCGTTTTCCCTTTTTTAGATTTCAGTGTTCTGATAAACAGCTTCATCATGAACCTGGAGGGAGCAGGCATTTTTTCATAATCAAATCCGCCGGGGCAGTAGAATACATGAACCCTGTTCCATTCGGATTCCTTGAAATTCCGCCTGAGCGCTGGCTCAATTTCGGGGCTGTCCATGGGGCTTCCTCCCACGCAGAATACAATCAGCTTTTTGCCGTCCCATCTGTCCATATTGCTTTTAAACCATCCGAGCTTACTGATGCCGCCTGCACACGCCCAACCGCCAAAAATAATTGCGTCGTATGCCGCCAGGTCGGCCTTTTTTGCTGCCTGCAATTCAAGGCAGTCGGCGCCTGATGCTTCCGCTATCCATTGGGCATAACGTTTTGTAAATCCTGTCTGTGAGTTATAAATTACGATTGTTTTCATCTGATTCACGTTTCCTTTTCTGTAGTTTTGCTGTATTTTATATTTAGGCTCATAACGAGTGAGAGCTTCGCAGTCCTGAATCCTGGCTTTTCAGTTTTTGGCATCGCAGATATGCTTCTCCAAATGCTCTATTCCGGCGTACAGTTTCGATATAAGAGTAAAAAGAGTATCGATTTCCCGTTCCGTATAAACCTCAAAAAGGTATTCCAATTCCTTCTGATGTGTTAGAAAATCATTTTGAAAAAAATCATTTCCCTTCTGGGTGAGGCAGATACACAGAGCCCTTGTATCCTGGGGGCTGCGCTGAATGGTAATAAATCCCTTTTTCTCCAGAGCCCCGGCTAATTTTTTTATATTTTGCCTGGAACAGCCCAGCAGATTTCCCAACTGGGTAAAAGTCAGCTGTTCTTCTGCCTGCCTGGCAATGGAAAGCAGCATAAACTGCTTCAGGGATATCTCGGGAATGTGGTTGTCGAAAAGTGTCTGTAGCTTGTTCCCGGCGATGAACAATGTGCTGAAAATCGCTTTCCTCCGGTTTTCCGTGGTACCCGAAAACCTTAGAATCAAATCGTCCAGTTGCATAAAATTCCTCCGATAGGTAACTAATTACCCGTAATTATAGCAACATGTTACCTTTATGTCAAGCTTTATTTTGAGTCAGCCAATCTACTGCCATTTCAAGAGTTATTTTGTGTGGAAAATCAGGAAAGAAGATGATATAATACTGAAAGACATAAGTGAACGAAAGGGAGAAAAGAGGAATATGCCTTTTGAATACGGTTTTTATGAGTTGTTTTTGATCTTCTTTTTCTGGGGAATCGCAGGCTGGATAGTCGAGGGAATCGACATGAGGATAGAAGCGGGGGAATTTCAGAACAGAGGCTTTCTGCATATGCCGTTCTGCCCCATGTATGGTCTGGGAATGGCGTTTGCATCCGTGGGGCTGCGCGATGTGAAGGATTCCTATCTGGCCTTATTTGTCTTTGGCATTACGTTCTGCTCTGTGGTGGAATATATTGTGGGCGGCATACTGGAAAAACTGTTCCATTCCAAATGGTGGGATTATTCGCATATGCGTTTTAATATCAAGGGGAGGGTGTGCCTGAGGAATGCCGTTCTGTTTGGGTTCGGCGCTATTCTGGTGTTCCGCCTTGTGCAGCCTGCAGTGGAAGATGCAATTGTGCGGATACCGGTGAATATAAGGGCTGCAATAACCATGATATTCGGCATCGCATTTGTCATTGACACGGCTGCTTCAGTCAGAAGGGCATGGGAGCGCCGGAAAAATCATGAGGGCGACGAACTGATGCTGATCTTTAAGGCGCACAGATAGTGCGGTTTATCGGCAAATTTCCATTAAGGAGACGGTACAGTAAAAAGTTTTTGGTTCGATTTATGGAATCGTAATGCGGAAAGGCAGGGTATAGGGTATGCAGAAAGTTTATATCAATAATAATGGGCCGATTAAGACCTTTGAGATGGAGGTAGAGAAGTTCAATTTGCTGATTGGTGAGCAGGCAACTGGAAAAAGCACTATTGCAAAAAGTATTTACTACCTTAGGACAATAAAGACGAAAATTATTGATTATCTCAATCAGATATATGACACAAACACCTATAATAACCAGCCCCAGGAAGATACCTGGTTTGACAGGGCGATAAAGCCTGATTTAAAGGATACATTTGTTAAGCTGTTCGGATATAGCTGGGATTTGAATCCTGCGTTTTATTTGAAATATGAATATTCCAGCGACATTTGGATTGAAACGATTTTGGAAAAGGGGCGTGACTGCAAACAATATATAAGCGTAACCTATTCGAAGAAATTATTCGATTCATTGAGAGAACTACAGCAGGAGGTCAAAGAAATATTCTATAATAAAGGAGTGGTGCAGGGGAGTCTCGCTCTTGCCAACGAGGAAAGAAAACGGAGCCATGAGATGATATCCCATAGAGTGAATGGTATATTTGGAGATAATAGAGAAACCTATTATATTCCAGCGGGGAGGAGTCTTTTGACAGTTATGTCGAATAACCGGGCAATGATGAGCAAAGCAGGTAATTTAGACCTAATAACAGATATGTTCATGACATTGATTGACACTGTCAGAAATTCATTTGTGCAGGGGGTGCGAAAAGTACACCTTTTTTATCCGGTAGAAAAAAGAAGATTTGAGGTAGGAAAAATTGCGGATTTCATTATAGAAATGGAAAAGGGAGAGTATTTTTACAACGGGGAAAGAGAGTTCCTGAAAATAAAAGAAGCTCCGGAGCATCCCGTAGGGATAAATTTCGCATCTTCCGGGCAGCAGGAAATATTATGGCTATTGAACTTCATGTATGTGTTGCTGCTGAGGGAGGAAGATTCTTTTGTGATTATTGAGGAGCCGGAAGCCCATATTTACCCACTGCTACAGAAAAAGGTAATGGAGTTCATTGTAATGTTTGCCAACATAAAGGATAGTGGTGTATTCATTACGACACATAGCCCATATGTGCTGACAGTTGCAAACAACATGTATTATGCAGGAGTTTTGTCTGAAGAGGGACAGAAGCGGGCTGTAAGTAAAATAGTAGGCAAATACAATATTATAAAGAAAGGGAATCTTTCAGCGTATAAGCTGTTGAATGGAGGTAATTTACAGGACAGAGAACGATATATCAGACTGCTTGATGAAGAAGAGCGTGAACTTCGGTCGGACCTGATTGATGATGTTTCGGCACAGGTGAATGAAATATATACCGCATTATATGATGTGGAACTGGACAGAGAGCAAAGGTGAGGAAATATGGTAAAAAATAACGAGAAAAAAGAAATGTCGTTTGTAACTCATTTAACCGGGGGACAAAAAGAAGTGATTCAGGATAAGGCGCATAAGAGCAAGGCTTTTGTGCCAATCCAAATCGATTCCGGAAATTCTGTCGAGGTGGTTCAGGTGGACGGCGGATTAATTACCGGGTTGCTGCCGGGGGAGGAAATTTGCGATAATTTGGTATATACGATACGAGATACTTGTATGAACTTGAACATTACCTGGATTATCGAATTGAAAGGTACTAAAAATGAATCTGAGGCGAAGCATGCAATTGCACAGATAATAAAAAGCATTGGTTATATGCAGGATCAGATAGCATATCCGCGTGCGTCAGAATATATCAGAAACAGAGACTATGTGTTTGCAGCAGTTGCGGGTGCGCCGGATAAGACGCTTCCCCCCTTGAATAGTCAGGAACTGAAAGGACTTTGCAGAAAGTTAAAAGAACTTAGTGGGATGCGGAAAAATGTAAAGGACATGTTCATGCTCTTTTGTTATATTAAGCCAAATAAGCGATGCGGGAAAGTGGAATTTAGAAATAATACGCCGCCATATGATATTGTATGCTATAATCATAAGGACGGTTACATACCGTATCCGTCTATGTTAATGAAATTACTTGAAAAGAATAGCTAATTGTATGAATGATTCCAGTGCAAAATACTTAACATTATAGCCCCATCAACTTGAAAAGCTCTCTCTCATTCTTTATACAATCCACATTAGAATAATCCTACGGATCGTAGAACCAGTCCGCCATTGCAGTCATTGCATATCATGCACCGGTTTTGTAAAATATATTTATCACAGGATTAGCGAAGCGGTTTATGTGATAAGCTTATCGGAATACAATCCTCCACTTCCGATAAGAGGTGCGTTATCTGCACCGCATTCGGCTATGGGAAGTTACGCAGGTTTCCCATAGCCTGATTTGCTGTAGGCTATACTGCATGTCGGATAAATTTGCATTAAAAACACAGGAAAGGGAGTCGAATATGAATTTATTAATCGGAGAAAACATCAGACGACTGCGGCGCCAGCGGGATTTGACCCAGGAAGAGGTTGCGGCACACCTTGGAATCTCACCTCAATCCATCAGCAAATGGGAACGGGCAGACGGATATCCGGATATCACAATGCTTCCCTCCCTGGCAAACTATTTTGGTGTCAGCGTGGATGAACTGATCGGTATGGGCGAAATTGCAAAATCTCAGAAATATACCGAATTCAATCGCTTATGGAGGGAGAACAACGAAAAAAATAAACATCACGAGAATGTGCTGCTGATGAAGAAAGCCCTGAAGTTTTTCCCAAACAACGCGCTTCTTCTCGTTCAGCTTTCCACATCACTGGAGAAACTTGACGGGACGAAGGAGGAAAAGGCACATAACCTGAGGGAATCCATTGCCCTGCAGGAGCAGATCCTCCGTTACGGGGAGGATTCGGAGACACGGGGGGCGACGCTCTTTAACATTTGTTTTGCCTATTGGAAAAACGGGGAGCGCGAAAAGGCGTTGGAATATGCAGAGAAACTTCCGAATCTCTATAAAGCCCGGGAAAACGCCCTGATCCATTTCTTGGAGGGAGAGGAAAAGAGAGAGGTGGCTAAAAATGCCCTGGTTCCCCTTGCGCTGTCTATAACGCAGCATTTGTCGGTTCTTGCGCAGACGGAAGAGAACCCGGTTTATTATGAGAGAGCGGAGCAGATACTGAATCTTCTGTTTGACGGCGAGGAAGACGACACAATCGGGCTGGTTCGGAAAGAGTTGAGGGAAAGAAGAAAGTCCGGGGAGAGAGCCGAGGGGAAGAGCAAAGCCGGGGAAAGAGCTGAGGGGAAGAGCAAAGCCTAGGAAAGATCTGAGGGAGGAAAAGTAGAACCCGAGGAGGGAACTGAGGGAGGAAAAGTAGAACCCGGGAAAAGAGCTGAGGGAGGAAAAGTAGAACCCGGGGAAAGATCTGAGGGAGGAAAAGAGAAACCGGGCAAAACACGGAAAACGGAAGGGGAAAAGAAAAGTGAATGGAAAGAAAAAAGGGAATCGCAGGGTAAACATGGATAAGAAAGGGAAAGCATGTTTCAACTACAGGACGATATTCAGCGCGTCCTACTGGCGGCTGGCCCTGGTTCTGGCAGGCTCTGTGATCCTCACCGCCGGAAATGTATACCTGCGTTGGAGCATCGGAGAAGCACTGGATACCGGGAATCTACAGATGTCATTACTGACGGTTGCCGGCGGCCTTCTGGTTTTGACACAGCTGGTTTCTTATATCCGGCAGATTTTGTTTGTCAAAGTCCAGAAAAATTTATACGGTAAAATACAGTCGAAGGTGCTGGACAGTTCCATGGAAAGCCTGGGGAAAAGCGGCCCGGGAGCGGTGACAGCCTATTACACATCGGATGTAGGGCAGATTGACAGCTTTGCAAACAGGATTCTGGGAAAGGCTTTTCCGGATCTGGTGGGATGGCTGATTACGATTGGAATGATATTCTGGTTCGATGTGTATCTGGGGATTGCCGCCATCCTTGTAACCATATTACCTGCCCTGTTTCTGCACAGGATGAGCAGGCCCATTGCGAAAGGAACCAGTGAGTATCAGGAGGCTCTGGAGCAGGCCAACCAGAGCGTGGTGAAAGGCCTGTATAACCCGGAAACCATCAAAGCATCCTGCCAGGAGGATGTATTTATCCGGGATAACGATGAGAAACTGGCGAATTTGCAGAAAAAGAGGAGAAAGGTTGCCATATGGGAGTCTCTGCTCGGCGCTCCCATGCTGGTCAGCGCTTTTGGAACCATTATTCTGCTGACCTCTCTAAGCGGCTGGTTTGTGCTGAAAGGGCGTATCACCGCAGGACAGCTGCTGACGGTGGTGACGCTGACGGACAATATCGTTTCCTTTGTGATGAGCCTGGACGGTACAATTTCCGTGTTCCGGAGAGCTTCCGTCAGCCTGCAGAGGCTGAATGCTTTTCTGGGACAGGAAGAAGAAAGGGAAGGCGGAAGGGAGGCGGAACAGATCAGGGAAATTGCTTTTCAGGATATCCGTTTTGCCTATCCGGGTTCCAGGGAAATCTACCATGGTTTTTCCGAGGTGTGGCAGCAGGGAAAGCCTGTTTTCGTAAAGGGCGGCAACGGGGAAGGCAAAAGCACCCTGATAAAGCTGCTTCTGGGAGTCTATGATGTGTCTTCAGGGCAGATATGTGTAAACGGAATACCGACACAAGAATACTGTCTGAGGAGCCTGAGGGAGAGAATTGTGGTGGTTCCCCAGGAAAATATCCTGTTTCAGGGAAGTATCCGGGACAATCTGGCCTGCGGGAAGGACATCAGCCGGGAACAGATGGAGGAGGCCTGCAGAAAGACCGGCATCCATGAGGAAATCCTGCGGATGCCGGAGGGATATGATACGTTGCTGACAGAGAACGGGGGCGTTCTTTCAGGCGGGCAGAAGCAGAGACTGTGCCTGGCAAGAGCGCTGCTTCGAAAGGGGGACGTCTACATTTTCGACGAGCCTACCACCGCGCTGGACAAAGGGAACAGAGAACGTTTTGCAGCGCTTTTACAGGAATTATCCGGGGGCAGGATTGTAGTGGTCATCACCCATGAAAAAGAACTGCTGGACGAAGCGCTGTGTGTGATGGGGCTGGGCGCAGGGGCTTAGCGGCCGGAAATTCTATGCCCAGGATCTGGGTGTGGAATGGGCAGATGCGGAACTTTAAAACAGCAACTGCCCATACCACGCCCCATAGGATTTACGGGCGCATGCACTTGGCGACCGGAAATTCTATGCCCAAGCCCTGGGTGTGGAATGGGCAGATGCGGAACTTTAATATAGAAAGGAAAAAGCATGAGCAATCGAATATTATTGAGAAAGGTGCGTAAATGGGCGGCGCCCTATGCCATAAGTACACTCATGGTAGCCTGCCGTAATTTTCTGATTACCTGGCTGACCGCGTATATCGGCAGCACCGTGCTGAATATGGCAAACGGGGGAAATACAGAGGAATTCACGCGGCAGATGCTCTTTATCGCGCTGTTTACCATTGCGTTTCTGGCCTTTGATACCGCAGGGCTCTACTGGCAGGCAATGATCATGCACGGGATCAGGAATGACCTGCGCAGCATTCTCTACAACAGTATTTTGAGAGCCAGGTATGACAAAGTATATGCCATGGGACAAAAGGGGGAGCTGCTTTCCAGAATGAATTCGGACGTGGAGGGAGTGGTCTCCGCATTGAGCGTGGCGCCGCTGATGTTTCTGATTTCCGGAATCGGGGCTACGGTTACGATTGCTTCCATCCACTGGAAGCTGTGTATCCTCATTTATGTGGTGGGACTGCTGTGCTGGGGCGCTCAGATTCTGGTCATCCGGAGGGAGCGTCCTACCATTCAGGCGCTTCAGGAAAATCGGGCAGCGGCTCTCGGGCTCTGCAATGAAAATCTGGCCAATGCGCTGACAGTGAGGCTGTGCGGGCTTGTGAATGCCTTTCAGGAGAAGGTGCTCGGCAATCTGGACGGCTTTGAGAAGCTTTCCCGCAGATTTGCCATACAGAAAGCGGAGGAGGGCATTGGCGGGACGCTGATTCAGTATATGCAGAGCGTGGGCATGCTTTTCGCAGGCTTTTATCTGTATCAGAACGGGGAGATACGGCTGGGGGATGTGGTCATCCTGTACCAGATGGCGGCACTGATCACCACCATGATTACCATGGTTTCCTCCATTTACGCCAGTCTGCAGAGCTGGCTGGTGAACTTTCACAGGCTGCATGATATCCTGGATCTGGAGGAAGAGCAGGATGAGCCGGAAGCCAGGGATATGGACTTTTCGGCTCAGGCGGATTACGGGATTGAGGCAGAGCAGGTCAAATGCCGGTTCGGAGAATTCACGGTGTATGAAAATCTGAATCTGAAGCTTGAGAAAAAGGGACTCTATATCATGGCAGGAGAAAGCGGAAAAGGCAAAACCACCTTTTTCCGTCTGCTGACAGGCATCTATCCTTACGAGTCAGGCAAAATCAGCCTCTTCGGACATGACGGGAAGGAATATACGCTGAAAAGCATCCGGAGCCAGATTACCTACATGCCCCAGGAGAACGCGCTGTTTGAGGGAACCGTCAGGGATAATATCTTATGGAGGAGTGAAGCTTCCGATTCCGAAATTCTTGCGCTTCTGGGGCGGCTTGGCCTGGAGCAGTGGATTCTCGGCCTGGAAGAGGGGCTGGATACCCCAATCGACAACGGCGGAACCGGGTTTTCAGGCGGACAGCGCAAGAGCCTGCTTCTGGCAAGGGCTCTGCTGGAGAATTCGCCGGTCTACCTGTTGGACGAGGCTTTTGCGGGGGTGGACTTCAGGCACTGCAGCCTGATCTGGAAGGAGCTGGACAGGATTGCACAGCGGGCGCTGGTCATCGTGATTACCCATGACCAGTCTGTGCTGGGGGATTGGAAAGAGGCTGGGCGGCAGTTGCTGTCCATATAGGGAAATTGGCTTTTGCTGTGGGGAAGGCGCCTCCTGATGTGCCGCGACAATATACTGCCGTGGCTGCATTATGGCTCTGGACAGGCGCCTTAGAAATCAGGGTGAGTCGCGGGGAAGTGTTTACGATGAAAGAGCATTGTTAAGGATTTTAATTTTGTAATTTACTTGACAAACTATCAATTGACCAGTATACTATCAATTGATAGTAAGAGCGACTTGGAGGTGGTTATCATTTTCCTTAGTACACAATCGAAAAAGAGAGAAGTCATTGCATTCCTGAATGAATTGAAGGCCATACTGGAGAATGCAGATTTTGATATAGATACAGATCTTACTCTGATTAGCAAAAAGAAACAGGGTGATGATCAAAAATATTCCACAGCATATACTTTATTGGATCTTGATTATGATACGGAAGATGTAGTAGAACGGCTGAAAGAACTTACCATAGCAGAATATTCTGAGACCAAAATTGATAAAGACGATTTGAATCCGCCATTATTATTTGTTTTTGGGAAAGATATTTATAGTAAGCTTGTATATGTGAAGTTAAAGATGAAAGGAGATCAGCACAGACATGTATTATGCGTGTCGTTTCACTATGCGAAGGAGAGGATGGCATTTCCTTACGCATAATGGGACTGCAAAGGAGGTAAGACATATGGAGGCCAACACATTATTAAGAAAGGTTCATATGAATTGTCCTTTATGTGGCAAGACACATGAAGTTGAAGAAAGAAAACGTGTTACATCAATTGTCTTAAAGGGAGAAAAAGTAACCTATGAGGAGAGGTTTTATTTTTGTGCCAATGCGGACGAAGATGAGAATGAATTTGAAACGGGAGCAATGACCAATGAGAATCTCTTAAATGCAAGAAATGCATACCGTATTAAGAAGGGTTTGCTTACATCTTGCGAGATTGTCGAGATAAGAGAAAGCTATGGACTATCCCAGGTTGATTTAGCAAAACTTCTGGGGTGGGGAGAAGCAACGATTTCCCGTTATGAGAGTAAAGCCATTCAAGATGAAGCTTATGATACCATGCTCCGCCTGATCAAAGATAATCCGCTTCAAGCATTAGAATTCCTAAAAAAGAATGCAGATAAATTTACTGCTATGAAGAGGCTGGAGATAAGGGCAAAAATAGTTGAAAAACTTGACTCATACGGAAAGGAATATTTGACGCGCCAGACTTTTGAGAGTGAGTATGCTAATTTTGAAGAACCGTCTGATTCAAATGGTTTTACGGTTTTGAATATTGATAAGATAGAGGCAATCATTTCCTATATTGCGGAGAAAGTTTCAAACTTATTCAAAGTAAAGCTGATGAAAATGTTGTGGTATTCGGATGTTCTGTCATTTATTGAGAATGGATTTGCCATGACTGGTATGGTTTATAGACATGAACCAATGGGAGCCTTGCCTATAGGACATTATAGTTTAATGAATCTTGAAAATCTCAACATAAAAGAAGAGATGAGCTATAACTATGATACGATGCTTCATGTGTACCCAGCTGCCGGAATGGATTATTCTATATTAAGTGATAGAGAAAAGGCTATTCTGGACAAAGTGATTGAGAAATTCAAAAATTATATGGCGAAGGATATTGTAGATTATATGCATGAAGAAAAGGCGTATCAGGAGACGAATGCGGGAGAGATTATTCCTTTTAGCCTGGCAAAAGAAATAAAAACTTTTTAAAAGATTATTTTAATAAAGAGGAGGCTGTCGGGAAATAACTGCATTCCCACAATATGTATTGTGAACAAATGCCATTTCCCGACAGCCCCTTTTTGCATGGGCTAAATGATAAGAATAATGCCGTTTACTTTAGATGTGCTCTATAAAATGCAGCCCCCTCATACGGTTCACGCAGCAAAAGGCGTCAAGAGGCCGGATGCCCTCATAAAAGCGCTGGGCGGCTTCAGGAATCAGGGAAGCCGCATCCTGCTCCTGCAGTATCCTCAAAGTACAGATTTCCGCCTTTTCCAGCAGTTCCGCCTCATCGGCATTCTTGTCCGTAAGGAGATGTTCCATGACACAGGCCAGAGTATTCAGCTGACTGCCGGAAACCAGGGCCGTCAGCAGGGTGATATCTGCCCTGTACTCATCCAGGATAATCTTTTTCTCGTTTTCGGTTTCAACCTTACGGAAATACAGAAACGGCTGCGATGTCTCTTTCGGAACCAGTCTTCGGGAGCGGGTCCACCGGGTAGCAGGGGGGATGGAAGCAGGAAAGGGCAGCTCAAGCTTTCCGGTCTCTTCCGTTATCACACGGGGCAGATAGTTTTCCATCAGGATTACCGTATCGGCACGGGAAAGATATTCGCTGGAGCCGCCGATGACCAGGATTGTGGAGACATCCTCTTTCCCATGCAGTTCCCGGACTCTGTCTGTGAAGGGAATAATCGGATCATCTTTGACGATAATCCGCATGTTTTTATCCCGAATCATAAAGTTGGCAGCGCTTTTATCTTCGTCGATCAGCAGCAGCCTGCACTTTCCGCAGACGGCTTCAATGATATTCGCCGCCTGGGACACGCTGCCGCTGGCATGGGCGGTGGAATATGCCGTAAGAGACGCACCACCCGGAAGAAAACGGAAAAACGGCGACAGGTCCAGCCCGGACACAGGCCTGCCGTCCTCGGCATATATTTTCAGGGCGCTGTCCTCAGATAATACAAACTCACGCCCGTCTCCCGGGATGTGGTTGTAAATTCCCGTTTCGATGGCATCCAAAAGAGTGGATTTTCCGGAATAGCCGCCGCCTGTAATGACGGTGATGCCTTCCCGGATTCCCATGCCCCGGATTGTTCTGCCGTCTGCCAGAGGAATCCACAGTGCCATTTCTTCCGGGGAGACAAAGGGAACG
Organism: Lachnospiraceae bacterium UBA7188; assembly: GCA_002490995.1. Lineage (GTDB taxonomy): Bacteria > Bacillota > Clostridia > Lachnospirales > Lachnospiraceae > Acetatifactor. The sequence continues at coordinate 42,442 of DKVC01000051.1, forward strand.
GCCCCTTTCATGGGCTCTGAAGTGTCGTTTTCCCGGGGCAGTATGCTGCCGTCTGCAATAAAGACGCACAGATGATTGGCTCTCATAAATCTGCGGATCTGGCATTGGTATTCATAAGTTTTCACATATTGCTCAAGCTTTTCCCGGCAAATGGTTTTCAGGGCGGCCTCAATGGTTTCCAGAATATCCCGGACCGCCCGGACGGCGGCTTTCGCATTGACCGACAGCGCGTTGACAAGGGGGACATTGAAATGAAGCTGCAGTATATAGGCATTTTTCTCCCGGGCATAGAGGATGCCGCTTCGCCTGGCCATATAAGGTCCCGCTGTCTGGGCTTCAAACTGTGCTTTTTCCCGGACATCCTTGTTCTCGTTCCGGTAGGAGCGGCTCAGCTCCAGGATAGCCGGGGAGAGGGTATGGAGCAGGTAAGTCTCATAGGGCAGGCTGTCTTCCGGCAGCTGCTCTCCCAGAAAGCAGCCGGGAATCTCCACATACAGAAGCATTTTTTCGGATGTGCGGTAACCGGTTCCGCCGAACCAGAACTGCAGTTCTGAAGAGCGGAATATTTTCGGCGGCTCTGTGTCCGTCCTGGTATTGTAAAGCCAATGTAAATCTTTTTTATTTTGCCCCTGCATGGGGAGGATGATTTTCTTAAATCTCTGCATAAAAATATCGCCTTTCTTTTTTCTGTTGGATTCGGCAGCCAGATTACGAATTATCCGGACACTGCCTTACGGCTGAAACCGTTTTTTGTGTAAATACATGTGAAAAACATGTGGTTGGTCAAAAGAGCAGAAATAAAACGGTACAGGTTAACGGCGTATTGCCTGAAGAAAGACGATTTTACATATTGATAAGCATGAAAAAACGCACCCTTCATATCAGGTGCGCGGAATACAATGCATAGGAATTATGGCTTTCCATGGTTGATTGTGACGCGAAAGGGTGCAGTAAATGTTTTCAGCCGTGAGCATAAAACAGAAACAGGCAGGATTCGGCAATCAACATGGCATCTGATATGGTTTGATATAAAATCGTCTTTTTTGTTCTTTTCATGTTGATCACCTCCTGGATTTCGAATTTTGGCTCTGTCCGCATTTTCTGCACTTGACTGTAATCTGGCTACTGCGTCAGTATACCAGACGCGGGCGTACCTGTCAATTTATTTCCCAACAATTCCGAATAAAAAGTCTACCAATCATTCCGATTTCATTGTATAATGGAAATACAAGATAAAACGAGGCGTATTTTCGCAAAAATCAGCGGAACACATACTGCAAATTTAACCGGTTCACAGTATAAATTGAAAAGGAGAGGTACGACTATGAAGAGAGATTTTGATCTGCTTTCTTTAGGAGAAATCATGCTCAGGCTGTCGCCGCCTGACAACGAGCGAATCACCAGGGGCGACAGTTTCAGCAAACAGGCCGGGGGAGCCGAGCTGAATTCCGCCACCGGCGCCGCCATGCTGGGGCTTCGCTGCGGGATTATTTCCAAGCTTCCGGCTAATGACCTGGGCATGTACATCAAGAACAGGGTCCGGCTCTGCGGAGTCAGTGACGACTACCTGGTCTATGACGGGGACAGGGACGCCAGGCTGGGGGTATATTATTACGAGAACGGCGCATATCCCAGAAAACCGCGCATTGTCTATGACAGGAAAAATACCTCCGTCAACAAGATTTCCGTGGAGGACTATGATGACAGCCTGTACTCCGCAGCCCGCTGTTTCCATACCAGCGGCATTACGCTGGCGCTGAGCCCTCAGGTGCGTGAGACGGCGATCGAGATGATTAAACGGTTTAAGGCCCAGGGAACCATTATTTCCTTTGACGTGAACTTCCGGGGCAATCTTTGGACCGGGGCGGAGGCGAAGGAATGCATCGAATCTATCCTGCCCTATGTGGATATCTTCTTCTGCTCGGAGGATACAGCCAGGCTGACCTTCCTGAAAGAGGGAGACACGAAGGATATCATGCGCAGCTTTGCACAGGAGTATCCCATTTCCATCGTTGCCTCCACCCAGCGCGTGGTGCACAGCCCGAAACGGCATACCTTTGGTTCCATTATTTACAGTGCGAAAGAAGATGTATTTTACGAGGAGGCTCCCTATAAGGACATTGAGGTGGTGGACCGCATCGGAAGCGGTGATGCCTACATATCCGGCGTCCTCTACGGGCTGCTGTCCCATGAGGGAGAGTACCAGCGTGCACTGGAGTACGGCAATGCGGTCAGCGCTTTGAAAAATACCATTCCGGGGGACCTGCTCTACACGGATCTGAATGAAATCGACGGCATTATCCGGGAGCATAAATCCACGGGGCGAATTGCGGAGATGGACCGCTAGGAAAATATGGGAAGGACAGACCAGGAATGTAAGAAAACGGTCCTCTTTGGCATGGGCGGGAGGTCTGGAAAACGGTTCTATTCTGTGTGGGCAGGAGTCTGAATAGGAGTTAAAGATGGAAGGATTTGAACTGGCGCGGAGGCTGCAGGATAATATCAACCGCGTGTTTGTGGGCAAGGAGGAGGTTGTGGAAAATCTCCTGGTCTGTCTGCTGGCAGGCGGGCATGTGCTGCTGGAGGATGTGCCCGGCGTGGGCAAGACCACTCTGGCAGGCACCCTTGCCAGGAGCATGACGTGCAGCTTCGGCAGGATTCAGTTTACGCCTGATACACTGCCCGGGGATGTGGCGGGGGTGTCCGTTTATAACCGAAAAACCTCCGAATTCGAATATCGCCCGGGGGCGGTGATGAGCCAGATCCTGCTGGCGGATGAGATCAACCGGACGGTTCCCAAGACCCAGGCAAGCCTTCTGGAAGCCATGGCGGAGGGGCAGGTGACAGTGGATGGGGAGATACATGCCCTGCCCAGCCCGTTTATGGTGATTGCCACCCAGAATCCGGTGGAGTTTCTGGGGACTTATCCTCTGCCGGAGGCCCAGATGGACCGCTTCATGATGCGGCTGACAATCGGGTACCCTTCCCGGGAAGCGGAGATCAGGATGGCAGGACAGTTCCTGGCCGGACAGACCTGCGGGAAAGCGGAGGCTGTATGCGGCGCGGAGGATGTGCTGCGGCTGAAAGAAATGGTCCGGGCGGTTACGGTGAGGGAACCCATGCTGGGCTATATGGAGGATATGGTTGCGCTGACCCGCCAGGAACCCAGGTTTGTGCTGGGCGCCAGCCCCAGGGCATTGCTGGCGCTTCTGCAGGCGTCTCAGGCGAAGGCGTTTCTGCTGGGGCGGGATTATGTGAAGCCGGATGATGTGAAGGCGGTTGCCATGCAGGTGCTTCTGCACAGGCTGGTGCTGTCCTCCGAGGCCAGGATTCAGAAGGCGGATGCGGCGGCTGTCCTGAAGAGCCTGATTTTGAAAGTAAAGATTCCGATGTGAAGGAAAGTGTGGCAGGAATGAAGGTGCGCAGATGGGTTTTCCTGGGGTTATGGGTGCTGTCCCTTGCGGCCATCACCTGCTTCGGCGGCGCGGTCAGCTACGGCTTTTTCTTTGGAATGAGCCTTCTGCCCGCAGTATCCCTGGGGTATATTGCCTGGGTGTATTTTCGCTTTAAAATATATCAGGAAATCGGAAACCGTACCATGGTGTGCGGTCGTCCGGAGTCTTATTTTTTTATCCTGAAAAATGAGGATATCTTTGCGTATTCTGGCGTCAGCATCCGTCTTTTTTCAGATTTTTCCTACGTGGAGGAGCTCCCCGGGGATACGGAGTATGAGCTGCTTCCGGGGGAACAGCATACTTTTGAGACCAGGCTGGTGTGCAGGTACCGGGGAGAGTACGAGGTGGGAGTGAAGGAAGTGGTGGTGACGGATTTCCTGCGTCTGTTTCGCATCAGCTATTCCAATCCCGGCACCATCAAGGCGCTGGTAAGCCCCAGGATCATACCGCTGACGGAATTAAAAAGCCTGGAGGATTTTCAGGCCGTTTTAAAGAGGGAGGCTTTCTCGGAGACGGAAGCCGATGTGGTTGTACGGGATTACGTGGAAGGAGATTCGCTGAAACAGATTCACTGGAAAGCCACGGCCAGGGAGGGGAAGCTGAAGGTCAGGACCCGGACAGGGGAGGAGAAGCAGGGAATTACGATTTTCTGCGATATGGCGCGGTACAGCCGGGACAGGCGGGAGTATCTGCCGCTGGAAAACAGGATGCTGGAGGTGCTGCTGGCGCTGGCATTCTTTTTTGCGGGGAGGGATATGAGCTTTTGGGTCTGTTATGGACAGAACGGCCCGGTGAGACGCGGCGTACAGGGAATGAGGGGCTTTGGGGATTTTTACAGGGAAGTGGATAGGGTGGAGTTTGGCGAAGAGGAGGATTGTCTGGGGACGCTGGAGCAGCTGTTTAACGGAGGCAGTTTTTGGGACAGCAAGGCCGTTTTCCTGATTTTTCATGAAATGGACGAGGGGCGGATGGATGTGGTGAGGCGGCTGTCGGCGGCGGGATTGCCGGTGGTGGTTTATGCCGTTACGGATAAGAGTCAGGAAGCTTATATCCGGCAGGGAAGCGAGCGGAGCAGGATTGTGCAGGTTCCTGTGGAGGCAGAGCTGGAAGGAGTACTATAGGAAGCAAGTGCGGCTTTCTATAGTTGAATGCGGCGCAAAGAAATGCATCTTTCATGGGGAGCGAGCGGAGCAGGATTGTGCAGGTTCCTGTGGGGGCAGAGTTGGAAGGAGTACTATGATGGCGGAAGGCTTAGTGTTCCGGGAAAAGGGAATATACAGATTAGCCAATGCCGGATTGTTGACAGGTGTGGTATTATTCGGCGGCGAAGGGTTTCTTGGCACAGGCGATATGAATGCTTCGCTGGCAGCAGCGGCTGTCATGGTTTTGGTGCTGCTGGCAGGTCTCAACTTTCTGCCGCTTCGGGGGAAATTCTTCTGTCTGTCGGCGGCCGCCCTGGGGGTAGGGGCAGCAGTGACGACGGCGGGTGTACAGGAGGCGTTTTTATTTTTGCGTTCCTATTTCCCCTGGCTGATGGGGAACGGGGGATATGAGGAGTGGGCTCCGGGATATGCTTTTTTGCAGACGGCAGTCATCGCTTTGTTGTGTTATCTGATTCAAATGTGCTTTGAGAAAATGGCCCGTCTGAAGCTCCTTTTTGCGGCGCTGCTTCTGCCGGGTGCCCTGATTGCCTTGTTGACCGGACGGCAGGTGTCGCATTTGGGGATGGCGTTCGGGGTGTGTTATGTTGTGACGGCCTATGCGGAGTGGGCGGAGGAACACTGGAAAAAGGTGAGAAGCGGTAAGCAGAAGGCGTACATGCTGCGCATTATGCCGTTTCTGGCGGTGTATCTCCTGCTGATGGCCTGTATGCCGGTGCCGGAAGAGCCTTATGGATGGCCTTTGGTGAAAAATATTTACAGTCAGCTCAGGGAAGCTTTTCAGGTCTATACCCAGAAGATCAGATGGGGAAGCAGGGAAGGCTTCGGCATGTCCTTCAGCGGGTTCAGCGAGGGCGGGGAACTGGGGGGAGATTTGACAGAGACAGCGGAAGAGGCCATGACGGTGCAGGCGCTGAATCTTACTCCTGTAAATGTATATCTGACTGGAATGGTGTACGATACCTTTGACGGCAGGCAGTGGTGGCAGACATACCATGGGGACCCGGAAGGGGTGTTTCTGGATACGGCGGAGACCCTGTGCGCTGTCAGGGCCTATGGCGGGCAGTACCAGAGGGATTATCTCCATGACGTCAAACTGCGGATTTGTTTTCGGGATTTCAATACCGGGTATGTGTTTGCCCCGCTGAAAGTCAGGGAGATTTCGGGCGAAGATGAGGCGCTTTCCTATACCTGCGAGGGCGGCAGCCTGAAACTGGAAGATTATCAGGGCTATGGAACTGCATATGAATTGCAGTATTATCAGATGAACGGAGGACAGGAGGAATTTTATCGTTTTCTGGAAGAATGTTCGGACGGAAGTGCGCAGTCCGGTGCGGCATTCGGCACAGACGGGGAAATTCTGGAGGAGCTGCGGCAAAAATATGGCAGAGAGCGAGATTTTTCCAGGGAAGATGTGGCGGCATACAGGCAGAATATTTATGACAATTACCTGGGAGGCACGGCGCTTTCGGAGGAAATGGCGGATTATCTGAAGCGGATTACAGCCGGGGCTGAGACGGATGTGGAGAAGCTGCGGGCCATTGAACGGAATCTGTCTTCCTTTCTCTATACGCAGACACCGGGGGAGCTTCCGGGATGGGTTACGGATGAAAGTAAATTTCTGGACTACTTTTTATTGGAAAGCAGGCAGGGATATTGTACTTATTTTGCCACTGCTTTTGTGATCCTGGCCAGGGCGGAGGGGATTCCTGCCCGCTATGTGCAGGGCTTCTGCGTTCCGGTGGAGGGGACGGAGGAAATTCCCGTCTATTCCAATATGGCGCATGCCTGGCCGGAAGCGTATCTCCCGGGGACGGGGTGGATTCCCTTCGAGCCTACGCCGGGATACGGAGGAGTACGGTATACACCCTGGAAGCTGAGCAGACCCGATGCTGCCGCGGAGGCTGCGTCCGGCGAGAAGGGGGAGGTCGGAACGGAGGAGGCTCAGGGAGCAGATATGGCGGAAGGAGAGGCCGGGTCGGCAGAGGAAGCCCTGGAGCCGGAGCAGGAGGCAGAGGAAGATACAGGCAGGATCAGGCGTTTCCTGAGATTGCTGGGCTATGCATTGCCGGTGATTCTGGCCGGATATGCGCTGCTTTTGGTGGCGGATAATGCGTGGGGCAGATACCGTTATCAGCGGATGAGCGGGGAAGAGAAATTCAAACTGGAGGTCTCCCGGAACCTGAAGATTCTGGCGTTGCTTGGACTGGAGAGAGGGGAGTGGGAAACACTGCAGGAACTGCGAGACAGATGCCGGGGCCGAATCGCCCAGATGGAAGATGATGTCCCGGAGGATGCAGGGCTGGCAGGTCAGCTTCGATTTATAGAGAACTATGAGAGCATGGTATATGGCGGCAGGAGCGTCAATGAGGATATGATAACGGATGCGGTAAATGAGAGGCACGCACTTCTGGAACTGTTGAAAAGGGAAAGACGGTGGGCATATGTCCGGTGGCAGATGCGCACGTATCTGGTACTGTATCGCTGAGGAAGGCATGGGGAGGCGGTGGGATATAATATGGAGAAATTCCTTGCCACGAGTCGGACTTTGTGCTATAGTGTCATTGTGGAAAAGTCATAGGGTCAAGGCGGCTTTCCCCCTCTTGCTTATCGGAGGGTTCAAGTAGCCCTCCAGACGAAAGAAAGGAGGGTGATTCGATGATTACGTATCAGGATTTCTTTTTGTTCTGT
>DKVC01000178.1:0-7766 GCA_002490995.1 Lachnospiraceae bacterium UBA7188
GGTTATTTTCCGACAATTCCTAATCACCTGCCGCCATGCAGCTCATAGAGAACCAGCTCTTCATCACCATACACCAGGCTGCATCCTCTCGCCTCGCACATCATGGCAATTTCGCCTTCTGCAGGCACCGCGATATAACGGCTTTTCAGTGCATCTATGTTCGGTATTATAAATTCCCGCATACAGCAGCTGATTCCAAAGCCCTCCGGCAGGCCGTACAGCAGCTGATAGGAAGTGCGTACATCCTCACCGCCCACTTTATCGCTGAATACCCATATCACAACATTGTCGTAATTAGGCACATTCTCTTTCTCCAGAACAAGCCGCTCCCCCAGGACTTCCCTCCATGTCTCCACCGAAGCCTCCCTTGCTTCCTCCACATAAGGTACCTGATAATCAAATGGGTCAAGCGGTACATAGAAATAAAAATACCCGAAGCAGACGCCAATCAGCACCGCTTTTTTATAAAACTGCGTATCCATCAGCGCCACCACAAACACTGCCGCCGCCATGAAAGTCAGCAGATGCCTGCTGCCCTCCGTCAGCTTATACATCAGCAGCAGCGCAAAGAACATCGCCACAAAACAAAAGGCCAGATGTGCCTCAATCACCAGCTTTTCCCATACCCTGCGGGCCTGCCTGGCATCTTTGCCTCCATCCGGCCCATCCGGATTTTTCCCGGCTTCACCGTTCGCTCCTGATCCTCTCTTCGCTTCACCCTTCGCTCCTGGGCCTCTCTTCACTTCACCCTTCGCTCCTGGGCCTCTCTTCGCTTCACCCTTCGCACCCAGGTCTCTCCTCGCTCCGCCAGGCTCTTCCACTCTGTTTTCCGATATCTCCGCATGCAGGCGGCGGTACGACCTCCAGTCCCGGAGCCCCTGTACCGCCAGCACGGCCATACAGGCCAGATACCCCACAAAATGCGCTCCCGAAGCCAGTCCGTCGGTAAAGCCTCTCTGAATGTGCCCCAAGAAATCCCGCCCTACATAGTAAAGCTTCCTCACCGTAAAGTAGATTCCCCCGAACAGCCCCTCTTCAAAAAAGGATGATAACCAATCCGTGTAAAACAAAGGCGTAAAATATTCCGCCCCCAGATAATGGTTAATGCAGACGTAGATTCCCAGCACCGCTGCCAACAAAATCGCTCCGGCCAAGCCATTGCGCCACTTCCCGGCACGGCCCTTCCCCCTGCGGATCCAGAAGAATATGGGAAGCAGCATAAAAAGCGCCATATACGGCCGCATCAGAACCATCAGCCCCGAAAGCGCCATTAATATTACCAGTTTATAGTCTTTCTCCCGTCTCAGATAATTGACAGCCAGTGAATAAAATAAGATCAATATGGCAAAACAGATCACCTCCGCCATGGCGGAAAGCATATAGCGCACAAATGGTTTATAGAGACAGAAAAGGAATGTCAGCACTCCCATCTGCTTCCATGTGGGCCTTACCAGCCACACAAACAGAAAGCAGCAGAGGCTCATCAGGAAAATGTTGCAGAAAATCGGCGACATGAGGTTCCAGCCGAACACCACTCCCCACAGAAGCCAGGGAAAAACAAGGACAGGACTCCACGCCGCAAAAGAAAGCTTCAGCGCATGGCTCTCGTTGAAGCCGAAATATCCCTGCGGATACCCGAAACTCAGGATACTCTCCACCTGTTTGTAATAGAACAGCTCGTCATTCCACTCGGAGGCCGGCACATAGACCTCCGCAAGGCTCCGCCCCTCCCCGGCACAGTATACCAGGCAGCACAGCAGCGGAAGCGCCGCCAGCAAAAAGGACTTTATTAATGTAATGTATCTTTTTTCACCGAAACGCTCTTTTCCTCCGCGGGCTTCCTTCTCTCCCGAAGTGCCCGACGTCCCGTCATTGTCCGATTTTCCAATACCCTTATCCGTATCTGGAATTCCCGATTCCGCCTGGTAATTACCCGGTGCCTTCCACCATTCCAAAAATCTGTTCATTTTATCTATCCTCATTCTCCTGCCTGCTGGCGCCCAGGTTCAGCTTTTCCCATTCTCCTGCCTGCTCGTCAAGGTTCAGCTTTTCCCGTTCTCCTGCCTGCAGGCGTCCAGAATCAGCTTTCCCCAGTTTCCTGTCTGCAGGCGTCCAGGTTCAGCTTTCCCCGGTTTCCTGTCTGCAGGCGTCCAGGTTCAGCTTTCCCCGGTTTCCCGCCTGCAGGCGTCTAGATTCAGCTTTTCCCGGATCACATACTGGGGTGAATTGTTCAGGCTGATATAGATACGGCCGATATACTCACCGATCAGTCCCAGCATCAGCATAATCATCCCCCCGAAAAATACCAGCGCAGACATCAGAGAACTGAACCCCATGGGCACATCCGGATTAAACAGGCGCTTGATAATCGTATAGATACCATACAGAAAGCCTGCCCCGGCGCTGACCGAACCCAAAACGGTGGCAATTCTCAGCGGCTTCACCGAAAAGGCCGTAAACCCGTTGAACCACAGCCCCACCAGTTTCTTGAGTGTGTAACCGGAGACGCCCACCTCCCGCTCCCTGTGCTTCACCGGCACATTGGCAATCTTCTTTGTGGCCCGCAGCACCAGTCCGATTACATAGGGATAGGAGTTCTCATAGCGCACCATATCCTCCACCACAAAGCGCTTCACCGCGAAATAGCTGGAGATATACAGTTCCGCCGGCTTTTCCAGCATGATGCGCGTCATATGTTCATTCACGCTGCTGCCCAGATTGCGGAATCTGGAATGCTGTTTGTGGTCATATTTCGCATATACGGCATCGTAGCCCTCCTCCAGTGCAGCCAGCAGTTTACCCGCCTCGTCAGCCGGAGTCTGCCCATCATCGTCCAGGCATACCACATAATCTCCGTCCGAATACCGCAGACCCGCCATCAACGCCGAATGCTGCCCGAAATTCCTGGCGAAATCAATTCCTATGATATGCTCCTTTTCCTGGCAGAGCTTCCGTATCACATCGAAAGTATGATCGGGAGAACAGTCATTGATCAACAGGATATCGTAGCGGTACCGCTCCAGCGCTTTCATGGTATCCTCAATCTCCGCCACCACCCCGGGAAGCGTATGCTCCGACCGGTAACATGGAATTACAAAACTGACTTTCTTCCTTTGCTCCATCTCTTTTTCAACCTCCAGCCTCTTCCCAGTCTGTCCGGAGAACTGCCATCCATATGATATCACGGTACGCCCCGTCTATCCTTACATCGTCCCTTAAACATGCCTCTTTATGGAATCCGGCCTTTTCATAGCTGCGAATAGCCTGCACATTATCAGAAAGCGCCCGAAGGTAGATCCTGTGCAGCCCCTCTTCCCCGAAGCAGTACCGGAGCATCAGCCTGGCGGCGGCTGTGCCGATCCCTCTTCCCCTGGCGGCGGCGTCCCCTATGAAAATTCCGTACTCCGCCTTATTGTGGGTTCTGTCGATATCACGGATGTAGACACTGCCCAGCGGCGTCCCCTCCCCGACCTGACAGATTATCATCTGAGCCGCTCTGCCGGTATCAATCATTGTTCTGATCCAGTTCTCATGACCTTCCCTGGTAAAGGGCGCCTGATAGATAAAATTCTTCCGCACACTGTCGCTGTTACGCCACTGAATAATCAAATCCGTGTCTTCCCGAGTCATGGGGCGCAGATAAATCCCCGCCGCCCGGTCAATATATTGCCTCATCCTTACACCTCCGCCCCTTTCAGCGGCATCCAGCCAATCAGGAAGTGACAGCTGTCAACCTGCCGCCCTGCTGGACGCCGTATACTCCTGGCTAACCTGACCCGGAAAACCTGGAATCCGCTGCCTTTCATCCATCGGTTATCCCACTTTCGCCGCTGCCGGATTTCCCGCTTCCGTCGCTGCGGTCTTCTCCCGCTTCTCAGCGCTGACAGCCGCAAGGCGATATTCGAAATCCCGTTTATCCTTTGCTGCCAGAACCTCCAGAATCATTCCCGCGAAAAAGGACTGGATCCCCGCCAGCACCATAAAGCCGCACACAATCAAAGTAGGAAACCTGGGCACCATGCCTGTCCGCAGATACTCATCCAGAATCGGGAGCATAAGCACCAGCGCCGTCACCACCAGCAGCAGGCATAATGCGCCAAAAAACCGCAGCGGCCTGTAATTCCGGTACAGCTGCAGCATTTTGTAGATGACACGCAGGCCGTCACTATAGGTATTCAGCTTGGAGACACTGCCCTCCGGCCTGTCCCGGTACTCCACCACCACGTTTTCCACCTGCATGCTGTAATTCACCGCGTGTATGGTCATCTCTGTCTCTATCTCAAATCCCTTGGAAAATACGGGAAAGGTTCTCACAAATTCATAACTGAACGCCCTGTATCCGGTCATGATATCCTTGATATCCGCATGGAACAGCCCGTTGATGCCCACGCGCATCAGGCTGTTGCCGAAGTTATGGAAGGGACGTTTATTTTCCGAAAAATAGGTGGAAGAAAGCCTGTCTCCCACTACCATATCCGCATTGTGCTCCAGCACCGCACAAACCATCTCTCCCGCACAGTCCAGAGGATAAGTATCGTCACCGTCTATCATCAGATAGCATTGTGCTTCGATTTCCCGGAACATACGGCGGATCACATTGCCCTTGCCCTGCTTGTATTCATGGCGGACAATGGCTCCCTGCGCCCGGGCAAGCTCCGCAGTCCGGTCTGTGGAATTATTATCGTAGACGTAGACAGTTGCTCCCGGCAGTGCTTCCTTTACCTCCCGCACCACCTTGGAGATCGTCTGTGCTTCATTATAACAGGGAATCAATACTGCTATTTTATCCATGCATCCGTAAGTCCTTTCCAAATCACAACGCTTCGGGCACATACACGAAACTGCCTGCAAAGCCGCAATGCTCCGGCCCAACCAGCACATAAAGCAACTGGTGTTCAGGCCAGACACCCAAACCGTCACATAAGGCTGCGGCGTTCAGGCCAGACAGCAGAGCCGCTTTCCAAAATCGGAACGCTTCTGCCAAACAGCCGAACTGTCGCTCAAAACCGCAGCATTCCGCCCCGGGAGCCTAACGCCTGTAATACGCCACAATCTTCCTGACAGCATGAATAACTGTCTCCACATCCTCGTCCGTAAGCGCATAATACAGCGGAAGGGACATCACTTCCCGGTAATAGGCCTCCGCATTGGGGCACAGCCCTTTCCCATAGCCCAGCTTTTCATAATAGGAATGCCAGTAAACCGGCAGATAATGCACCTGTGAGTAGATATTCTCTCCCCGCAGCGCATCAAAGAACTGTCTTCTGTCACAGGTAAGCCTGTCCAAATTCAGGCGCAAAATATACAGATGCCTCACCGTATCCGATTCCGGAATCTCTCTCTGCACCTTCAGCTCCGGCATCCCGGAAAATGCCCTGTCATATTTTTCGGTGATTTCTTTTCTGCGTTTTGCAAATGCGGGAAGCTTATTCAGCTGGCTGAGCAGCAATGCCGCCTGAATATCCGTCATGCGGTAATTAAAGCCCAGCTCTACCTGCTCATTATACCAGAGTGCGTCCGTGGGATGCACCATCTCCTCCCGGTTACGGGTAATTCCATGAGTACGCAGGCGCAGCAGCCTGTGATACTTTTCACTGTCGTCGGTAGTGACGGCTCCGCCTTCTCCCGCAGTCACCGTCTTCACCGGATGGAAGCTGAAGCATGTCATGTCGGCCATGCTGCCCACCGGCTTCCCCTGATACCTGGTGCCGATGGCGTGCGCCGCATCTTCTATCAGCACCAGCCCATGCTTCTCACAGATTTCCCGGATGGCATCCTGCTCTATGGACTGTCCTGTAAAATCGACTGCCACAATCCCTCTGGTGCGGGGTGTGATACACTTTTCAATGGACTGCGGATCAATATTGTAAGTCTCCGGATTGATATCCGCGAAAACCGGCCTGGCGCCGCAGTACAAAATACAGTTGGCAGAAGCCGCAAAGGTAATCGGGCTGACAATCACCTCATCCCCCTCCTGAAAACCTGCCGTCATGGCTGCCAAATGGAGCGCAGCCGTCCCGTTGCTCACCGCCACCGCATACCTTGCACCCGTCACCTCGCAGAGCTTCTGTTCCAGCGCGGCTATTCTGGGGCCGCAGGTCAGCTCCGGGCTGATCAGAGCCTCTGTCACTGCCGTGATATCGTCTTTGTCGATATACTGTTTTCCATAACCGATTGGCGTCGCCCTCACCGGGGTCCCGCCGAATATTGCCAGTTGTTCCATTTTCCCTCTCCTGATATTCATCGCACTTTCGTCCTGCTGCCTGCCTTGTCCGCCCTTACGGACAGTTCCATTCCACAATCGTTTACAGCGGATATTTGTGCTTGTCTTCCACCGTGATATTCCCGCCCAGCTGGACTTCGATAATCTTCAGCTCCGTGTCCGCGGACACTGTATGCCTGCATCCGGCCGGCATGGAAATTACATCCCCGGGAGCGACAGCTCTCTCCACACCGTCGATGACAGCCTTCCCTCTCCCGCTCATCACGGTCCAGACCTCATCCCGGTGGTCATGGCTGTGGTAATACAATCCATGTCCCGGCAGAAGAACGATCTTGATGGTCATGCTGTCTTCCTGCACGTCAAGCACCGTAAAGCTTCCCCAGGACTTCTCCGCATACATGACCTGCTGCTCCATCTGTTCCACATAAGGCTTGATATAGCTGCTCTGCTCCTTATCCGAGACCAGAATGCCGTCACTGCTGGCAGCAATCACCATGTTCCGGCATCCCATGCACAGAATGGGGATATTCAGTTCATTTACCACATTGGTATTTTCACAGGTTTCATTCAGGATTCCGCGGCCGAGAACAGGGTCTGCCATGGCCTCGGTAAAAGTATTCCACGTCCCCAGGTCCTTCCATCCGCCATTGTAGCGGAGCACCTGAATATCCCTTTCCTGCTCCGCCACCGCGTAATCAAAACTGATCTTCTCCAGTTCCTCATAACGGTCGTAAAGATCCTGATAATCCGTAAAGGAAATCAGCTCATGGGCTCTCCGCAGCAGGTATCCAAGGCGGAAGGCAAAGACACCGCCGTTCCAGAGCGCTCCCCCTGCGATATATTTCTCCGCAGCCTCCAGATCCGGTTTTTCTTTAAAAGTCTCCACCCGGCTCACCCTGTCTTCGGAAACCGGGATAATGTAACCGTATTTCTCGCTGGGATACGTGGGCTCTATCCCCAGCAGCGACAGGTTTGCGCTTCCGGTTTCCGCCATCCGGCTCAGCTCCTTCAGCGCTTTAAAATAACTGTCCTCCACATATGGATCTACCGGGCATACCACTACGGGTTCGTCTTCTTTTATTTTCCGCTGGTCATGCAGGTATGCGGCTGCCAGACAAATTGCCGGAAACGTATCACGGCGGCAGGGTTCCACACAGATATTCACCCTGTCTCCCAGCTGATTTTTGATAGAGCTCACCTGCTTTTTACTGGTTGCAATGGTGATGCCCGCCTCTGCATCCACAGATGTAATCTGCCGGTACACACGGGTCAGCATGGACTCCAGTTCACCGTCCTCATTCTGAAACATTTTGATAAACTGCTTGGAGCGGACATCGTTGGAGAGCGGCCACAATCGCTGTCCGCTGCCGCCTGAAAGTAATACAATATTCATAATTTCGTTTTCCCCGTCATATTCATCTGACTCCTGTCTGCATGCTATGCCAAAAGCCGTCGAAATCTATACTCACGATTAAAAAACTTGCCAGCGTAAGGAAGTGTCTATAAATAACTGCTGCAGGTTTATGGCAATTTTTATTGTATT
>DKVC01000178.1:8097-26382 GCA_002490995.1 Lachnospiraceae bacterium UBA7188
ATTTCCGGGCTTTTGCCTGAAGCAATTGCAGCAGTTATTTTCCGACAATTCCTAAATGTACAGCCAGCGAACTCATCTGTATTGTAGAACAGAAAATTATCCTGCATGGCCGAACCGGAAGGCATCACCTGCCTCAGCAGATTTACAGCTCCCGTTCACACAGCTCCAACGCGGAGGCAATTACCTTATCCATATCATAATACCGGTAGCTGCCAAGCCTTCCGCCGAAGATAACGCGGCTCTCGCTCTTCGCCTTTGCCCTATATTCCCCATAAAGCGAATCATTCTTCTCGTTATTCACGGGATAGTAGGGCTCATCCCCTTTCTTCCACTCACTGGAGTACTCCCGGGAGATAATGGTGGTGGGCTGTTTTCCGAATTCAAAATGCTTATGCTCAATGATTCTGGTATAGGGAACTTCCCGCTCTGTATAGTTTACCACGGCATTGCCCTGATAATTCTCCTGTTCCAGCTCCTGCGTCTCAAACCGGACGCTGCGGTACTCAAGCACGCCCAGACAGTAGTCGTAAAACTGATCGATCATACCCGTATAGATTACCTTGTCAGCCAGCCCGTCCAGTTCCGCCCGGTTTGCCAGATAATCCGTATTCAGCCGGACCTCCGCGCCCTCCAGCAGCTTCTCCACGATCCGGGTATAACCGCCAATGGGAATTCCCTGATACCTGTCATTGAAATAATTATTGTCATAGGTAAAGCGCAGAGGCAGGCGTTTGATAATGAAAGCCGGCAAATCTCTGCAGTCCCGTCCCCACTGCTTCTCCGTATACCCCTTGATCAGCTTCTCATACACGTCCCGTCCCACCAGGGAGAGCGCCTGTTCCTCCAGGTTCCTGGGCTCGGTGATATGCAGGTCCGCAATCTGATCCGCAATGATTTTCTGCGCTTCCTCGGGTGTGACGATTCCCCACATTTTGCTGAAAGTGTTCATATTAAAAGGAAGGTTGTACAGTTCGTCCCGATAGCGGGCTATGGGAGAATTGATATATTGATTAAATTCCGCAAACTGATTCACATATTCCCATATTCTTTTATCAGAGGTGTGGAAAATATGGGCGCCGTATCTGTGCACCTGAATCCCGTGAATTTCCTCCGTATAAATATTCCCGGCGATGTGCCCCCTCTTCTCCACCACCAGGCAGTTCTTTCCCTTTTTCTTTGCCTCATGGGCAAACACTGCGCCGAACAGGCCGGCGCCTACAATCATGTAGTCATATTTCATTTTGAGCCTCCTTCTGTTGTGGTTTGCTGTCCTTTCAAAAGCCCCTTTCCTGCTGCCGGTTCGCTGTCCTTTCAAAAGCCCCTTTCCTGCTGCCGATTCACTGTCCTTTCAAAAGCCCTTTTCCTGCTACCAGTTCGCTGTCCTTTCAAAAGCCCTTTTCCTGCTGCCGGTTCACTGTCCTTTCAAAAGCCCCTTTCCTGCTGCCGGTTTGCTTGTCCTTTCAAAAAACTGCAGGCCGCCTGCGGCTTATGCTTCGTCCAGCGCACGTTTCACTCTGGCTTCCTTTCTGGCCAGTTCACGGTCATGCTCTGCCATAATGCGCACCAGCTCCTCGTAACTGGTCTTCTGGGGATTCCAGCCCAGAAGCCGTTTTGCCTTTCCGGGGTCTCCCAGAAGGTTATCCACATCCGTAGGCCGAATCCAGTCCGGATTTACCCGGATTAACAGCTTTCCGGTCTCACTGTCATATCCTTTCTCCTCAATGCCTGTCCCTTCCCAGCGAATCCGCATCCCGTTGGCGGCGAAGGCTCTCTCCGCAAAGTCCCGTACCGTATGCTGCATTCCCGTTGCAATCACGAAATCTTCCGGCTTATCATACTGCAGCATCATCCACATACATTCCACATAGTCCTTCGCGTAACCCCAGTCTCTCAGAGATTCCAGGTTCCCCAGTTCCAGGTATTCCTGTATCCCCTCCGCAATCCGTCCGGCTGCCAGGGTAATCTTGCGGGTGACGAAATTATCTCCCCGCCGCTCCGACTCATGGTTAAACAGGATTCCATTGACCGCGAACATGCCGTAGGCCTCGCGGTACTCGTTGACAATCCAGAAACCGTACTGCTTCGCCACCGCGTATGGGCTGTAGGGATGAAACGGTGTGGTTTCCTTCTGGGGAATCTCCTCCACTTTTCCGAACAGCTCCGAAGTAGATGCCTGGTAAATTCTGGTTTTCTCCGTAAGTCCCAGCATCCTCACCGCCTCCAGTATCCTCAGCACGCCGATGGCATCCACATCCCCGGTGTATTCCGGGACGTCAAAGGACACCTGCACATGGGACTGAGCCGCGAGATTATAGATTTCATCGGGCTGCACTATGCTGATAATATTGACCAGGGAAGAGGAGTCTGACAGATCTCCGTCGTGAAGCGCCACTGCATGCCGGGCAATCAAATGATCAATCCTTTTCGTATTGGGCATGGAAGCCCGCCTTATCACTCCATGTACTTCATATCCTTTATCCAGCAGAAATTCTGCCAGGTAAGAGCCATCCTGCCCTGTAATGCCCGTAATCAATGCCTTCTTCATAATCATATCCTCCTGCAGGGAAAACTACTTAAAACTTTTTCCATTATAGCAGATTCCACTTGTAATTCCAATTACAAAATGGCGATTCTTTCATTTTTATTAGCTTTTTATTGTGCTGATCTTGTGCAGAAACGAAATACAATCATAAAATGAAAACAGAAACGACTTAAAAGATGTAATAAAAATAACAAGAAAAAAGAAAGTAAACTTCGGAAAGCACGAAATAAGCGGCCCGGCAATGCCTGAGCCACTATTTCAAATTCCCCTTCTATGTAAAGCATTATAGTGCATTTCCAAACTGATGTAAAGAAATTCCCATCGACAATTATCGACAACAGCAACAACTGGCTTACTCCCGGTTCGCCGGGCTCATTTCAACCGACATCGCACTTCTACCTGCTCTTAATTTCCTCCAGCAGCGCATCCAGTTTCGCCGCATCCTCAGCCGTCACGTTTGCACTCCCCATAAGTGCAATTAAAAAATTGACAGGCTTGCCGCCGTAATACTCATCCAGAATTTCCTGTGTCTGTGCCTGCAGAATTTCTTCTCTGGACATGGCAGCTTTTACATATGCACGCGTTCTGCTTACAACTCCTTTCTCTTCTAAACGAAAAAGCAAAGTATTCAGAGTCTGACGCTTCCACTTTTTGCCTTTGTTCTCCATCAGCTCCAACAATTCTCTGGTCGCAACGGCATCGGAACGTTCCCATAACACTTCCATGACGCAAAGCTCTGTCTCCGTTATTTTATGGCTGACCTTCATTCCTCTCTCACCTCCTTCTACATGCGCCAAACCCGCTTTCCAAAGGCGGCCCCCTGCGGGTTTGTGCGCATCATTCACCGCAGCTCCACAGACTGCTTTCTTTTCTCTCTTATTCAAAGCTCACTGTGCCCAACAGCCGGCGAATTTCCTCCACCCCAAGCCACTCTGTATTATTGCCGGAACTATAGGAAAACCCTTCCGGAACTTTTTTACCACTTGGAATTACTCTGCGGCTTTCACTCCATACCATCTTCGGGTATATGATAAAGTGTTTATCGTATTCATAAGTATTCAGTGAATCCTCTACTGTGACCATAACTTCATGCAGCTTTTCACCTTCCCGGACGCCTATCTCCGGTTTCGTGCACCCTGGAAGCATAGCCTCTGCCAAATCCGTAACCTTAAAAGAAGGAATTTTTGAGATAAAAGTTTCGCCGCCTTTTGCCTCCTCCAAAGCCTTTATCACCAGTTCTACTCCCTGCTGCAGACTGATCCAGAACCTTGTCATACGATAGTCAGTAATTGGAAGTTCCGTCCCTCCCTGCTGAATGATATCATGAAAAAAAGGGATAACGGATCCTCTGCTGCCTGCCACATTGCCATAGCGCACAATAGAGAACGAAATATCCTTAATGCCTGCATAGGCATTGGCGGCAATAAACAGCTTGTCCGACACCAGCTTTGTGCCGCCATAAAGATTCACCGGATTTACTGCCTTATCTGTGGACAACGCCACTACCTTCTTCACACCCATGTCCAATGCCGCATCTATCACGTTCTGTGCACCATTGATATTGGTTTTAATTGCCTCCGCCGGGTTGTATTCGCAGGCAGGCACCTGCTTCAACGCCGCAGCGTGTATCACATAATCCACTCCTTCAAAAGCTCTGCGCAGCCTTTCCTTATCACGTACATCACCGATAAAAAATCGCAGCCCTGATGCATATTCCCTGAATTCATTCTGCATATTAAACTGTTTGAATTCATCCCGGGAATATATGATAATCTTCTTCGGTTTATAATGTTCCAGAACGTATCTCGTAAATGCCTTACCAAAACTTCCTGTTCCGCCAGTAATTAAAATAGACTTATTGTTCAGCATGCTATCCTCTTTTCCTCAGTCTTATCGGAAGCAATCTCTTCGCTTCCGATAAAAGGCGCGTTTCTTTGCGCCAATATTATTCCCTCTCCATAAAAATTTATGTATACCAGTTACTGAATTTGCTTATCAGTAACTGGTACTGTAAAACCTTATATATGATCTGAAAATAGCTGATACAGCTTCCTTTCCCGCCTCTACATCATGTCCGGTGACCATTCAATATCCGTATCGCCTCCCTCAGATGGCGGTGCCTGCGTGGGCTCCGGCGGCACCTGTGTCGGCTCCGGTGGTGCCTGCGTGGGCTCCGGCGGCGCCTGTGTCGGTTCCGGTGGCGCCTGTGTCGGTTCAGGCGGTGCCTGCGTGGGTTCCGGCGGCGCCTGCGTGGGCTCCGGCGGTACCTGTGTAGGCTGCGGCGGTTTTGCTGTCGGAGCTGAAGTTGGTGCTGTGGTTCGCACTGGCCTGTCAGTCGCCGAAGGTTTTTGCGTTGCCGCAGGCGTTGCTGAAGAGACCGGCTCGACCTGCCCCTGTTCATTATAATTCAGTTCAGTTATCCTGTATTCAAAATTATCCCGGTTTGTCCACAGATCAAATATGTCTCCTGGTCCCCCGGTATACTCGGCTTTCGTATATTGTCCTACCAGAATCCCATTGACATAGGTTCCCGTTTCCTTCAAAATATATCCGGTACCGCCGTTAATCTGCCACTCTTCAAAGGCACCGTTATAAGCGCCTCCGGAAACCCCTGTCTGCAGCAGCCATGCCACCTCTTTCGCATATGTCAGCAGAAGAATCTGCCCATCCGCCTGATAAGTTGCGTTCACATAAGGCTTCTCTTCCGTGTCATATCCCACCTGGACGGAAAGCGACGGCTCTCCTGCTCCGCCAATAACATAGCTTCTGCTTCCTTCCTGAAGCTCCACAGCCACCGAAGCAAACCATTCTTCACTGCTCACCAGGTGAATCGCCTCCCCCAAATATTCAGGAAGCTCCAGATTCTGCTTCAGATTCTCAAGGCTTTCCAGTACCACTGATGCTATCTCGGGACTGAGATCCTCCAGACCGCTGCTCTGGGAACTTCCTTCCCCTGACGCCGGTTCCGCTGTTCCATCCGGTTCTCCCGCAGCCTGTTCACTTCCCGGATCCGGCGTACCTGTCAGCGCAATTGGTTCCAGCACATCACTGATTTTTCCCTCCGAGCCTGTTTCACTTCCATCCCCGCAGCCTGTGAACAGAACTGCCGTCAAAATGCCTGTTGCGACACAATATATCCATCTATTTTTCATAATAATCTCCACAATTCCATGCATGCCGCCCAGCGGCGTTGACTATACACTCAAAAATCTGCAGGGCTGCTTCGGACTTCCCGCATTTACTGCTCCGCTTACGGTGTCAGGGCATCTGCATCGGTGATCAGTTTCCGCAAAAAGACATCCGCATCCGAACCGGCCGGATATGTCCCCTGCCCTATCAACTGCCCGGCCAGCGTATAAATACTTCTTGCCACAGCAGGCCCGTATACAGTCGTCTGGACGCCGCCCTTCTCCAGGACAGCATAGCCCCGGAAAGCAAATTCCGTCTTATACTGTTCCACTGGAAGTCCTACCAGCACGGAAGTAAAACGATACCTTCCATCCACCGTCTCGAAAACCACATCCTGCAATGTCCCGTTTCCATCTATCCCATAGGACAAACCGCTGACAATCTTTTCTCCGCCTTTTATCATGGGATACTGTCCAAGATTTGCATTGCTGGTCACCAGAGTACCATATTCCTTCAGCGTATATCCGTCTACTCCTCCGGAAGTAAGTCTTCCACGCAGTTCTGCCGAAATACCCGTTTTAAACCGAATTCCCGTCTTGCCCGTAATCCGGATGGAAAAACCATGATAAGTCAGCAGATTCTCCAGCCCCGGCAGCGGCGTGGCAGTATAAACCACTCCGTTATGCCGCAGTTCCCACACATACATACCTGTGGGCACACCTGCTTCATTGTATTTATAAAGCACTGCAGTCCTTGCGTTTCCGTCAGCAGCCACAGCGACCAGACTTCCATTCCTTATCTCTCCCTGATATGCCACCCCGTCCAGCCACACAACCGGATTGCCATAGCCTTCCGGAATCGGCAGCACTACCTCGGTAGAAACAGCCGGCACGCCGCAGGGATCCGCAGGCATATTTTCATAGACCGGTATCTTAAAAACAAAAGTGCTGTCCAGGGCACCTGCCCCCTCATACAGCCGCTTTATGCTGGAAGCCTCCGTGGTCGGCGCGGAAATGTTCTGCATATACTGATGTGTATAAGGAGCATAGAATCCGTTGGGATTGACATTGAATTTCTGCAGATACAACGTATCCTGCCCCCTTCGGATATAGTTGGCAGAAATAAAATCCGCCCCGCCCCGAATCGATGCCTCCACACTTGACCATCCGTGATTCCTGGCATATTCCAGTCCGCTCCTGATAACCTGCGCATTCGTTGTGCCTGAAGCCCCCACATTAAAATAATTATAATAGCCTTCATATCCCGGATATGTACCTGAAATCAGAGGCGATGTGCCTGCTCCCTGTTCCTGCAGCACCCTCGCCGCCAGATGGAAAGGACTTACCTGCCGCCCCTCCTCCCGGCCGATCGTCCAGAAAAGATTTGCGTATGTGGTATTAGTTCCCGGCGCCGGACTACTGTCATTCATAAATGTATTCTTCAAAAATGTATTCACAGCCTCCAGCGTATGGTATGCTTCATTATAAGTCAGCTGCTCAAACTGGAAAATGGCATTCTCCGACAGGCTGTTCCTGGGATCCATATACATCTTCAGCGCCGCTTCCGAAGCATAGTACCAGTTGCCGGTATCATAAAGCCCGTTCTTCGCCCAATCCGGCAGAGTTTTGTATACAAGGCTCTTACCCCCCTGCAGTTCCTTCGAAACGGAAACTTCCCAGTCCAGGGTAGTATTCATTTTGACAAAAGTCCAGTTGGGATGCTTTGCCTTGAGTGACGCCAGTGCCGGCCGATAACTCTCTGGAAATTGTTCAATATCCGGAAAAGTTTGTGCATCCGCTGCATCCACCGTGTAAGCAGCCGCACTGAAATTCAGCCCGTACTCCCCCTCCCATTCCAGAAAGCGGGTGTCCGAACAGGCCAGATATGCCTGCTGGACATAACCATACACCAGTCCGCCGTTATACTCCAGTTTCACATAGTACCAGACCTCCGGCTCATCGTTTACATAAACATCCAGAATATTGACAGTCTGCCCGCTGAATACTGTAATCGCCGTAGTGCTTTCCTCAGAAGGCGATGTCCGTACAGGATAGGTATCGCTCAGGTATACCAGCGCCATAATATCCCTCTCTGCCGCAATCTGTGCCAGATTTTTACCGGCCTCTTCAACCCATTGCGCAGTTTCCTCATCCATATTTCCGGAAGTACGTTTCCAGCTGTCAGAAGCCTCTCCAGCTATCTCCGGACCATCCGCAGGCTCCCCGGACGCTCCGCCGCTTTCTGCGGATCCCCGGGATTCTCCGCTTCCGTCTGCAGACTCCCCGGGGTCTTCACCGCTCCCCACGGAATTTTCGGATTCTCTGCCGCCGTCTGCAGGCTCCCCGGGGTCTTCGCCGCTCCCCATGGAATTTCCAGTGTCTCTGCCGCCGTCTGCAGGCTCCCCAGGGTCTTCGCCGTTCCCCACAGAATTCCCGAAGACTCTGCCGCCGTCTGCAGGCTCTCCGGGGTCTTCGCCGCTTTCTACGGATTCCCCGAAAGCTGCCGTGTCCCCCTGGGCTGCATCTTCCGTTCCCTCGGCCTCCGCCATTATTACCGGCCATTTTATATCAGCATTCAGCAGGACAATGATTGCTGCCGCGCCGCATATTAACCTTATTACTTTCTTCATCTTGACACCGTACCTTTCTGCAGGATAGTCTGACACAAAAACATTTCCCGGAAATGATTTCACCGAACAGCTTCCTGTAATCCGCCCTCTCAGGCATTGTGCAGCCTCAAACGCGCATGCAGCTTTCTGACTCCCTTTGGTGCCAGTGCAAACAGCGTATGGTAAACCTTGTTTTTTACTGTCAAAACGGAATTTTTCATGGACCTGAACCAGTTCTTGCGCAAATAAGTTACGACTCCCCGGTACATCATGTTATCCCCTGTCATCTGCCCGACAGGAATGTGCAGCATATATTCGAGTCTCTGAAAAATCCCGAAACGGAAAGCCGTATCCGCCAGTTCCGGATAATCCCTGCCTACAATTGCCGCCGCCATATCTGCATTTTCCACACAGTCGGCATATACACGTGAAAATTCCTCTCTGTCAGCCTTGCGTGAATTGCTTCCCACCCGGTAGAATACATGATAATACTGTCCGGGAAGGGACACCAGCTTTTCCATCTGCGGCAGCATGCGCACCAGCAGATGAAAATCTTCATTCAGCTTTCCCGGCGGAAAAGCTTCCGGCGGAAACAGATCCCGACGGATCAATTTCGTACAGAGCGAACAATCCCCACGGTGAAGCAGCAGTTCCTTCATGAATTCTGCACTCCCCACTACCCGGGGCTCTGCAGGGGGTTCACAGATATTGGCAAGCAGATTACCCTTCTCATCTCTCTCATCCCTGGCAACCTGTACCGCAGGAACCTGGAAAGTACGAATCCCCCAAAACAGCTTTTCGTACATATCCGGTGATATATAATCATCACTGTCCACGAACCCCACATACTCCCCCGATGCGTGCTCCAATGCCAGATTCCTTGCACGGGAAGTCCCTCCGTTTTCCTTGTGAAACACTCTGATGCGGCTGTCCTCCGCCGCCAGACTGTCACACAGTCCCGCCGTGCCGTCGGTGGAACCATCATCCACCAGAAGAATCTCCAGGTTGCGATAGGTCTGCGCCGTGATGGAATGGATACACCTTGGCAGGTATTCCAGAATGTTATACGCTGGAACAATGACTGTGATCAGCGGCATATCGCTCATAAATCCATGTCTCCTGCCTTTCTGTTCAACTATGCTTGTAAGCGCATTCGCCTGCCGAATTTTTATCCTGCACTGCATGGGTTTACTCATTATACATTCAGGCTGGCAAATGATTCCGGCTATATATCCCGAAATTGCCGGGAAATAACTGATACAGCTATACTTCCTTACTATCACATGCTGCGGAACTGCCCGATGCGCAGAACGCATTATGGACCCGCTTTCTGGCCCTGCGCTCCGACAAAATCGGTGCAGGTACACAGGGGGTACAGGAACCGATTTCTGCCGGGGCCTGTCCGTCTCTCCCGGGAATTCCCTTCCCGTCCCCCGCTCCCAGAAGGTATCTGATCTGTTTCAGCAGCTGTCCTGCGGCATTTTCCGCATTCCAGGTTTTCGTAATAGTCTCATAGGCATTTCTGCCAAGCTGTCTACAGTAGATTCTATCTGCAACCAATCTTTCTGTCAAGTATAATAGTTGCTTCTTTTTCCCATCCTCATAAATCAGGCCGTTTTCTCCCGGTCTGACCAGATAAGGTACCGCGCCAATCATATGATCCGCCACCAACGCACATCCACTGTTCATCGCTTCATTCGCCACAGCTCCCCAGCCCTCCCGCCTGTCACTGGTAAACAGAAAAATATCCGCCCTCTCCATAAATTCCCGCACCGCTTCCGGCGGCTGATACCCTAAAAATGTAACTCGGTCTTCCAGACAATACGCTTTAGCCAGCTCCAGCATCTGCAGCTTCAATTCTCCGTCCCCGATGATATCCATATGAAAATCCAGATTTCTCTCCTTCAGGTAAGCAGCTGTCTCCAGCGCCAGCTCAGGGTGCTTCCAGTCTATCATCCGCGCTGCCCAAAGTAAACAGGGAATTTTAGGTTCCCCGTATCCTTTTTCCTGAAACAGCCTGTCCAGGTCATAGTGCCTGGTCTCCGGAAAATATCCCCAGCAGTACATTTTCCCGGGATAAGCCCTGATAATGTGAAAATCAGAGGGCACATAAGCTCCGGCGCACAGCAGATAGACCGGCGCTTTCCGATAGCGTGTGTGGTCCCTGTATTTTTTCAGCAATCCCCTGGGAGACACCGCTTTCCACTGCCCGTCCTTATACAGGCGCTCGCTGTAGCGCATCACAGGCCTGCGGTCGGCCAGGCGCGGCACAATATAGCTCTCTTCGTCCGTCCCGCCAAACATCACCATATCGCAGTCCAGAATCAGCTGCCTGCAGTACGCTTCTTCCTCATAAAAGCAATGCACATAGGCCGGTTTCTCCGCTTCCTTCCATCCCATCCGCACTCGTTCCGCTTCCATGGGCTGCGTCTGTACGAAGAAAAAAGCCCCGTCCAGAAGGCGGTACATGGCATTGCAGAAAGGAATCTGGTGATGATTGATATAATTGGAAACAAACGCCACCCTTATAGCCTGCTCTTCTTTCATCTCAGCCTCCGTTCCGGCGCACACTGGCTGCCTCTTCTTCCCTCCACATCTGTTCCGATGCGCACTGGCTGCCTCCCCTTCCTTCCACATCCTCTCCTGCGCCTGTTCCCCGTTCCCGGTACTTCCCGGATGTTATCTCTTCATTCCATATCTTTTCCTGCGCCGGTATGGTGTTCCCCGGCTGTCCGCTGCTCTCCCCTGATACCAGGAGTGTGTATATTTCTATCAGCCTGGCGTAATTTTTTTCTCTGTTGTGCGTATTTTCCGCATGGGCTTTCGCATTTCTGCAGTAAATGCGCCGCCCTTCGGGATTGTCCCACATCCGGATCACCGCATTTGCCAGATTTCCGGCAATTCTCCCCAGCTCTCCGTCACCGCCGGGGACCGCGGCCGGTTCTGTCCCGTCTGTAGCTTTTCGCTCCTGTATCCGCATTTCCTCACAGACGGCACCTTTCCCGGATATCGCACTCTCTGCCCCTTGTGCCCGTTCTGCCGGCATCCTCTCCGGTATCCGACATTTTCCCCCCGTAACGCCTTCTTCTGCCTCATACGACATCCGGAAACCGTTGTACATAATGCCCTCTCCCGCCCCGGATGTCTCTCCCTGCATCCGGAAACCGCTGTACGCAATGCCGTCCTCCCCATCCCGGAACAGGCTGGGAATCCCCCCTACATTCGCGCAGACACAGGGCATGCCCAGAAGCATGGCCTCCCCCAGGGAGTTGGGGGAATTTTCCAGAGAGGACGGACAGACAAACAGGCTGCTCTCCAGATACCTGTCCCGCATCTGCGCTGCGTTCATCTTTCCCAGAAAAGTAACCTTCTCCTTAAGCCCTCCCTCTTCCATCAGTTTTCGGAGATATTTACCATATGCCGATATTTTCAGCTTCTGCTTCAGCGTCCCGTAACTCACCAGGCTGTTTCCCGCCACATAGACATGTGTGTCGGGATATCGTTTTAGAATGAGCGGCAGGGCAAGTAGCATATAGTGCAGGCCTTTCACGGGATAGTCCCCCTGGCTTAGAAATATGGAATGGGGAATACAGTTCTCCTCCTGCCACGCCGGCCCGTAGAATTCAGGGCGCAATGTCTCATTCATATGGTAATAACGGGCACGGGGATTCCATTTCAGCCCATTTTCCCGATCCCACCGGGTCCGTCCGGTGAGATTTCCCGCCAGGCTGACAATCTCCCGCTCCATATTGCCGCGAAGAACGAATTTCTCCTGCTGCTGCCTCAGGCTGTCCTGCCTCAGCCAGTCCCGCAGCGTCACCCTGCCGATCACATCTTCCGGCAGATTCGCAAAATATGCTTCCGCCAGCAGGGTACACAGGCCCTGAAACCCTGCCAGCAGCCTGTCCTTACGGGGAAAAATCCTGCACATCGCCAGAGTATGAGGATATTCCGTGCCAAAGCAGTGCACCACATCGGGCCTTACTTTATCAACGATTTTTTTCAGCACATGTTCCAGATTTTCATCATATTTTTCCGGATGTCCCACGTCCTCCGGAAATCCGTAGCAGCGCATGGGCCCGATCTCCCGGCCTTCCGGAAAATCCTCTCCCTGCATCGGAAACGCCACCGAAAGCTCGATTTCGTTCTCCTGCCGCCTCTCCAGCACCGTCTCCGCCAGCCCGCTGAGCCAGCCTTCCTTGTTGGAGACTTCCAGATGCAGCTCCCGGGCAATCACCGGCAATATAACATTACACAGCCATAATACTTTCATGATGATTTCCGTTCCTTTCCGCCTCTTCGGGAAATCTGACGCGAATTGTTACATAATCCTGACCCGGACAAGCCGGAACCAAAATTTTGCCAATTTGCGCGGGAAAATGTTGTTAAGTGCCTAATTAAAAATCCAGTTCCGGTAGGGCAGCAGCCTGATGTCAACGGCATACATTTCCCGCAGAAGCAGCAGAAAATAGGCCCCGAACGCACAGACCACACAGGCCCTTGCAAGCTTTCCAAACCACCCTTCGGGCATATCCCCCAGAAGCCTGGGAATCAGGAATATCTGGGATATGATCATATAATACCCCACCCTGGACACCTCCGGGATAAAGGAGCCGCAGCAATACACCACAAGTCCCGCCAGATTCAGGAAAAACCAGAACCGGTTCATCAAATCTTCCCGCAGGCTCCTCCTGTAGCAGACCATGCTGAGCGCCAGCACACAGATACATTTCAGTATATTTGCATAAGACAGTTGACCTGTGTCAAACATGGAATTCCTGTAAAACGGATAGAAAAAGAAGATCACTTCCTTATACAAATCCTGGCAGAAAATAAGGGTGCACAATAAGATTCCCCCGACGGCATAATGCCATCTCTTCAGCGAAGCAGCCGCCAGAAAACGAGCCGCCAGATAAACCGGAATTACCAGAAGCACCGACTTGTGGAACATGGCTGCCGCCAGTATCACCAGAATAAATTTCCCATACTCTCCCCGGAGCACATATTTCATGGAAAAGAGTGCCATGGCAAGCGCCAGATAATATCTGACGGAATTCAGGCTGTTAAAATAAGATCCGCCTGTCATCAGCAAATACAGGGAAAAAGCGAAATAACTCCCCTGGTCACACAGCGCTTTCACAAAGAAAAATACGGTCAGAAATGAAAAAAGCGCGAAAATGTACAGATATTCATCATAACCGAAAATATCCTGCATCCACTTTACGATCTGGTTAAAGCCGATTTCCGACGACACATGCCGCCCCTGAGCAATCAGCTTGAAGTTCTCCCTGTACACCCAGTAGTCATTGCCCACTGCAATCCTGCAGGCCGATACTCCGGTTAAAAGACAGTAAACCGCAAAAGCGGCAATCCGGTTTCTTGCCTGCTGCCGGTCACAGGGGCAGCGGCCGAAAGCCCTGCCGCCCCGTATGGCCTCCGGCACATGTCCCCGGTTCTCCACAAACATTCCCAGCGCCACCGTTACAATGGTCAATGTGATATAAACCAACGCACTCCGTTCCATCCCAGCCTCCTTAGCCCCCTACCTCCTTAAGAGCCGACCTGCCTCTCCGTCCCATGCCTGATATCCGGCAATCCGCCCCCTCAGGAAACAATTCCGGACCTCATCCATCTGTAAGCCTGCCCCACCGGCACTTCCGCGCACAGCGTCCCTCTGTGGGCCAGCAGAAAGCGCAGCGCCATGACCCGCGCCAGCCTTCCGTACAGATACCGGTAAAGTACTCCCTTGTCCCGGAAAAATTTCTCGTTGTAGCCCGCAAACCATGTGGACTCTCCTGCCTTCTCCTCCGCAATGGCAACGGGTGCCGTATATACGGAAAATCCTTTCCCCATAAACTCCTTCAGGAACAGACTGTCCTCCCCGCTGCCGTATCTGGCGCCGCCTCCGAACAGAAGGGAAAAGGTTACCCCCGAAGCCAGCAGGCTTTCCCGGCGCACGGCAAAGCTCACCGCCCCGTATCTGCCGCAGTTATACCAATGTACTTTTTTCCGTTCCGCAATGTGGTACGTGCGTCTGCTCTCTTCCACTGTAACATTAAAAAGTATCATATCTGCATCGGGATTCCGGTCAAATTCGACAGCCACCGCCTCCGCATACCCCTGCTCATATACCAGGTCTCCGTCCGAAAACAGGCAGATATCCCCCTCCGCCCGCAGGATAGCCTCATTCCGGCTTCTTCCCACGCCTCTGTCCGGAAAGGAACAGAAACGAATCCTGTGGCCGGATTCCGTTATTTCCCGGTAATCCAGCCTGTCGCACTGATTGATGATCACCGCGTCCGAATCCAGCCTCATCCGGCGTATCAGACTGTCCGGCTCCTCATGCATCACGGATGCCAGAACCTCTACCTTCATACATTCATACTCCCTGTACCGGACAAGCCGGAACCCGAATTCTTTCGCTTTCCGAAATAATAGCGCCTGATCAGTTTCTCGTCTGCCTCCCAGAGGATCACTGCCGTCACCTCACAGTCCTGCTGCTGCAGATATTCCAGCACATACTCCAGTTTCTTTCCGGCATGGCTTCCGGCCTTCACTGCCAGCAGGATTCCCTCCGCCCCCCGGAGCGCCCCGCAGCTTCCGGGCTCCTTTAACGGCGATTCCACAGCAAACCAGGAGGAATCCACCGTTTCCGGGCACTTCTCTCTCAGCCCGGCGAGAACCGTTTCCGGCTGCAGCTCTTCCTGTACCATACAGACCGCGATTCCGTGCCTTCCGGAGCCATTTCCGTTCTTTATTGCCGGCTCCTGGCCTGTCCCTCCCTGGTTCCTTTTTTCCCGATTATCCGCCTCATTTTTTTCGTTTTTCCGTTCCGTATTATGCTGTGCCATGCTTTTTAGGGATTCCTGCCTTTCATCTCCTCTGCCGCCGAAAAAATACCGCATATTCTGTGCCAATTCCCGGCTCTCCGGCGTTCCTGCCACCTTCAGCCCATACCGTTTCCATATGGTTCCCGGCAGCCAGATGGCGTCGTCTCCCGTCTCCTTCAAAAGCAGACAGATCACCGCAAAAAAACAGGACAGTAGTGCGCTGAGTATCACAGCCCTTCCCACGCGGATATCCGGAATGACCTCCTCCGCCCGGCCGGGATCTATCACAGAGATGGAGTCAAT
This sequence comes from Lachnospiraceae bacterium UBA7188, assembly GCA_002490995.1. Lineage (GTDB taxonomy): Bacteria > Bacillota > Clostridia > Lachnospirales > Lachnospiraceae > Acetatifactor. The sequence goes on from DKVC01000178.1 coordinate 23,510, forward strand.
CTCCCGCAGCGAGAAATCCTGTGTCATCACTTCGTCCACAGCCCGCAGAATTTCTTCCGTCCTTTCGGGATTATCCGTGGTAACCGTCACTGCCGGCATCCTGAGATCCGACCATACAAATGCCTCCAGGCTTTCCTCAAGTTCCTGCTGTGACAGCTCCGCTCCCCCCGCCATATGGGACTGCAGCATTTCCAGAAACATCTGTGACTGCATATAGGTGTTCCAGCTCATGGCATTGATATAGCTGGTCTGCAGCTCTTCCTCGCTGTCCACATGATATTCCACTCTGTATACGGAAGTTGCCGCATACAAATGCTCACTGCAAAACAGCACATTCCTCACATAATACCCTCCGCCAAACACAAGCGCCCCCAAAACCGTCACCGCAGCGATGACAGGAAGCCTGTACAGCATCCTCAACACTGTCAGCCGCAGGTCAAATGGCTCTTTTCCATAACATAAAGGCGCGCCCTTTGCGCCTTCAACGACAGGAAGCTTCTCTTGCTTCCTGGAGTCTGTTTTTTTCTCACTCATTCTTCGTCCTTCCTGCCCTGTGCTTCCATCTTCCTCATCTGTTCCTCCCGCAGAGCCGTGATCTGTTCCTCCTCTATCCCCTCCGTACTGTCCGGCCAGAACAGAATCTTCAGGGTCAGCAGCATCAGCTTGATATCCAGCCAGACGGAATAATTTTCAATATAAGTCAGATCCAGTTTCAGTTTATCGTAGGGGGATGTATTGTACTTTCCATACACCTGCGCAAAGCCTGCCAGTCCGGCCTTTACCTTCATACGGTACGCAAATTCCGGCATTACCTCCAGGTACTTTGCAATGATTTCCGGCCGCTCGGGCCTGGGACCGATAAAGGACATATCCCCCCGCAAAATATTGATCAGCTGGGGCAGTTCGTCAATCCTGCACTTCCGGATAAACCTGCCCACAGGCGTGATGCGGCTGTCGTTCCTGCTGGCCAGCCTGGCCACCCCGTCCTTCTCCGCATCCGTTTTCATGCTGCGGAATTTTAAGATGTAGAATTCCCTCTGGTCCAGAGTACAGCGGACCTGTTTATACAATATGGGGCCGCCGTCATACAGCTTAATCAGGATGGCAGTTATCAGCATAAACGGCGATGCGATCACCAGCAGAAGCAGCGCGCAGATAATGTCGATAGCACGCTTCATAAAACGCTGCTCCACGGACAGGCTGTATTCCCTTGTGAGAAGCATGGGGCTGTCAAATACATGGAGTTCCTCTGCCCCCATAAGGATGACATCCGTAATCTTCGGAAGCAGGTACACCCGGATAGAATGGCCGTAACAGAACTTGATCAGCGGCGTCCTCTCCTCCACGGAGATATCACCGATTAACACGGCATTGCACTCCCCGGCCTCATAGAGCTCCAATATGGAACTGCTGACCGTCTCAAAGCCTTTTCCCACATGAATGGTTCTTGTGATAACATACTTATCCTTCCGGGTCTCAAATTTGGCGCAGGTCCGGTCGATGGACCTGTCCCCGTGCACCAGCAGCAGCTTGCGGGGCGGAAAGATATGGCGGTAAATCCGGTTTGCAATATTAATGTAAACAATGACGATAACTGTCTGTATAAAAGTCATGGCCAGGAAAACATGGGGCACAAACAGCTGCGTCGCCATTACGGAAAGCTCCGCATATATAAACACATTTGCCATTATGGTGGCAAAAACCTGGGAAAAGATGAGCTCCATATTCTTCAGATATCCCAGACGCATCCCCCCGTACATGGCAGACAGCAGAAACAGCATAATCCCATAGATCGATACTTCCAATATATTGCCCTTAAACCAGATATTACGCCATAGCTCCTCAACCACGCTGAAACGAAAATGATACATCCAGCAATACGCAAACACTCCCACCTCCAGGCCGATGCAGATTGCCGTCAATCCCAGATTAATCAGCCGCTTGAAGCTTTCACGCTTCTGCTGCTTCCTTTTTTCGCTGGTATTCATACTCAAAATAATTTCCTCCTCATCAGAGTCCTTATATTCTCCGTTTTACTGCCCTGAAAGCCCAGAAACAGAAATGGTATGCGCTGCTGGGCAGGCTCAATCCCTCCGACCTGCGGTACAGGTTCCATATGCGCCGGAGCGCCTCCAGCTTATTGGAGGAAAGGCTCCTTCCCCCGCGCCGGTATTTCACCAGATTTTCATCCAGGCCGTATGCGGTATATCCCTCCCGCAGCACCCGGAACCACAGCGCGGTATCCTCGCTCTTGACAGCGGGCATTTCCAGCCGCTCTTTCCCGATTTTTTCCGTATCAAACATCACCGTGGTGGTAAAAATGGTAGTATTGCTCAATGCCTGCCGGTAGCTTAAGGTCTCCGGCACATGAACCACCTTCCCTGTGCCCCTGCCCTGCTCATCCGCAAATTCATAGCCCGTAAATGCAAATGCGGCATCCTTTTTTTTCATAAAAGCCAGCTCCCGCTCCAGTTTTTCCGGAACCCACAGGTCGTCAGCATCCAGATAGGCAATGTACCTTCCCCGGGCTTCCTGCAGTCCCCGGTTTCTGGCCCGGGCAGCCCCCTGGTTGGATGTCTGCCGGATCAGACGGATTCTGGCGTCGCCGGTTTTATCCATACATCGTTTTATCACTTCCAGCGTACCGTCTGTCCCGCAGTCCTCCACCAGAAGCAGCTCCCAGCTTTTACAGGTCTGTGAGGTCACACAGGAAATGGTTTCCTCTATATATTTTTCCACATTGTATACAGGTACAATGATACTGATCAGCTCATCCATACAATTCCTCTTCACCGCTGAATGCCAACAGATTTGCCCGTCACTGCAGGCCTGTCCCCTGAATAAAAAACAAACGTGTTAGTCAATAACTGTGT
>DKVC01000292.1 GCA_002490995.1 Lachnospiraceae bacterium UBA7188
CAAATAACTGATACGAGTTTAGAGCCGTTTTCCTTATATTTCCGGGCTTTCCACTAAAGAAGTTGTATCAGTTATTTTCCGACAATTCCTAAGGAAATGGCATGAAAACTCAGTTTGGTTCGTGACCGCCAGGGTTCTCTGCCGCTTTCTTCTGCGGTTCCAAAACCTCATCCACGATATAGGGCGGGCGTGTCCTGGCGGCATCCAGGGTCCGCCAGATATATTCTCCCAGAATGCCCAGCATCAGCAGGATAATTCCGGAGGAACAGAGGATTACACACATCAGGGAAGCCCAGCCGTCAATAGGGGTGCCTCTGGTGAATTTCTCCGTTATGACGCTGATCAGGAGAATCACCGCCAGTATATTGAACAGGATACCCAGCCCGGACATAAAACGCAGAGGGAAATAGGAAAAGCTCATCACGGAATCCATTACAAGCTTTACCTTTTTGGAGAGCGTCCAGCGGGATTTGCCGATTTCCCGATCCTGTCTGACAAAATAGATCATATCCGTGCGGAAGCCTGCCCAGAGCACCTGCAATGTCAGGGAAGAATTTTTTTCATCCAGCCGTTCCAGCACTTCGATTACCTTTCTGTCCACCAGGTAACAGTCGCATCCGCCAACAGGCATATTTTTGTTGACGATTTTCCGTATCAGCGCGTAATACAGATTGGCGAAGAATACCTTCACCGGATTCTCCTTCCTTTCCTTGCGGACAGCCAGGACTACTTTGTTTCCCCGTTTCCAGCTGTCATACATCTCCAGAATGATCCTGGAGTCTTCCTGAAGGTCAGCCTGTTTGGTGACGGCACAGTCCCCGCTGCAGGCGCTTAAGCCGGCCAGCAGAGCGGCGTGTTCGCCGAAATTGCGGGACAGCCTGACAAGCTTGACATAAGGATCCTTGTCCCGCAGCCGGTTCATCACATCCCAGGAATCGTCCCCGGAACCGTCATCCACAAACACAAGCTCATACTCTCCCAGTTCATCCAGGATTTTTTCTTTCATATCTTCATACAGGAGTTCCAGGGTATCCGCATTGTAATACACCGGAACAACAATTGATATTTTGCTCATTTCCTCACCATTTTTAAATAATCATCGTAATTCCGGATATATTCTTCCGGGTCATAATGCTCGTTGGACAATACCAGCAGTACGGAATCCGGGGAAAAGTCGTACATTTCCTTCCAGACCATACTTTTCAGATACAAACCCATCCGGGGTCTGTCCAGTTCTATAATGCGGCTTTCCTGTCCGTTGTCCACCTTTACTTTGCTGGTGCCGGACACATTGATCATCACAAATTCCGATTTCAGATTGGCATGCTTTCCGCGAACCACTTCGTCGTCCGAACCATAGATATAAAAAATCCGCTGTATATCAAAGGGTATGGCGGAGCCGCCCTCCACCACCACAAGGTTTCCTCTCTCGTCGCCCAGATCCGGGAAATCCAGAATCTGGATTTGTTCTTCCAGTTTGGCCATGGCATTCTCCTGATTTATACAAATGAATTGATACAGTCTATCGTATATTGCTGTTCTTCCTGCCGCATTCCTGAGTAGAAAGGCAGGGAGAGCACCGTGTCGGCATAATCTTCCGTGACGGGAAAATCTCCCCGGTGATGCCCCAGATGCGTGTAAGCCTCCGCCAGATGAGGGGGAACGGGATAGTGGATGAGGGTACTTATCCCCCTTTCTTCCAGGTATTCCATTAATTCCCTGCGGCGCTTGGTGCGGATCACATACTGATGCCACACAGCCCGGGTATCTTCCCGTTCTTTGGGCAGGATGAGATCTTTTCCGTGCAGTTCCCGGCTGTAGACGGCAGCAAGCTGCCTGCGTTCTTCCGTGATTTCTTTCATGTGGGACAGGCGCACGTTCAACAGGCCTGCCTGGAGTTCGTCCAGCCTGGAATTGGCACCCACTACTTTATTATAATAACGTTTTTCACTTCCGTAATTGCGGAATATCCTTGCATCCTCCGCCAGCCCCGGCAGGTTGGTGACAATAGCGCCTGCATCCCCGAAGGCCCCCAGATTCTTGGAAGGATAAAAGGAGAAACACCCCACGTCTCCGAAGGTACCTGTCATCTGTCCTTTGTAGAGCGCACCGTGGGACTGGGCACAGTCTTCTATAAGCTTCAGATGATGCTTTCTGCAGATATCGGTGATTTTCTCCATATCGGCTACATGGCCGTAGAGATGGACTACCATTACGGCTTTGGTTCTGTCGGTAATCTTTTCTTCTATTTTGTCCGCGTCAATCTGGTAATACGCATCCGGTTCCACGAAGACAGGGGTGGCGCCGTTTATGGTGATTCCCATGACGCTGGCGATATAAGTGTTTCCCTGGACAATGACCTCATCGCCGGAACCGATGCCCAGGAGTCTGACTGCAATCCAAAGGGCATCCAGGCCGCTTGCCAGCCCGACGCAGTACCCGGCTCCGGTGTAGGCGGCAAAATTTTCTTCGAAAGTCCTTACTTCGTTTCCCAGGACATACCATCCTGAGCGGAGCACGGAGAGTGCTTTTTCCTCAAATTCTTTCTGATACCTGAAATAACCGTAGTCCATACGGTTTGACATGATTTTCATGGCGCTGGAGGTGTATCCTTTCATCTGATTTCTGCTGCGGATATCATACCATATTCCACGGGTCCATTCAAGATTTATTCGGCTTTTTTGCGGTAAGCCCAGAACTTGTTCAGGACAAAATTCAGGGGTACCGTAATACACAGATTCAGGAAGGTGGCAATAAAGTGCGGAATTCCCAGGAGGCGCTCCTGGATGAACAGAAGTATGCCCATCAGCACAAGCTCTGTCAGCGCATAGGAGGCATATACCTTTGCCAGTGCCCTGTACCAGGGCTGCCGGTTTCCCTCCTGCTGACGGAATACAAAACGGCTGTTCAGCAGGTAGGAGATCAGCACTGTAATCAGAAAGGAAATCAGATTACTTATCTGTTCATGGAGGCGGAATACATAATAACAGCCATTGGTGATGAGGTAAGACAGGACTGTATTAATTGCGCCCACCATGCCGAATTTCAGAAACTGGACAAGGGGGGGAGGGAGCTTTTGCAATAGCTGCTGCTGGATTATCCTCAGCCTGTTATGATCTGTCTGCATAATGATACCTCCGTTATTACTTTAGGAACTGTCGGAAAATAACTGATACAACTTCTTTAGGAAAAAGCCCGACATTTCCTTACCGCGTCTCCCTGAAATAGTATCTCCAATATTTCCCGTCTATGATCTTCTGCGGCCTGAATTCATTTTCAAGCCAGCTCAGCAGCCACTTGTTTGCCAGAATGTCGTAAGACAGGCTTCCCATATAGCTTTCGGCAATGACCACATTCGGGAATTTATGCGGATTTATATCCCAATAATCCAGGACGCCTTCGTTGTAAGTAGGAGTGGAAATGGTGGAGGGCCCGGCGGCTTCCACATCTTCATACAGGTATCCCAGAGTATCTACCACACCGCCTACAATCCACACCTTGTCGCCGGGGCGAATCCATTGTTTCCACTCAGAGTAACTCTCCTTCTGCAGAGACACACCTGCTTCGTTGGAGATAAGCCCGAGGGAAGGACCGCTGCGGCTGAGGCCGATGCCGGGCAAAGTGGAACAGATCTGAGGTTTTCCCGTCAGAGGAGTCCTGATGTAAATGCATCGGAATGCGAGAAGCAGGATAAAGCAGGCATAGCAGCAGTAAAGAACACGTATTATTACAGGACCTGCGGATTTTAAAGCCTGCCGTTCAATGGGGATGAGCGCGGCCAGAATCATCAGCAGCCCGTAGGGTACGGAAACAGGGAGGGGCAGATCGCTTAACAGCAGCGTGGCGAGAAATTCCAGACTGCCGATTACACTTGCGCAGCAGTATATCTGCCTTTCACGGCTGTTCATGCTTTTTCTGTGCCAGAAGCCCAAGCCGGTCAAAAACAGGAAAATTACGCTGTAGGCACAACGGTCTTTGGCACTTAAAATGTTGGCCAGGAATCCTCCGAGAAGTATGAAAAAGCAGCACGAAAGCCAGAGCCAGCGACCGGGATATTTGCGGTCCCGCCTGCTGAGCAAAGCATAAACGGGCAGAGAGAGCGCGAATCCGGTGCCGCCGGCTGCTGCCAGGACCAGAAACTGCCGTAAGGCATCCTTCCCATATTGCATCATCCTTGTCCCCATGCTTTTTGTATGGGTCGGCTCCAGGGAGAGCATGCCGGAAATGCATTTTGCAAAGGTATCCGGTCCCATGCTGAGCATGAAATAACCGCACATGGCGGCAGCCGATACCGCGCATATGGCGGTTACGGTCAGAATATCCCGCTTACGGCAGGGGGAATACCGGTTTAAAAGCAGCACGACTCCTGTGAACACGATGGCGCAGGAAGGGTAAGCCAGTACTTCAAGACATAGAAAGCCCGCACTTAATATAAGGAGGTAACGTCTGCCCGATTTCAGGTAATTCCACAGACAGCACAGCAGCAGGGTGGAAAACCAGAGCTGCTGATTGCTGAATTCCGGCAGGGCGTAGTCCTTGGGGGAAATCATAAAATAAAGCAGCGCTATCCCATAGGATATCGGCTTTGACAGGTCGCCGCGCAGTGTTTTGTACACGAAAAAAGCAAGTGCTCCCCGTATCAGGGTTCCGCAGATCTGGAGGTAGACGACAATTCCGGTGGTGGTGCCCAGAATCCGGATGTAGGGCCACATCAGTGCTGCCGGAAGAAAAGCGGAGGTCTGGTGAGGTTCCCACATTTCCAGAAACATTTTGTCTCCCTGCAGCAGGCGGTTGCACATGGCAATCTGGTATTCGCCGTCGTAGCCAAGATTCGTAAATGACCAGACAAGGCCGCAGCCCACAGCAATCAGCGTAAAGAGGATATAAATAGAATTGTTTTTTACCGTTTTTACCGCATTCATACCTTTCGTCCCTTTTTCACTGCCCGGAACGGTTTCGAAGATATGGAACCGTCTGGCGGCAGAACTCATCTGCACAGACGGACAGAATAACTTCAGTTGTATGATATCCGTCTGTCAGGGAAGCGCCTGCCGGCAATTCCCAAGCAGATTATCAGGATTATAGCGTTCTCCGGACCGCCTTGTCAAGAGATTGTTTCTACTGTTGTCATACGCAATATTTCCTTACGGGATTCCGATAGGGCAGTATTCTGACTTTGGAGTCAGGTTCAGGCTTTTTTGGACAAAACAGAATCACTTATGCCGTCATGGCGTCGGCTGCAATGTGCAATCTGTCCTGAAGACAGGGAAAAAAACGGGCAATTTTGGATGAAAGCGAGAAAATGCATTTTGGGTATTGCAATCCTGAAAAAAGTAGAGTATTAAGGAAGTACTAAAATCATGGCCAGGGCGGAAAATTGGAAAAACTG
>DKVC01000263.1 GCA_002490995.1 Lachnospiraceae bacterium UBA7188
AAATTTTTAATCGTCATAACTGTTAAGGCGTGGGTGTAGATATAAAATGGTGGTCTTCAGCACCGACATATAACATATCACGAGTAATCTTAGCCATAAAATACAAGATGTGGCGTTAAAATACCAATTACCACCCAAAAATATCTACACTCTTAAGGCGTTAAGGCGGACAACAGCCCTTTCACCGGAATGTGCTCCGGCAGAAAGGGCTGCTTATTGCCTTAAGAAAAAGAAATCAGAGAAACGTTTATCCTGCGCGGAATTCAGCTTTTTGTCCACTGCAGTTAAAAATTACCTCTGCACAATTCCTGAAAGATCAGATTACCAGGAACGTGCATGTACCGGGAGCCAGTTCCACCGTACCGGCGTCCTGCTTCACGGGCTCCAGTGCCGGCAGGGCATTGTTTTCCCCAAGCACCAGAGGATTGCCGTTCAGGGTCATCACTTTGGCCCTGATATTTCCGCCCTCTCCGGCCAGAGTATAGCGCTTTGCTTCTTCCGGCAGGGAAACGAAGGTAGTATCCGTCAGGGAATTATTGATGATGAGATATACCACGCCTTCTTTTCCGTCTTTACGTGAGTGCACGAACACATGGGCGCCTTCCCGAATAGGTTCCTCACTGTCATATACGGCAGTTCCCATCAGGCGGTTCCAGAGCAGTACGGCAAAATAATTGGGACGCGGGTCAAACACCTCGCGGGCAAGGAAGCCGTAATCAGAGGAGGCCAGCGTATTGTGGAAAATGACGCCGTTTGTGATGGAAGCGAAGCCGCCCAGCTCATTCAGAGTGCGCAGAACATCCAGATAGGTGGATGCCCATGTGTCACCGCCGCCTCCGGCGTCGCCGGATTCCGTCACCCACATTTCGCCTCCGGGGCAATATTTGTCGCGCATGGGGGCATAGGTGCGGGCGAATTTTAAAGCCGTATCCAGGTAAAGTTCGTTGTTGGCTTCTTCTGCCAGCCAGTGTGCGTTCGGCATCACGGAAGCCAGACGTTCGGAGACACCGTTGTAGTAGTGGTAGCTGAACACGTCCAGAGGCTCCTCGGTGCCCTCCATCAGATCCGCACAATTACAGGTCTGAAGGGCAACCTGCTCTATGCCGCCGGCCTTCTGGTTCGGATCGCCCTTACCGAAGGTGATATTGTCGCCGCCGGTGGTACTGGGGCCTACCAGAATGCACTCGGGATAATTCGCGCGTATCCATTTGAAGAACAGATCCTGGTCACGCCGGTAATCGGCGGGAGTATACCCTTTCGGGAATCCGGTATCTTCCATCATATTCGGCTCATTGGTAAACTCGGCCGCATTGATGGGGACTCCGTACTCGCGGCTTAGGGAAAACAGCTTTTCGGCTTCGCTGGGGTTCCAGGGCTCTTCCGCACTGTGCAGGCCGGGGCAGTTAGATACGGAGACGATCAATTTCGCATCTATGGCTTTTACAAAATCCAGTACACCGATCCACTGTTCTTTTGTCAGAACATTCAGATAGCCGTCGGGAACCCTGCCGTTTGCAGTGCCGTCGAAATCATAGTAGGTTTTGGTCGCCCATGTGCCGGAGACGCGGACCCAGGCGGGACCCAGATCTTTTGCCAGTTTGCGCAGCTTTTCATTGTACAGGTCAATGGGCGGATACACCTGCATCAGATCTTTGTACATGGCGGCGATTCCCTCCGAAGAAGGTTCGACGTGAAATTCCTCTGTCCCTGCAACCTGGCCGGGGGTGTAGGCTTTCCAGAAAGTTCCGCCGGTCACTTCCGCGAATTCCACATTGTAGGACATTAACATGGGATTGACATCACGGAGTTTTTTCAGATTGTGGGGGGCAAGCTTGATTGACTGAGACATAATGGCAGCACTCCTTTCTTTGTGAAAAATGATTGTAAAAATATCCTTTGTCTGATATTTTTTGGTATATATTCTATCTTAAGTGAGAAAAACCGGCGTGTCAAGCATTTCAGAAACGAATCCGGTGAAAGGGCTGTTCTATGTCTCACAAGATCCAGGTTTTCGGGAGGAAATTTCGGAAGGAAATTTCTTATGAAATGATTTGCATTTTTCCCTGTCCTTTTGTATAATGTGTTTATTCAATAAAATCGCTGTGCCGCATTGACGGTGCAGATTCCATAACGGGAGAAAAGAAAGGAAGGCAAAGGTGAAAGCATACCTGGAAAAATACCGAAGCCGCCTGTTTTTGACGGGATTGCTTGTGTTTTTGGTTCATGGCGCCAGGATGAACGCCGGAATCATCGGCATTGATACGGAAGATCTGCTTCATTTGCAGGATGATTTTTACGGCGGATGGCTGCACACGGGCAGGCAGGGGCTTGTGTTCCTGAAGTATTTTTTGGGAAATGCACAGTACAATCCCTTTTTTTCGGGTACCATGACAGTGCTTTTGTTTGCGGTGTCCGTGGCTGCGTTTCTTTCGCTGTGGGACAGGGCGGGCAGGCCTGCCGGTCTGTGGGGCTGGGGCTGCGGCGCCCTGTTGTGGGTCTCTCATCCGGCTATGGCGGAGCAGTTCTATTTTTCCCTACAGGGGATGGAAATCTGTCTGGGGATTGGCTTGACGGCGCTGGCGCTGTATTTCTCCTTCCGGTGGGCCAGGGGAGATGGTGCCTTCTGGGCTGTGGGGGGAGGGGGTATTTTGCTTCTGACATTTTCCGTCTATCAGATTTTTGTTGTGCTGTATATTTTCGGGACTGTCGCCCTGTTGCTGTGCCAGGCGCTGGGGGAGGTTGCGGAAGGTGGGAAGCCGGAGGGAAAGGGGCTTTTTAAGCATGTGGTTCCCTACTGTGCTGTCTTTCTTGGGGCATTTCTGTTAAATACTGTGATTACGAGGCTTTTCTTTGGTTCATCCGACTATTTACAGAATCAGATATATTGGGGGCATGCTTCCGTGAAGGATTGTCTCCATGCCATTGCGGGGCATGTGGTGAAGGCTTTTACGGGATACGGCTCGATTTTTTATCATCCGGGGCTGGGGGTGCTGGCTTTATTTGATTTCGTTCTCCTGTACGCCTTCCTCGCCCGTCTTTGTCCGGAAAAAGGGAGCGGGAAAGCGGTTATCCTGTTCTTCTATCTTGCGATGCTGGCGACTCCTTTTATGATGACGGTTCTTTTAGGGGGAATGCCTGCCATGCGCTCACAGATGGTGCTGCCGGCCATGACGGGGTTTCTGGGATATCTGGGCATATGGCTGGCGCAGCGGCAGGAGCTTGACCCAGGCATACAACAGGAGTCTGGCCCAGGCATACAGCAGGAGCCTTGTGTGGGCATACAGCGGGATTCTGGCTCAGGCATACAGCAGGAGCCTTGTACGGGCATACAGCAGAAGAGACTTTATCCGAGCAGGCAGCACGGGGTTTTGCTGTGTAGTATGGCGGCGGTCTGCCTGATAAGCGGATCGATCCAGGCGAAGGTGACAGGGCGGCTGTATTACACGGACTGGTGCCGCTATGAGCAGGATGCGGCTCTGGGGAGGTCTGTGATAGAGCGGATAGAGCAGGTGATGCCGGAGGGGGAACCTCTTCCGGTGATGGTGGTGGGCGGAAGGGAATTTTCGGGAAATAACGCCTGTGTGACAGGCGAGGTGATAGGACGCTCTTTTTTCAGCTATGACAGGGAAGTGGAGCCGGTGCCGTTCTGGAGTACCAGAAGAGTGCTTGGATTTCTTCACACACTGGGGGCAGATTATGTCCAGGCTCCAAAAGAGCGAGCAGGGGAGGCCCTGGACAGCAGCGCGGATATGCCGGTGTGGCCGGGTGAGGGCAGTGTCCAGGTGAAGAACGGTATGATTATCGTGAAGCTGAGTTTGGATTGAGGGAAGCGGGAAAGAGGATTATTTGGCGAAAAACAGCAGAAAGGATGGAGAAAAATGAGTCAGGTGTACGAGAAGCTTCAGAAATGCTATGAAAATGTCAGGCAGAAAATGGAAGAGAGCCATTCCGCAGACTTTGTGCCGAAGGCAGCCCTTGTGCTGGGTTCCGGCCTGGGGGATTTTGCGGAAACGATTCGGGTAGTATGCGAGATTCCCTATGGGGAAATCGAGGGATTTCCTGTCTCGACGGTACCCGGGCATGCCGGGAAATTTATCTTCGGCTATGTAGGCGAGGTGCCGGTGGCATGCATGAAGGGCAGGGTGCATTATTATGAGGGATATCCAATCAGCGATGTGGTGCTGCCAATCCGGCTGCTGAAGCTGATGGGGGCGGAAGTCCTGTTTCTGACCAATGCGGCAGGCGGCGTGAATCCTTCTTTTCAGGCGGGAGACCTGATGATGATCAAGGATCATATCGCGGTTTTCGCGCCCAATCCATTGATCGGGCCGAATATGGACGAACTGGGAACCAGATTCCCGGATATGAGCGAGGTATACGATAAGGATCTGCAGAAACTGATTCGGAAGACGGCCAGGGAACATCATATTTTCCTTCAGGAGGGAATCTATACCCAGCTGACAGGGCCTTCCTATGAATCCCCGGCGGAAATCCGCATGCTGCGCCTGATGGGATGCGACGCGGTGGGAATGAGCACCGTGGCGGAAGCCATTGCCGCCAATCATATGGGAATGAAGATATGCGGAATTTCGTGCATCAGTAATCTGGCTGCGGGAATGACAGCCAATCCTCTGAGCCATAAGGAGGTACAGGAGGCGGCTGATATGGCGGCTCCGAATTTTAAGAAGCTGGTGACGGAAGTGCTGCTTGGGATGGGAGCGGCAAACTCAAAAATTCTTTCGTAACACCTCCATACGTTGGAAAATGTTTCCGGTTGTGGGTATAAGGAAATGGCTACAAATAACTT
>DKVC01000190.1:0-25737 GCA_002490995.1 Lachnospiraceae bacterium UBA7188
CAGCCATAAGCAGGAAGGGAGAGCTGCCTTTCCCGGATGGCAAGGGCTCTTCCAACATTTAAAAGAGAAAGTGGGACAGAACAAGCCGCTGGACGATGAGGAACTGATGGAACTCATCGTACTGCCACTTTCCTTTCCTCAGAAGGAGGAGCAGAAAGAAAAAATCCGTGAAACCGTTAACCTGGCGGCAAAAATCCAGGACAGGTGCCAGCAGCTCTTCGCGCTGGCCGGGATACTGACTTTCACAGACAAACTGATTGATATGGAAACAGCGAATCAAATAAGGAGGATGATCGGGATGACCAAGGTTGGGTGGATAATTGAACAGGAAAAGCAGCAGATACTTGCAGAGGCAAAGCAGATGCTCGCAGAGGCTGAGGAAGAAAAGCAGCAGGCAATTGCAAAAGCAGAAGAAAAACAGCAGATGCTTGCAAAGGCCGAAGAAGAAAAACAACAGGAGCTTGCAAAGGCAGAAGCAGAAAAACGTCAGGCAGCGAGAGAATCCGTGATTAAGATGATCAGAAAAAATTATCCTACAGAAGAAATTGCATTTATAGTATCAAGTTATTCATGGGATGACATAGAGGCAGTGCGGAGGGAAATTGCAGGGACGGAATAATGTTATAGAGCGGGACAAAAACGACAAACGAATGCATTTATAAATAAAATGCTTCACAGAATTTTCACAAAAGTATTATTTCAAAGTAATTGACAAATCCTGTAAAATGCGATAATGTTAGTACACTAACAATAATGGTTAGCGTACTAACATTTTTTGTGAGAAAATGTATGCAAAATATCTTTCAGAAAAGTTTTGCCCCGATGTGCCGCAGATGTGAGGTCTTATGCGGGAAATGGAAAGCAGGAAGAAGAAAGCAGATGGAAGTAAACAGATAGAAGACAGATGGAAGAAAACAGTTAGAAGAAAGCAGTTAGAAGAAAGGTGGAGGAAGCCTGTGGAAGAGAATAAAAGAATTACATTTGTACTCCGTGCCATCCAAAATCAAATCAAGATGATTATCCACAACACGCTTCCCAAATGTGAGAAAGGCCCCAAAAGCCAGCTTCAGGGCGGAATTCTGGGCTATCTATATCATCACCGGGATCAGCCGGTGTATCAGAAGGATCTGGAGAAGGCGTTCCGCATTTCGGGAGCCACAGCAACCAATACGCTGCAGGTGATGGAACGTGAAGGCCTGATTGTGCGCAAAGCGCAGGACAGGGATGCCAGGCTGAAGCGGATTCAGATGACGGAAGAGGCTCTCCAGGGACATGCGCGGATGGAAGCCCACATGGAAATGATGGATAACTGTATTACCGGAGGGATGACAGAGGAAGAAGTCCTGCAGCTGTCCAGGCTTCTGGGGATGGTGATGAAGAACCTGGAGAGGCTTGCAGAGAAATATGATGCTTTGCCACAGGAGAATGAGCCGGAGGAAAACAGATCTTCCCGGGACGGACCCAGCTGAGCCGTACAGGTGAGACAGAAATAAGAAAAATAAAGAAAGGAAGTGTCAAATTCATGCTGAAAACATTGGGAGCACAGATTAAGGAATTCAAAAAAGACTCCGTTCTGACCCCTGTTTTCATGATTGGGGAGGTAATCATGGAAACGATTATTCCGCTGTTGATGGCGTCCATCATAGATGACGGTGTGACGGCGGGCAACATGAAGCATATTTATCTGATCGGCATACTGATGGTGGGGGCTGCGCTGTTAAGCCTGACCTTCGGCATTATGGGAGGGCAGTTCGGTGCCCGTGCATCCGCCGGTTTTGCCAGGAATCTGAGGAAGGCGATGTATGAAAATATTCAGACCTTCAGTTTTTCCAACATCGACAAATTCAGCACTTCGGGATTGGTGACCAGGCTCACCACCGATGTGACAAATATACAGAATGCATACCAGATGATCCTGCGTATGTGCATGAGGGCGCCGGCTACGCTGATCTGCGCCATGGTTATGTCCTTTGTCATCAGCCCCCGCCTTGCCAGCGTCTATCTGGTGGCGGTGATATTCCTGGCCTGTGTGCTGGGCCTGATTGTGAGCCAGGCAATGAAATATTTTTCCCAGGCGTTTCCGAAATACGATGCACTGAATGAAAGCGTGCAGGAAAACGTATCCGCCATCAGGGTGGTCAAGGCTTATGTCCGCGAGGAATATGAGGTGGAGAAGTTCAAGAAGGCCAGCAACAATATCTATAAAATATTCTGCAAGGCGGAGGGCATCGTTCTCTGGAACAACCCGGTGATGAATTTTACCGTATATACCTGCATCCTGGCAATCAGCTGGATGGGGGCGCATATGATCATTCAGGATACCCTGACTACAGGGCAGCTGATGAACATGCTGACATATTGTATGAATATCCTGATGAGCCTGATGATGCTGTCCATGATTTTCGTCATGGTTACCATGTCCATGGCAAGTGCCAGACGTATCTGCGAAGTGCTGGAGGAAAAAGCGGACCTTGCAAATCCTGAGAAACCCGTGAGCCAGGTAAAAGACGGCAGCATCAAATTCGATCATGTGTCCTTCAGCTATAAGAAGGATGCTGCTGACCCGGTTCTGAAGGATATTAACCTGGAAATCAAATCAGGCGAGACCATCGGCATTATCGGCGGTACAGGAAGCGCCAAGTCCAGCCTGGTGAATCTGGTCAGCAGGCTCTACGATGCGACCGGGGGCGAACTCCTGGTAGGCGGCGTGAATGTGAAGGATTACGATATGGAAGCACTCAGAAACCAGGTGGCAGTGGTTCTTCAGAACAATGTGCTGTTTTCCGGAACCATCCTGGAAAATCTGCGGTGGGGCGACCAGGACGCCACGGAGGAGGAGTGCAGGCATGCCTGTGAGATGGCCTGTGCAGACGAGTTTATCCAGAAGATGTCCGACGGTTATAACACCTACATAGAGCAGGGCGGCACCAATGTATCCGGCGGCCAGAAGCAGAGACTCTGTATTGCCAGAGCACTTCTGAAAAAGCCCAAGGTATTGATTCTGGACGATTCCACCAGCGCTGTAGACACAGCTACGGACGCGAAGATCCGAAAAGCCTTCGCGGAAGCCATCCCTGGCACTACAAAGCTGATCATAGCCCAGAGAATCTCCAGCGTGGAGCATGCCGACAGAATTATCGTCATGAATGACGGCCAGGTGGACGGCTTCGGCACTCATGAGGAGCTGCTGAAAACCAACACGATATACCGTGAAGTTTATGACGCTCAGATAAGCGGCAGCGGTGACTTTGACGAGAAGAATTAGACGGGGCTTTTGTACCGGATTCAACTATGGAAAGCAAATAACAGCAAGCAGGAGGTTTCATATGTCTGAAGATAAGAACCAAAAAGCAAATAAGGCTCCGGGCGGACATGGACCGGGCGGCCCCAGAGGACCCAGGCCGAAGATAGAAAACCCGGGCAAACTATTTAAACGTGTCATGAACTATACATTGAAGGATTACGCAGTCGGCTGGGTGGTTGTAGTCATCTGTATCCTTGCATCCGTATACTGCAGCCTTCAGGGGACCATGTTTATGCGGACACTGATCGACGAGTATATTCTGCCGCTGATCGGAAAGGAGAATCCGCAGTTT
This sequence comes from Lachnospiraceae bacterium UBA7188, assembly GCA_002490995.1. Taxonomy (GTDB): domain Bacteria; phylum Bacillota; class Clostridia; order Lachnospirales; family Lachnospiraceae; genus Acetatifactor. The sequence goes on from DKVC01000190.1 coordinate 3,597, forward strand.
GATGCCCTGGCATCGGCAATCTTCAGAGTGGCGGTATTTTATGCCATCGGCGTAGTGGCATCCTTTACCCAGTCCAGGATACTGATCAATATCGGCCAGGGTACGCTCCGCAATATCAGGAACGATTTATTTGAGAAAATGGAAGCACTTCCCATTAAATACTTCGACACCCATGCCCACGGCGATATCATGTCCATCTATACCAATGATATCGATACCCTGAGGCAGCTGATCAGCCAGAGCATTCCCCAGCTGCTCAACAGTGTCATCACGGTGGTCAGCGTCTTTGTGTGCATGCTGATCCTGGATATACCTCTGACACTGGTGACACTGTTGATGGTAGGAATCATGCTGGTGGCGACGAAGAAGATCGGATCCCTGAGCAGCAGGTACTTTGTGGCGCAGCAGAAGGCAATCGGTGCCCTGAATGGCTGTATTGAGGAGACCATGACGGGCCAGAAGGTGGTGAAGGTATTCTGCCATGAGCAGGAGAGCCTGAACCAGTTCAGCGAATTGAATGAGCAGTTGTATGAAAGCGCTTACCAGGCAAATCGATTTGCCAATATCATGGGGCCGGTAAACGCCCAGCTGGGCAACTTAAGCTATGTGGTATGTGCTGTGGTGGGCGGTATCCTGACTATCACAGGGGTGTCCGGTCTGACGCTGGGAGGCCTTGCCAGCTTCCTGAACTTTAATAAATCCTTTAATATGCCAATCAACCAGGTGAGCCAGCAGTTTAACAGCATCATTATGGCTCTGGCGGGCGCGGACAGAATTTTTAAGCTTATGGACGAGAAGCCGGAGGTGGACGAAGGCTATGTAGAGCTGGTCAACGCGGTGCGAAAACCGGACGGAGAGCTGACGGAGAGCAAAGAACGCACCGGGCTCTGGGCATGGAAGCACTACCACAAGGCTGACAATACCACAACCTATGTGGAGCTGAAGGGAGATGTGGTATTCGACCATGTGGACTTCGGCTACAATGATGACAAGATGATCCTCCATGACATCGAGCTGTATGCGAAGCCCGGACAGAAGATTGCTTTCGTGGGCGCTACCGGTGCTGGAAAGACCACCATTACCAACCTGATCAACCGCTTCTACGATATTCAGGATGGGAAAATACGGTACGACGCCATCAATGTAAACAAGATTAAAAAGGCGGACCTGAGACGTTCCTTAGGAATCGTGCTCCAGGATACCCATCTGTTCACGGGGACCGTCATGGAAAACATCCGCTACGGCAAGATGGACGCAACGGACGCGGAAGTGAAGAGGGCGGCAGTTCTGGCCAATGCCCACAGCTTCATACGGCGTCTTCCCGACGGCTACGATACCATGCTTCACGGCGACGGGGCCAACCTGAGCCAGGGCCAGAGACAGCTGCTCGCCATTGCCAGGGCGGCCATCGCGGATCCGCCGGTATTGATTCTGGATGAGGCCACCAGCTCCATCGATACCAGGACGGAGAAGCTGGTGCAGCAGGGAATGGATGCGCTGATGAAGGGCCGTACCAATTTCGTCATCGCCCACAGGCTTTCCACTGTCAAAAACAGTGACTGCATCATTGTGCTGGAACAGGGCCGTATTATCGAGAAGGGCACCCATGAACAGCTGATTGAGCAGAAGGGCAAGTATTATCAGCTCTATACGGGAAATGCCGTCGTAAACTAAAAAAGAACAGAAAAACCGCAGCTCCGGAAAAGAGAATAGAAAAAGCCGGAACTGCGGTTTTTAGTGAGCTAAAACCAACAACAAACAAAGCAAATCCACAAAAAAAGAATAAAAAGAAGTGTAAGATTTATTGACATTGGGGCAGTATAAGCATATACTGAAAGGTGAGAAAAGTTTTTGGACATACCGGCACGGGTAACCCGGAGCCGATTCAGGCTTAAAACATATATTTTCGGTTTCCGGCAAAAGGAGGCCGAATCGGAAAACAGGATAAAAATGGTAAACCCATACGGAAAGGAGCACCAATGGCAAATTATTTTACCCAGGAAATCCCCAAAACAGAGCGAATCCCCAAACTGGTAGCGCATCTCTACGCCAGGATGCCGGAGATCGAGTCCGCCAGGGCAAAGCTGATTACGGAATCTTACAAAATGACGGAGGACAAGCCCATTGTCATGCGGCGCGCCCTGGCATTTGAACATATTCTGGACAATATTCCCATCATCATCAGAGAAGACGAGCTTGTAGTAGGAAGCAGCACCATTGCGCCCAGAGGCTGCCAGACCTATCCGGAATTTTCCTATAAATGGCTGGAGGCGGAGTTCGATACCGTAGCCACCAGGAAAGCGGATCCTTTCTACATAGCGGAGCAGACGAAAAAGGATCTTCTGGAGGCGGATGCCTACTGGGAGGGGAAGACCACCAGCGAGTTGGCCACAGCCCTTATGACAGAGGAGACGAAAAAGGCCATCGAGCACAATATTTTCACCCCGGGCAATTATTTCTATAATGGCGTGGGCCATGTAACCGTCCAGTATGACAAGATTCTGGCCATAGGCTACAGAGGCTTGATCAATGAAATGCAGGCGGAATTGGACAGCTGCGATATCGGAGACGGGGATTACTGCACCAAGAGCCAGTTCCTGAAGGCTGCCATTTTAAGCTGCGAGGCCGTGATCCGCTATGCCCGCAGATATGCGCTCCTGGCGGAGAAGGAAGCTGCCTCCTGCGCTGACCCGGACAGAAAGCAGGAACTGCTGCAGATTGCGGCCAACTGCGCCCATGTGCCGGAGTACGGGGCTTCCACCTTCTATGAGGCCTGCCAGAGCTTCTGGTTCATACAGCAGCTGATTCAGCTGGAATCCAGCGGACATTCCATTTCTCCCGGACGTTTTGACCAATATATGTATCCTTATTATAAGAAGGATCTGGAGGCAGGAAAGCTGTCCAGAGAATTTGCCCAGGAGCTGATCGACTGTATCTGGGTAAAATTAAATGATCTGAACAAATGCCGTGACGCCGCCAGCGCGGAAGGATTTGCGGGCTACAGCCTGTTCCAGAACCTGATTGTGGGAGGCCAGAACAAGGAGGGGATAGATGTGACTAACGATCTGTCCTTTATGTGTATCACGGCCTCCAGGCATGTGTTCCTGCCTCAGCCCTCCCTGTCCATCCGTGTTTGGAACAAATCGCCCCATGACCTGCTGATGAAGGCTGCAGACCTGACCCGCACGGGTATCGGGCTTCCGGCATACTACAATGATGAAGTCATTATTCCCTCCCTCTTAAGCCGGGGGCTGACCCTGGAGGACGCCAGGGAATACAATATCATCGGCTGTGTGGAGCCCCAGAAGGCCGGCAAGACCGAAGGCTGGCACGATGCGGCTTTCTATAATATGTGCCGTCCGCTGGAACTGGTGTTCTCCAACGGGTGGGACAAGGGAGAGAAGATCAGCATAGAGACCGGCGCTGTGGAAAACATGACCAGTTTCGAGGAATTTTACGATGCTTATAAGAAGCAGATGAACTATAATATATCCCTTCTGGTGAATGCGGACAATGCCATCGACGTTGCCCATGCCACCAGATGCCCTCTGCCGTTCCTGTCCTGTATGGTGGACGACTGCATCAAACGGGGCAAGACCGTTCAGGAGGGCGGCGCCGTCTACAATTTCACCGGGCCCCAGGGCTTCGGCATTGCCAACATGGCGGACTCTCTCTATGCCATCAAGAAACTGGTATTTGACGAGAAAAAGGTGACTCTGGCAGAGTACAAGCGCGCCCTCGCCATGAACTACGGCCAGGGCTTCGACGCAGTCAGCGCAGGGGAGATTGTCACGGAAATCCTTCGGGAGATTCGCTCTGCGAATCTCCCTGAGATGAAGAAGAACGGCATGAGCGTGGATGAGGAACAGGTTGCGGCCATGATAACTGCCGTGATGAATACGGAAGTTCCAGAGGAGGAGAAGAAGCGGTACGAAGAGCTCCGGGCCATGATTGACGCCGTGCCCAAGTTCGGAAACGATATCGAGGAAGTGGACATGTTCGCAAGGGATGTGGCCTATACTTATACCAAGCCTTTGCTGAACTACCGGAATCCCCGCGGCGGCCAGTTCCAGGCGGGGCTGTATCCCGTTTCCGCCAATGTTCCGCTGGGAGCCCAGACCGGAGCCACCCCTGACGGCAGGCTGGCACATACGCCCGTGGCGGACGGTGTTTCCCCGTCTGCAGGCAAGGACGTGTTCGGCCCCACCGCGGCGGCAAACTCCGTGTCCAAGCTAGACCACGGAATCGCCTCCAACGGCACCCTGTTCAACCAGAAATTCCATCCCACTGCTTTAAGTGGGGAGAAGGGACTGGAGAACTTTGTGGCGCTGATCCGTTCCTATTTTGACCAGAAGGGAAGCCATATGCAGTTCAATGTGGTGGACAGGCAGACTCTTCTGGACGCCCAGGCCCATCCGGAGAAATACGCCCACCTGGTGGTGCGTGTGGCAGGCTACAGCGCGCTGTTTACCACTCTGTCCAAATCTTTGCAGGACGATATCATAAGGAGGACGGAGCAGGGATTCTAGAAGGAACCGCGTCCTGCCTTACATCTGCGCTCACCATCTGGTTCGGTGAGAAGATTGATTATATAGCAAGTGAAAACAGGGAATATGTAAGCGAGGAAGGCTTTCGCATCCTCCCCACCCAGACATGCGCAGAAGCAAAGATAGCGGATTACAATTGCGTAATATTACCGGGAACAATCAATCCATTGCCTGCCCTGTTTGACGATGCGCTGATTGGCTTCCTCAGGAGCGGAATGGATTCAGATGTTATTTTTGCAGCGATTTCTTCTGCTCCGATTTTGCTGTCCAAAGCGGGAATCTTAAACGGGAGGAAATTTACCTCGGGTTATTTTATGCAGATGGCGGATGTTTTTGCGTTTGTGGAAAAGCATAACTTCGAACATAAAGCAGTCGTTGAGGACGGAAATGTCATAACGGGTATCGGGATGTTTTTCCGGGAATTTGCGGAAGCTGTATTGCGAAGGTTTGCATATGATATCGGAGATCATTTCATGCGTTACAAGCTGGAAGATTTTACGGAAGAGGAGCTGACATTTTACTGGTCTGATGAGGAATATCAGGAATTTCTGGAGGAGCTAAAAGGTTATACATAAAAGGGAAGAATTCTCCCAAGTGAAGAAGAATCTTCCCTTGCGGGGAAAAAGGAAAGAAAGAGCCCTTTATCCTTCTGCATGGGAACGGGGAGGACAGCACTTATTTCAAGCACCAAATAGAATATTTCAGCGACAGATACAGAGTGATTGCGATAGATACACGAGGTCACGGAAAGTCGCCAAGGGGGACGAAACCTTTTACCATTGAGCAATTTTCCCATGATTTACACGATTTCATGACAGGCCTTGAAATCTCTGATGCAATTATTTTGGGATTTTCAGACGGAGCAAATATCGCAATGAAATTTGTACTTGAATATCCGGACAAAGTAAAGGCGTTGATCTTAAACGGAGGAAATCTGAATCCGAGTGGTGTGAAAAGGACGACACAGATTCCGATTGAAATAGGGTACAGAATTGCAAAACGATTTGCCTCTAAGTCGCCTGATGCAAAACGGAATGCCGAAATGCTTGGTCTGATGGTGAATGAGCCGAATATTGAGGTGAATGCATTATCAAAAATAACAGCTCCCACGCTGGTGATTTGCGGAAGCCGCGATATGATTAAGAAATCCCATACAAAAAAGATTGCGGAAAATATTCCCGGTGCGAAATTAACGATTATAGATGGGAATCACTTTATTGCAAATAAGAGGTATGCCGCATTTAACAAAGCGGTGGAAGACTTTTTGCAGACAATCGCACCGAAAGGGGACAAGAAATATGGGAATCATAGCGGAAACCGAAAGGCTCATTTTAAGAAGATACCGGCAAGAAGATATAGAGGATTTATTTGAATATTTATCTGATCAGGAAGTGGTGAAATATGAGCCGTATCAGCCGTTAACCTTCGAGGAAGCGAAAGAAAATCTTCAATGGCGCATTGGCACAGATGAAATGATTGCCGTTGAATTGAAAAGCTCCCACAAAATGATTGGGAATGTATACATGGGCAGGCGGGACTTTGAAGCAGTGGAAATCGGATATGTATTTAACCGCGATTATTGGGGACATGGTTACGCCGTCGAAAGCTGTGAAGCTTTGATTGAGCGGGCGTTTTCAAATGGTGTGCACAGGATTTATGCGGAATGTGACCCGGATAATAAGAGCTCATGGAAGTTACTGGAAACGTTGGGATTTCAGAGGGAAGCCCATTATCGGAGAAATGTGTATTTCTGGAGGGATGAAGCCGGAAATGCGATCTGGAAAGATACCTATGTGTATGCCAAATTAAACGGATGACATCTTTGCGCCGGATGTTTTCATATATTATGGTTGAAAAAGGGTATAATTATGGTATAATTTAGGGACACAGCAGAAAGGGAGGTATAATATGCCGCAAATTATTCCGATTAAGGATTTAAAAAATACTTCAGAGATTTCCGATATGTGTCACAGAACGGATGAGCCGATTTTTATTACTAAAAATGGATATGGCGATATGGTTATTATGAGTATGGAAATGTATGAAAGCGCCATGCGCCGGTTTGCAGTATATACAGATATCGAATTGTCAGAGCAGCAGATAGAAAACGGACAGACAAAGGATGCCAGAAAAGCTTTGGCAGGAATGAGAGAAATTAAAAAATAAGCAGGCCGCCATGCATTTGTTGGATGAATTGGATAAGTTATATGACCGTTTGGGAGAAAATCCCAATCAGTTTCCGCTTAGTGGGGATAAATAGTTGGCAGACAAAGGATACCATGAGGCAGCTGTCAGACAGATGGATTATTTTGTCGTCTTCAACATTGCAGCAAATGTAGTAAATGTCGTCGGGATATTTCATCGTTTGGAGAATTACCGTAAGAAGATATAGTATTTTTTGAGGAAAATCGAGAAAAGGACAGGTAAATGATCGTAAAAAACGAATATCCGATTCTGGAATACAGCACGGACAGAAAGGCTATCATCAACCCGGACAGAGAGGATTTCAAAACGGACAGGGAAGGAAGAAACCAGGGAGAGGGTGGCTTCAGGCGTTTTCCCCGGCTCTGTCTGGTGACATTCTTTGAGGAAGTGCTTGCTGGGGCGATAGAGAGATACGGTGGAGAAAAGATAGGAACTTATGTCTCTGAAATGAAGGATTTCCATGTATACCGGCTCACCGTGAACGGAACGGAAATCTGCGCCGTTCAGGCAGTGGTGGCCTCCGGTTCCATTGCCATGATGACGGAGATGCTCTATGGCTGCGGTGTGGAGGTAATTGTCTGCTGCGGGGGCTGCGGCGTGCTGGACGACATTCCGGAGGGAGACGTGATTATCCCGGTGCGGGCTCTGCGGGACGAAGGGGCTTCCTACAAATACCTGCCCCCTGCCCGGTTCATCGAGCTTCAGGCAGGCCCTATAGAGAGCTTTCGGAAAGTCCTGGAGAGGCATGGAATTCCTTACATAGAATGCGCTACCTGGTCTACCGACGGTTTCTACCGGGAGACACAGGAGATGGTTGCTTACCGGAAGGAAGAAGGCTGCCGGGTTGTGGAGATGGAATGTGCCACCATGGCCGCTATTGCGAATTTCCGGGGGAAGACCTTCGGACAGCTGCTGTACAGTGGGGATATCCTCATCGGCGCTGCGGAAGACTACGACGACAGGAACTGGAATAATAATGTTTCTGCCAGGGAGAGGTTGTTTGCTCTTGCCCTGGAGGCTTTGTGCAGGCTGTAAAAACACTCCCTTTTTGAAATGCTAAATCAGGGAAAATGCAGTTGCGGGGGAGAGGTTATGGGCAAAAGTGTAATTCAGTATTATAATGCCTATGATGAAGAAGCAAGGCTTTTTCGGGATTACGGGCACCAGATTGAATGGCGGACTACCATGCATTATTTCGGGAAAGTCATACCGCCCGGCAGCAGGATTTTCGACGGCTGCGCGGGAACCGGAAGATATGCCTTTCAGCTGGCGGCCGAGGGACACAGGGTGGCGGCAAGTGATTTGGTGCCGTCCTATGTGGAGAAGATGCTTCTAAAGCAGGAGAAAAATCCGATTCTGAAAGATATCTTCGTGGGGGATATCTGCGAGCCCAACCATTACGGCGACGGGTATTTTGATGTGGTTCTGTGCATGGGTGCTTTTTACCACCTGGAGGAAACCATGCGGGACAGGGCCATGGAGCAGTGCTTAAGGCTGCTGAAAAAGGAGGGCATTCTGGTTCTGACCTATATCAATCTGATGGGAGCATTGCCGCTGTATCTGGCGCCTGGGCTGGAAAACGTTGAGGAGATAGCAGAAGGGTATGAGCGCAGGTGCTTTGAGGAACCGTTCGTTTATCTGCTGCCGGAGGAGATGGAAGAGCTGGCACAGAGACACGGTCTGAAAATCCTGCATCATCTCACTTCAGACGGGAACCCGTATCTGCGGGGAGAGGCCTTTGCCGGGGCGAAAGAGGAAGACTTTGAGAAATACATGGAACTGCATCTGAAAATATGCGAAAACAGGAATGCCGTGGGCGGTGGACTGCACGGACTGGTTTTCCTGGCGAGGAAATAATCCGGGTGAAACCAAAATTTTGCCGTAATGCGTGAGATTTCGTTGTTAAGTGTCCAATTTGGGCAAGCCGGAACCAAAACTTTGCCGGAATATGCAGGATTTCATTATGAAGCGCCTCATGAGAAAGCCGTAAAACCGGGAACCGAAAAAACCTGTGAAACGGGAATCTGGAGACTCTGAGAAGCGATTGGCATAGATAAGGGAGCATGAAAAATGACAAAGGATTATTTACAGACAAAGGGACGAATATTCGACATACAACGCTATTCCATTCACGACGGAACGGGAATTCGCACCATATGCTTTCTCAAGGGCTGTGTGCTGCGCTGCAAGTGGTGCTGCAATCCGGAATCCCAGGAGTACCGCATCCAGGAGATGACCGTCCAGGGCAAAACGAAAATCATCGGACGTGACGTGACAGTGGCGGAGGTCATGGAGACCGTGGAGAAGGACAGGCCTTATTACAACCGTTCCGGCGGGGGGCTGACCCTTTCCGGCGGCGAGAGTCTCTGCCAGCCTGAATTCGCCAGGGATCTTCTCCATGCGGCCAAGGCAGTGGGAATCAATACTGCAATGGAGAGCATGGGCTGTGCCAGGTGGGAGGTAATTCAGGGGATTCTGCCCTGGCTTGACCATTACCTCATGGATATCAAACATATGGACAGCGACAAGCATAGGCAGTTCACCGGGAAGGGAAATGAGCTGATGCTGGAGAACGCCAGGAAAATCGCGGCCTCCGGACAGACCCGTCTCAGCATCCGGGTGCCCGTGATTCCCACCTTCAATGATACGATTGAGGAAATCAGGTCTATCGCAGGGTTTGCGGATACCCTGCCGGGGGTGGAGGAGATTTACCTGCTGCCCTACCACAGGCTTGGGCAGGACAAGTACGCGGGCCTGGGGAGGATTTATGAACTGCCGGATATCCTGCCGCCGGAGCCTGAGCATATGGAGCGGCTGAAGGGGGCAGTGGAGAACTGTACGAAATTGCAGTGTCATATTGGCGGTTAAATGTGCAGGAAGGATTTTTAGTATGGCGATATTTTATCTTGTAAGGCATGGGGAGGCTGTTTATGATCACATGCTTGAAAGCGGATTTTGGGGATTTGGCAGGGATTTTGCACCTTTATCCCCCAAAGGAAAGCAGCAGGCGGAAATGGCAGCCAGGGATATCCGCTTGAAATCTGCGGAGATTATTGTATCCTCTCCCTATACCAGAGCCTTACAGACGGCCCAGATTATTTCGAAAGAGACCGGAATCGATGAGGAAGTTGATATTGATTTGCATGAATGATACCGGATCAGGATAACTTATATACCACATCGGAGGAAAGTTTTGCAATGGCCCATGAATTCACCAAATGGAAGGGCGAGTATCCTCCAGGTTGCAGATTCAGATGGGAAACGCTGACTTCCATGCGGCAAAGAATGAGGCGTGTGGCGGACAGATATTCTGATTTTAACAGGGTTATTTTTGTCGGTCATGGGATGGTTTTTCGCTGTTTGACGTATATTGAGGAAATGCGTCCCGGAGAAATCATTGAATGTGTATATCAGAAAGGTCAGGCAGAATGTGCGTATTCCTTTACTTAGGAATTGCCGGAAAATAACGGACCTGGAAATCCAATGAAAACATTTTATGCAAACCTATTTACAGAAATGCAGAAGGAGAGCATTTTGTCGCGGAGGAATCTGCTGAGAAAGAGAGCGCCGCAGAAGAAAGCGGTATTATAAGGCTTGGAAAATAAAGGAAAATCAATGAGAATTATTGACGATATTACGAATTTTATTTTTTTGGAGGACATTTCACCCAGAGATGCAATGGAGGAAGGAGAGGCAAAGGCGGATGTCATCTTCATCCCTGGAGGCTCTTATCCGGAACTTCCGGAGAGGGCAGCCCAACTCTGGAAAGCGGGATACGCGCCCTATGTGGTGCCTTCAGGCCGCTATTCCGTAACGCTGGGCAGATTTTCGGGAGTGAAATCAAAGGCGGATATCTACGGGAAAGACTATGCCACGGAATGCGAATTTTATACGGATGTACTGTTGTCGAAGGGGGTTGACCCTGGCAGTATTCTCCCGGAGGCGCAGGCACAGTTTACTGCCGAAAATGCCAGGCTTTCCAGAAAAGTTCTGGATGCGAAAGGAATTCATCCGAAGAAAGCCATTCTCTGCTGCAAGGGCTACCATTCCAGAAGGAGTCTGATGTATTACCAGATAAACTTTCCCGACACGGATTTCCTGGTTGCGCCGGTGTACATCGATATAACCAGGGAAAACTGGTATTGCACACAGCGGGGCCGGAAAAAGGTATTGGGGGAACTGAAACGGTTGGGGACGCAGTTCACACCGGAGCTTACGCCGGAGTGGCAGGATTTTCAGGACGAAAAATGTTAAAGAGGTATATAGCCTTAATGTCTCAATAAAGGAATGGGCCTACAGAGGAAGGGACAGACGGAAAGGAGCAGAATTGTATGGGAATATATTTAAATCCGACAAATGAAGGCTTTTGGACAGCGGTCCGTTCGGAGATCTATGTGGACAAGACAGGGCTGATCTCCTGTACAAACCGGTATTTAAATACGGAACAGAAATACTTCTGGGTCAGCAGGCCCAGGCGCTTTGGAAAGTCCATGGCGCTTAAGATGCTTGCTGCCTATTATAGCTGCGGATGTGATTCCCGGGAATTGTTTGCAGGGCTGAAGATAGAAGAAAACCAATCTTTTTCCGAATACCTGAACCGATTTGACGTGATATGGCTGAATATGCAGCAGTTTGTGATCCGGGCTAAGGAACAGGAGTTGATTGAATACCTGGAGAGGGTTGTGTTGGAGGACATCAGGGAAACTTATGAAGAATTGCTTCCTGAAGATATTGTTAATCTGGCAGTAGCGCTTGAAAAAGTTTATGCAAAAACAGGAAAGCAGTTTATTTTCCTGGTTGATGAATGGGACTGTGTAATGCGTGAGCGGCAGGATTCTGGGGCGCTGCAGAAGCAGTACCTGGATTTCCTGCGTAATCTTCTGAAAGATCAGCCCTATGTGGCCTTGGCTTACATGACTGGTATCCTTCCTGTAAAAAAGTACGGGCAGCACTCAGCGTTAAATATGTTCTGGGAATATTCCATGACAGACCAGGCCTTTTTGGAGGAATATACCGGATTTACGGATACGGAGGTCAGGGAGCTGTGCAAACGGTTCTCCATGGATTATACGGAGACGGAAAGCTGGTATGACGGATACCAGTTTGCGGAATTCAGGCATGTGTACAATCCCAAGTCCGTGGTGGAAGCCATGCTCCGCCGCAGATTCTCGAACTACTGGACATCCACAGAGACCTACGATGCGCTGAAGATTTATATGGATATGGATTTTGACGGGCTCCGGGCAGATATTGTCCGGATGCTGGGAGGAGAGCGCGTCCGGGTAAATACCAGGAGTTTTCAGAATGATATGTGTACCTTCAAAACAAAGGATGATGTACTGACACTGCTGATTCACCTGGGATACCTGGGGTACGATTCCATGGAAAGGGAAGCTTTCATACCCAATAAGGAAATCAGAGAGGAATTTGAGAATGCCATGAGCGTGCCGGAGCGCAGAACAGCGGGCAGTGACGAAATGAAGACGAACTATCCGGCGGGATGGCTGTCAGACATCGGCTTTGTAGTCATCTTTGCAAATTATCAGGGGAAATGGGTCTACAGCTGGCATAAGCGCCGCGGGAGCTTCGAGCATCCGGGCGGACATGTGGAGCAGGGCGAGACGGCCATGGAGGCAGCCCGGAGGGAGTTATATGAGGAAACCGGTATCACCGACTGCGACATGATGCCCCTGTGGGATTACGAACAAAGGTGGGGGGACGGCGTGGGAAAAAACAACGGAAGGGTCTTTTACGCAAAAGTCCGTTCGCTGGGGAAAATGCCTGAGAGCGAGATGAGCCATATTGAGCTGTTTGAATCCGTGCCGGAAAATTACACCTATAATTCCGCAGAGGAAGCCAGGGATTTGGAGAGGATAGAAAGCATGCTGCAGGCATTTGCGTAACAAGCCGATTGCAGCATCAATATCGCCATCGCTGTAACGGCAGTGATAACGGCTATGGGCATAATCCGGAGCATGGTGAACAAGAGGAACAAAAAGAGGCAGTATGGCTGCAGCCGTTCCATAGGCTTCAACCAATGCTTGAATCCCGATAAAATCGGGAAAAATCAGGAATTCAATTATTTCTTTATGGCACAGGACACCCATCCGTGTTACAATCCTTTCAGAAAAAGCTTTTTCGAAAAATGCAAAGCGAGGACAGAATGATGTTTAGTATGAAACAGGTGGGTAAAAAGATTCTCATGTTAAGGAAAGCACAGAATATGACGCAGACGGAGCTGGCCGACAGGATGGATGTGAGCTTTCAGGCGGTCTCCAACTGGGAGAGGGGCAACAGTATGCCGGACATATCCAAACTGCCCCAGCTGGCGGAGCTGTTCGGCTGTACGGTGGACGAGCTTCTGGAAGGGAAATCGGAGCTTCTGAATTCTGCCATGGCGGACGGTCTTCAGGAATACGCGGAGAACAACGAGATATCCAGGGAGGAACTGGATGCCGCAGCTCCTATATTGAAGCCGGAGCAGATGGAGCAGCTTGCCAACAGTGTGCTTTTGAAAAACGGCGATAATATTGAAATCTTTTTCCCGTATCTGGATGATGAGACAATGCGGGAAGTGGCGGAGCGGAGGCTGGAGAAGGGGGAGTCCATAGGAGACATGCTGGAGTATCTGGACGACGACCTGATCGGAAAATTCGCGCTGCAGCAGTATGAACAGGGAAAGGCAGTGGGACAGTTTTATGAACACATGGAAGACTGGCAGCTGAAGGAACTGGCGCAGCGGAAGACCAAGAAGGGAGAGCCCATAGCAGATATGCTGGAGTATCTGGATGAGGACGATGTAGGGGAGCTTGCGCTGCGGCAGTATGAAGCGGGAAATCCTACGGAAATCTTCTATGAACACATGGATGACTGGAAGCTGAAGGAACTGGCGGAGCGCAAGACAGCGAAAGGCGAGTCCATAATAGATATGCTGGATTATATGGATGAGGATGACGTGGGGGAATTTGCGCTGCGGCAGTACGAAGCGGGGAATTCCGTGGAACCCTTCTACGAGCATATGGATGACGGACAGCTGAAGAAACTGGCGGAGCGGAAGATAGAGAAGGGCGAAACCATAGAGGGCATGCTGGAGTATCTGGACGCGGATGATGTGGGGGAGCTTGCGCTGAAACAGTACGATGCGGGGAAGCCTGTGGAAATATTCTATGGCTACATGGATGAGGATCAGATGGGAGAACTGGCGAAGCGGAAGATACGGAGGAATGAGTCCATTAAGGATTTACTGGATTATCTGGACAGTGATGTGCTCAGGGAGCTTATGCGGGAGCTTCTGTCCTGACGGGTATCGGCTAAAGCTGTGGGCGTGCGTGGAAGGCGTGAAGAAAATGTGGCTGAAAAGAATAAAAATCATTTTTCTGCTGTTTCTGGCATTTTGTTTTACGGCATGCGGTAAAGCAGACAATAAAGCAGACATGGGGCCTGAGATGGGGATCAACGGATATGTCTATCAATCCAGCCAGGTACCGGATGAGGAATCGCTGTATATAATGACGCTGAGGGCAGGGAGCAATGCTCTTTATTTTAAGTGGAAGGATGGTATTTACACCATCCCCGTGGAAGAGAATATGGATTTCGGCAAAAGGGAATTGTTGATAGCCGATCCGGACTTACAGGATTATGTATTGGGGCAGGACGGGATATTGTATTATGTCACGGCAGGGGACGCAACGGAAACAACGGGATACCTGTCCGTGTCGGCGGGCTGTACATTGATAAAGGCGGCGGAAGACGGGACGCAGGAGTGGGAGAAGTCATTTCCCGATGTCAATATCTTTCTGACCGGAAATTGTCTGGCTGTGGACGGGAACGGGCAGGTATTCCTGCTGTCGGAGGATACCCTCTGCCGGATAGATAAAAACGGTGACATGACAGATGCTATTCCAATTAGAGACTATCAAATTTCCGGCGGAAGCCGGAAGCTTGTCAGCGGTGAGCAAGGGAAGGTTTATTTCTGCGCCGCTCGGTATGGCAACAACGATGAGCCCTGGGAAATCTATGAGGTGACGGGACAGGAGGGTTCTCCCCTGAAGAAGATATCCGGTAAAAAGGGAATGCCCTTCAGCTCCGCCTGTGGCCTGCTGTGCGACAGTCCGGACGGCATTGTGTATCAGTACCGGGATGACACATCCGCATGGGAGCCGGTCTTTCGGTGGGGAGACAGCTGTTTGAGCAGCCCCAATACGAATTCCAGTGAACTGGTCCAGATAGACGAAGAACACTTTTGCGCACTGCTTCCGGATGTGGCTACGGATAGTTTCAACTCGATTCTTTATCGGCTGGTCCGGAAGGCTGTGTCGGATTTGCCGGAGAAGGAGGTTCTGGTGCTGGCATCCTCCGAGTACATTTCCAACTCCCTGAAAGAGTGGGTCAGCAGGTTTAACCGGGAAAACGGGAAATACCATATCATCCTTGAATTATATGGAATGGACGAAGTGGACACAAAGCTGAACAGCCGCCTGGTATCCGCCGATCCGCCTGACCTGGTGGACGTGAGCGGGCTGGATGTGGTATCCTATGGGGAAAAGCAGACCTTTGAGGATTTGGCGCCTTTTCTGGAAGACAGCGAAGTACTGGATAAGGATTTGTTTTTTGACGGGCTGCTGGAGAGCTATACCATAGACGGGAGGCTGGTCTGTATCCCGAAGGAATTTTCTGTCGACGCGGTATTCGCAAGGACTTCAGAGGTGGGGGCTGATGTCGGATGGACGGCGGAGGAGGTTATGGCGCTGGCGGAAAAGCATCCGGACAGACGGCTTCTTCAAATGGGAAGTGATGGCCTGATCAGGCGGCTGTTCGGAACCTGGTTGTGTGAGCGTTACATAGACTGGGAGAGCGGGGAATGTACCTTTGACAGTGAAGAATTCCGTGTCTTCCTGGAATGGCTGAAGACATATACGGACAGGGTTCAAAGACAGTTCGGCGACATCCCCTATGATTATATAAATCTTCCGGAGGACTGCCTGCTCTACAATAAAAGCATATGGACCATGGGCGACCGGGCTGTGAATGAGTGGAAACTGGGAGAGCCAGTCACCTTTATCGGTTATCCTACCCCGGACGCACATCCATGTATTCCGGTGGAGATAGAAAATGCAGTGTGCATTATGTCACACTCAGGGAATAAAGAGGGAGCATGGCAGTTTCTGGAATATTTACTGTCCCGGGAGGAGGGCTCCCGCCGCAATTTCTCCAGCAGGCAGGATATCTTCCGGAGAAAACTGGAAGAGGAGATGACGCCGGATTATTATTACCTTGCGGAGGATGGGAGCGAAGTGATGCTGGAAAGCCTGGAAGAGGGGGAGGAGAAAGGGATTACCGAGATCTCCATGAAAAGTAAAGTCTGGGTAAGGGACGGGGACAATGAGGTGGTGCTGTATTATTACATGTCCCAGGAGCAGGCGGACGCCCTGCTGGAGATATTTGAGGCGCTTGACTTTACGCCGGGGGGAGGCCCGGGGGATAAGGTGCTTGATATTATAGTTGAGGAAAGCGCCGCATATCTGGACGGCACCCGTACGGTACAGGAGACGGCGGAGATCATCCAGAACCGCGTGAAGAACCTGGTGCAGGAGAGGCTGTAGGAAAGGACGGCATAGGGCTGTCTGCACCAGTAGAAAACCACAAAAATAAAACAAAAACTACACAAATCAACAATTGTTTATTGACTTATGTAGTGGACAGGCTTATAATAAAAGCCAGAAGAAAATAACATTCAACACAGGCACCAAAAAACGAATCAGGAGGAAACAAAATGCAAAACGAGTACGAAGTAAAAAAAGAGATCTGTGACATTGGCAAGAGGATTTACAACAGGAACATGGTTGCCGCCAACGACGGAAATATCTCCGTGAAGATCAGTGACAACGAATTTCTCTGTACCCCTACCGGCGTCTCCAAGGGGTTCATGACGCCCGAGTACATCTGTAAAGTGGACGCTCAGGGCAATGTCATCCAGGCCAACGGCAATTTCAAGCCCTCATCCGAGATCAAGATGCATATGAGAGTGTATCAGGAGAGACCTGATGTAAAGAGCGTGGTACATGCCCATCCCGTATATGCCACCAGCTTTGCCATTGCCGGCATTCCTCTGACTCAGCCCATTATGCCCGAAGCAGTCATCGCCCTTGGCTGTGTACCCATCGCAAAATACGGCAGACCTTCCACCATGGAGATTCCTGATGCCGTTTCCGAGTATGTACAGCATTTTGATGCCGTATTGCTGGAGAACCATGGCGCACTGACCTATTCCGACTCTTTGCTGGCAGCTTATCTGAAGATGGAATCCGTAGAGTTCTATGCACAGCTGCTGTATCAGTCAAGAGTGCTCGGCGGGCCCAAGGAGTTCACTCCTCAGCAGGTGGAAGACCTCTATGAGATCAGAAGACAGTTCGGCATGAAGGGCCGTCATCCCGCGAACCTCTGTCCCAACGCAAGAGAAGGCAAGCCCAGCTGCCATACCTGCGGAGGCGGATGCCACAGCGACAAGGAGAAGGTGTCCGTATCTCCCGACATGGTGGCCGAGATTACCAGAAAGGTGCTGGAGCAGTTAGGTAAATAAGGGAGCTCCTGAGAGGCAGAACAGGCATTTTGAGGAGAATCGTATGGAGAAAGGCATTCCATGGAAAATAAAGAGATAGAAGCAATCGTCCGTGAAGTGCTGAAAGCAGCGACAGGCAGCCGGACCGGGGGCAGTGCAGAGAGTCCCGCCTGTGTTACAGGCATTCCGGAAACGGCGGAGCAGAAAGGCGGTGCAGGACTGATTGCTGCTAACGGCGGTCTGGTGCGCGTATCCATGCCTCTTGCCCTTGCGGTAAAGCTTATCGAAAAGATCGAGGCAAAGGCAGCAGAGTGGGGCATGCGGGTGGTCACAGCCGTCTCTGATGCTTCTGCCAGACCCGTAGCCATCCACTGCATGGACGGAGCCTACATAGGAAGCTTCGATGTAGCGCTGAACAAGACATATACATCCATCGCCTTTCAGATGTCCACCGCGCAGCTGGGCACATTAAGTCGGCCCGGAGAAAGCCTGTATGGCATCCAGTTCACGAATAACGGCAAAATCGTTATCTTTGGAGGCGGCGAGGTGCTGAAGAAGGAAGGCGTTATAATCGGGGCTCTGGGGGTCAGCGGTGGCAGCGCGGAGCAGGATACGGCCCTGGCAGCTTACGGCAGATCCGTTTTTGAAGATCTGTGAGATATGTTTCCCGTGTTATGGGTCGGGGGAGCCTGCCTGTGATACAGGAGAATGAAAATATGCGCATTGCAAAACTGATACAGTGGAAAGCAGGCTTTCCATTGTCGTGAAAAGGAGGTAGCAAAGTGCTTTTAAACGAGAATCTGGTACAGGACATCGTACAGGAAGTCGTGGCGAAGATGCAGATTGCGGAATCCGCAGGCGGTAAACATGGAATTTTTACCGATATGAATGACGCCATTGCGGCCGCGAAGGCATCTCAAGCCATTGTGCGGAAAATGTCCCTGGACCAGAGAGAACAGATTATCAGCAATATCCGCAGAAAGACCCATGAAAATGCGGAACTCATTGCACGTATGGGTGTAAATGAGACCGGAATGGGCAATGTGGGACATAAGATATTAAAGCATAAACTGGTGGCGGACAAGACTCCCGGAACGGAAGACCTGAAAACCACCGCATGGTCCGGAGACAGGGGATTGACGCTGATCGAGATGGGGCCATTCGGTGTAATCGGCGCCATCACACCCTGCACCAATCCCAGCGAGACGGTCATCTGCAATTCCATCGGCATGATCGCGGCGGGAAATACGGTGGTATTCAATCCCCATCCCCAGGCGGTGAAGACCACGATATTTGCCATTAACATGATCAATGAGGCTTCCATGGAAGCAGGCGGGCCTGACAATGTGGCATGTACCGTGGAGAAGCCTACGCTGGAGACCAGCAATGTAATGATGAAACATAAGGATATCCCGCTTCTGGTGGCCACCGGCGGACCCGGCGTAGTTACCGCGATCCTTTCCTCCGGAAAGAGAGGCATCGGAGCCGGTGCGGGAAACCCTCCCGCAGTGGTGGACGAGACAGCAGACATCAGGAAAGCGGCGGAAGATATCGTAAACGGCTGTACCTTTGACAACAATCTTCCCTGCATTGCGGAAAAGGAAATTGTGGCGGTAGAGTCCGTGGCGGACGAGCTGATGCACTATATGCTTTCGGAGCAGGGCTGCTATCTGATTTCAAAGGAGGAGCAGGACAGGCTTACGGCAACGGTACTTACCCCCAAGGGACTGAACCGTAAATGCGTAGGCCGTGACGCGAAAACCCTGCTTGGCATGATCGGCGTGACCGTGCCTGACAATATCCGCTGCATTGTTTTCGAAGGTCCCAAGGAGCATCCTCTGATTGCGGAAGAGCTGATGATGCCCATCCTGGGAATGGTGCGGGCAAAGGATATCGACGATGCCATCGAGCAGGCCGTGTGGCTGGAGCATGGCAACCGCCATTCCGCCCATATCCATTCGAAGAACATTGATAACATTACAAAATATGCCAGAGCCATCGACACGGCTATCCTGGTGAAAAATGCGCCCTCCTATGCGGCGCTGGGCTTCGGCGGGGAAGGTTACTGTACCTTTACCATTGCCAGCCGTACCGGGGAAGGCCTGACCAGCACCAAGTCCTTTACCAAGAGCAGGCGCTGCGTCATGTCCGACAGCCTGTGCATACGTTAAGGCGGAACCTGGTCCGGATATAACAGAAGCAGAAATCTGAAGAATTGAATGATTTGAAGGCGCAAGCTTTCCCTGGAAGAAAGGAGATGTAGTAATGGCTGATACAGCACAGATAGAAGAGATTGTGAAACAGGTGCTGGCAAGTATTTCAGGAACCACAGCCACGGCTCCCGCAGCAAACAGCGGGACGGCAGGCGGCGCGATTCCGAAGACGGCACATGTGGCAATGCTCACCAGTCTGGAGCATTTTGATGTAAAGGAATTCCCCATGCCGGAAGTCGGTGACGACGACATGCTGGTAAAGGTGGAAGGCTGCGGCGTCTGCGGTACGGATGCCCATGAATTCAAGAGAGATCCCTTCGGGCTGATTCCCGTGGCTCTCGGACACGAGGGAACCGGCGAAATCGTGAAGATGGGAAAGAACGTGAAGAAAGACAGCGCCGGCAAGGATTTAAAGGTTGGGGACAAGGTGGTTACCTGTATGATTTTCAAGGATAACCCGGATATCACCATGTTTGATCTGAACAAGCAGAATGTAGGCGGCGCCGATGTATACGGACTGCTCCCCGATGACGATATTCATCTCAACGGATGGTTCTCCGATTACATTCTGATCAGGGGCGGCTCCACCGTATTTAATGTAAGCGACCTTGATCTGTACTCCAGAGTATTGATCGAGCCCTGTGCGGTGCTGATCCATGCGGTGGAGAGGGCGAAGACTACAGGAATCCTCCGCTTCAACAGCAGAGTAGTGGTACAGGGCTGCGGACCCATCGGCCTGATCTGCATCGCAATCCTGCGCACCATGGGCATCAACAAGATTGTGGCAGTGGACGGCGAGCAGAAGCGTCTGGACTTTGCGAAGGAGCTCGGTGCATCCGATTCCGTGAACTTCAAGGACCACAAAGGGATTGAGGCCCTGGCAGCAGCCGTACAGGAGAAATGTGACGGACACCTGGCGGATTTTGCATTCCAGTGTACCGGTTCTCCCGTGGCACATTCCAATATCTACAAGTTCATCCGCAACGGCGGCGGGCTTTGTGAGCTGGGATTCTTCATTAACGGAGGAGATGCTACCATCAATCCGCACTTTGACATCTGTTCCAAGGAGATTACGACTGTGGGAAGCTGGGTATATACCCTGAGAGATTATGCGACCACATTTGATTTCCTGAAGAGTGCGAAAAAGATCGGCCTGCCCATGGATAAGCTGATTACCCATACCTATCCGCTGGAGGAGATCAACGAGGCGCTGAAGACCAACCTGTCAATGCAGGGGCTTAAGATTGCTATTATAAATAAGTAGAATAAGTAGAAATGGAAAAAAGTTTCAGCCGGTTCGAACGGTGGCAGAGATTATGATTATCGCGAAATCGTTAAAACCGTTACAAAAAGCCGAAACGACATGACCGGATTATGTGTATCCGGAAATGTGAGAAACTGGAAGCGAGGAAAGCAATGGAAGAAAAGAATTCCATGGAAGAGAAAAATTCCATGACGGAAGAAGCAGTAGGATTATTGGAGGTATTCGGGCTGGTCTGCGCGTTCATGGCAGCCGATGCGGGCTGTAAGGCGGCGGATGTCAGGCTGGAGGTCTTTGATAAGAATAAGCCTGCGAATGCAGATTCGTTGCCGGTGCCCTTGCTGGTGACAGTCAAGTTCCGGGGAAGCGTTGCAGCGGTGGAGGCGGCCATGGAAGCCGGCGAGGCGGTGGCGAAATCACTCACCGGCGTGGTGCAGAGGCATATTATCGCCAGGCCCACCGGAGATACGGGAAAGATGCTGAAAATAAGCGCTTTCGACAGAGATTAATTACTGTAGAACCATAATCAGGAGGAGAGAAATATGGCACAGGAAGCATTGGGAATGGTAGAAACTAGAGGTCTGACGGCAGCCATCGAAGCAGCCGATGCAATGACCAAGTCCGCAGAGGTTTCTCTGATAGGAACGGAGAAGATCGGTTCCGGACTGGTAACCGTAATGGTGCGCGGCGATGTAGGCGCTGTGAAAGCATCTGTTGAGAGCGGCTCCGCTGCAGCAAGCAGACTGGGCGAACTGGTGGCGGCACATGTCATCCCCAGGCCGCATTCCGACGTGGAGAAGATTCTGCCCAAGATTTAAGTTATAATTTCCAAGAAAAGGAGCCGGCAAATGGGCAATACATCATTGGGTTTTATAGAGATTACAGGTGTGGTTGCAGCCGTGGATGCACTGGACATCATGTGCAAGACCTCCGGCGTGGAGCTGGCCACCTGGGAGAGAAAGCTGGGCGGAAGGCTTGTTACTATCGTGGTAAAGGGCGACGTGGCATCCGTCACGGAGGCCGTCGAGACAGCCTCAGCCAAGGCAATCAAAAAGCCTGTGGCAACAGGCGTTATCGCCAATCCCCACGAAGAGATCATGAGGCTTGTGAATCTTAGCGCAAGCCGCTTCATGAACAAAGAGGCGCAGCTCGGCAAACTCGACGCAAGAACCATTCAGGAAGTATAATCAGGGCACTGAAGTGCAGAGACGGAACTGGAATAAAAAACAGTCTCGGAACGGAAGTGCCCGGAAGGAAATTGCAGCTGCGCACTATGCAGATGAAATTTTCTTCCCTGAAGAAGGGCACTGAAGTGCAGAGACGGAACTGGAATAAAAACAGTCTCGGAACGGAAGTG
>DKVC01000190.1:26045-39434 GCA_002490995.1 Lachnospiraceae bacterium UBA7188
GGAACGGAAGTGCCCGGAAGGAAATTGCAGCTGCGCACTATGCAGATGAAATTTCCTTCCCTGAAGAAGGGCACAGAAGTGCAGAGACGGAACTGGAACAGGAGGAAAAGAAATGGCACAGGAAGCATTAGGAATGGTGGAAACAAGAGGACTGGTAGCTGCGATTGAAGCTGCCGACGCTATGTGCAAGGCTGCAAATGTCAGCCTGGTAGGAACGGAGAAGATCGGTTCCGGACTGGTAACCGTAATGGTGCGCGGCGACGTAGGCGCCGTGAAATCTTCCGTAGAGGCAGGCGCATCCAGCGCATCCAAGCTGGGCGAGCTGGTAGCTACCCATGTAATCCCCAGGCCTCATACGGATGTTGAGATGATTCTTCCCAAGGTAAAGGCATAAAACAGGATGTCTCAAACCGCATGTGAAAGCGCATTCCGGTATTTCGGAGATTCCCGAAACCGCCGGAATGCTCTGAAACCGCGGACGGCAAAATGGTCCGGGAAAACGGAGGAAGAACATGGAACAACAGACAGTTGAAATGATCACGCAGATGGTGCTTCAGACTATCGGCAGGATGGAAGAGAAATCCGGCGGCTTTCAGGTACCGGTGGGCGTGTCCGCAAGGCATATTCATCTGACACAGGAACATGTGGAGGCTTTGTTCGGGGAGGGATACCACCTGACGAAGAAAAAGGATCTCATGGGCGGCCAGTATGCCTGCAACGAAACGGTCACAATCGTGGGACTGAAGCTGCGGGCCATTGAGAACGTGAGGGTTCTGGGACCTGTCAGAAAAGCATCCCAGCTGGAGATTTCCGCCACGGATGCCATGAAGCTGGGC
Organism: Lachnospiraceae bacterium UBA7188; assembly: GCA_002490995.1. GTDB lineage: Bacteria > Bacillota > Clostridia > Lachnospirales > Lachnospiraceae > Acetatifactor. The sequence goes on from DKVC01000190.1 coordinate 26,882, forward strand.
ATTGCCGCGCCCATCCGGGAATCCGGCAATGTGGCAGGAAGCGCTCCGATAGCGGTAGTGGGCCCCAGGGGTGTGATCTATCTGAAAGAGGGCTGCATTATTGCAATGCGTCACATCCATATGTCGCCGGCGGATGCAGCCGCAGCAGGTGTTTCCGATGGCGATATCGTTTCCGTGAAAGCAGATAACGAGCGCGGTACGATCTTTAATCAGGTTAAGATCCGGGTAAGCGACAGCTTTACGCTGGAAATGCATATCGATACCGATGAGGCAAACGCCAGCAAAATCAAGACGGGCGATATGGTTACAATTATGAAATAGATAAACGGCATTCATTCCTGCTCATCATCTTAGGAATTGTCGGAAAATAACCGCTGCAACTTATTCAGGCAAAACCTCGGAAATACAATAAAACTCGCTATGAACTCGCAGCAGTTATTTGTAGACACTTCCTTATATAGCCAGTATGCCGTTTATCCAGTTTTTATGCAGGGCATAATCACTGTTTATTTGATTGCAAAGGTTCATTTTGCAATAAAGCCGCTGGAAGGAAAGACAATTATTGCAATACGGTTCACGGAGCGTAAATCTGCGTGATTCCGTGAAGCCGGCAGCGGCTCCATGTGGCAGAGGGCGGACGGTATTTGACATCAATGGCAAGGCATCCTGGATCTGTCTGCCTGTCTGCTTTTATGATTGAGTGTTGTCTGACAGCACAGGCATTTCCTTAAAGTTAGTTGAAAAGAGCAGTTTCAAAGGAAGAAACTGACAGGAGATACATACCATGGTTGTAGGGAAGGTAGTTGGAAGCATTGTTTCTACCCGCAAGTGTGAGAATCTGGTCGGAAATAAGTTTATGATCATTGAGCCGCTGGAAGAAATGTCGGCGGGCAGTGCGCGGTTTGTGGCCATTGATAATATTGGCGCAGGTATCGGCGAGACTGTCCTGGTGGCAACGGGAAGCGCTGCCCGTGTCGGAATGGAAAACGCACCGGTGGACGCTGCTATTGTGGGAATCGTTGACGAGTAAAGGGAAGCGTAAAGAGTTGCTTTTTGGAGAGTAGGGTATGGAAATTCAGGCTTTGAAACAGGTTTTGCGGGAAAACGGCATTGTCGGCGCCGGCGGCGCAGGCTTTCCGACTTATGCAAAGCTGGATGAACGGGCGGAAATCATATTGATGAACTGCGCTGAGTGCGAACCGCTGCTGAAGCTTCACAGGCAGCTTTTGGAACAGTGCGCGGAAGAAATTTTGAAGACCTTTGACGGAATGGCTCGGACTGTGGGAGCAGGGGAAGCCGTCATCGGAATTAAGAGAGAATATAAAGCCGCCGTGAAGGCGATTGAGAGATATATAGACAGATATCCCAATATGCGTGTGCAGCTTCTGGACAGCGCATATCCCATGGGAGATGAAGTGGTACTGATCTATGAGGCAACCGGGAGGGTGATCCGTCCCGGCGGGCTTCCCATAGAAGAAGGCGTGGCTGTCTTCAATGTGGAGACGGTTTACAATGTGTACCGTGCTCTGGAGAAGCAGACTCCGGTAATCGATAAGCTGGTTTCCGTGGTGGGGGAAGTGGAACATCCCATAACGGTGCGGGTACCGATTGGCACATCCATCAGGGATGTAGTTGCCCATGCCGGTGAGATTAAAGTAAAAAATCCGGCCTACCTGGTGGGCGGTCCCATGATGGGGAATCTGCAGGATGAGATGTCGGTGGTGACAAAGACGACAAATGCGGTAATCGTGCTGGATAAAAGCCACACACTGATACAGCGCAAGAACCGGAATGCGGCGATTGACTTAAAGCGGGCGGCATCTTCCTGCTGTCAGTGCGAGACCTGCACCAGCCTGTGTCCCCGTCATGCGCTGGGACATCCGATAGAACCCCATAAATTTATGCGGAGCGCCGCTAACAAAGATTTTCAGGATACCAATGTATTTCTGAATACGTTTTTCTGCAGTTCCTGCGGACTGTGCGAGAATTTTTCCTGTCCTCAGGGACTTGCGCCCAGAAGCCTGATTGCAGACTACAAGCTGGGGCTGCGCAAAGCGGGAGTAAAGGTTCCTGCAAACGTAGTACCGGCTCCTGTCAGCAAGGCCAGGGAGTACCGGAAGGCGCCGGAGGAGCGTCTGGAAGCGAGGCTGGGATTATCAAAATACAATGTGGACGCACCGCTGCAGGAGGATGGTTACTGGATGGAGGCAGATCTGATCCACAAGGTAAAAATCATGCTCAGCCAGCACATCGGAGCCCCTGCTGTTCCCGTTGTGGAGAAAGGCGCTTCCGTGAAAGCCGGTGACTGCATTGCCAGACCTGCGGAGGCTTTAAGCGTGGGAATCCATGCATCCGTGGACGGCACCGTACAGGAAGTCACCGATAAATACATTACGATAATACGGCAGTGAATTTGTATTTAGAAAATGTGAAGGAATAAATTTGAACTTTATTTATAAATCACTGAAGCGCAGGAAGAATTACTGTTGTATAGAATAAAAAGCGGCAAATAAAGGTTCTCACGAATATAGAACGGAACCATTGGAATAAGGAAACTAAGACAGCATCAGCCCGCCATGAACCTGGATGGATTTACGGACGCATCATTTAGCGGCCGGAAATTCATCCCAGTAACCAGGGTAGTGGGAGGGCGGATGCGGAACTAAAAACAGCATCCGCCCGGACAGTACCCGGATGGATTTACGGACGCATCACTTAGCGGCCGGAAATTCATCCCGGTAACCAGGGTAGTGGGAGGGCGGATGCGGAACTGGAATGGAGGTACCCCTCATGGGCAAGGCTTTGGGCATGATTGAATTCAAGACGGTATCTGCCGGTGTGACGGCGGCGGATGCCATGGTAAAGACGGCGGCTGTGGAACTGGTGGAAGCCCAGACCGTATGCCCCGGCAAATATATCGCTCTGATCACGGGAGATCTGAGCGCGGTGGATGCCGCCGTGGCGACGGCGAAGGTTCAGTATGGGGAGAACCTCATCGACAGCTTTGTCCTGGGCAATCCTCATGAGGGGATTTTTCCGGCAATCTACGGCACCACTCATGTAGAGCATATCAGTTCCCTGGGGATTCTGGAGACCTTTGACGCGGCGGCTATCATAGTAGCTGCGGATGTAGCGGCTAAGACAGCGGATGTGGAGCTCATCGAACTGCGCATTGCAAAGGGAATGTGCGGGAAATCCTATGTTTTCCTGTGCGGAGAGGTTTCTGCGGTGGACGCAGCGATTGCAAAAGCCAGGGCCAGTGTATCCGAAAGCGGCATGTTCCTGGATTCCACGGTGATAGCTCATCCGGATCCTCAGATCTGTAAATCTATCCTGTAGAGAAGGAAACCTGTGAAGAGACACGGGAATGTGAAAATATCTTTGGAGGGATTTTCGGCGCAGAGCCGAAGGAGCACAGGAAGACTGCGGAGAAGGAAGTCGATGAAGAGATATGAGCATGTAAAAGTTCACATTGCCGGTATTTTCAGTGGGGAATTGGAAGAACATCGGATGGGAAGGACAAAGATCTGGATCTGGTATTTGAAATAGACTGTTGCAAAGAAAAGAGGCGGGGAGTGAAAAGTGCATGCTGGCGGTAGAGCGCAGAAACATGATTTTAGAAAAACTACAGGATGAGCGCAAGGTGGTAGTCAGTGAGCTGAGTACCTTATTTGACGTTTCGGAAGAAACCATACGCCGGGACCTGGACAAGCTGGACCGGCAGGGGCTGGCAATCAAAAGCTACGGCGGTGCGGTGCTGAACGAGAATTCCGGCCTGGATATGCCCTTTAATGTACGCAAGAAGCGGAATATCAGGGGAAAACAGGAGATTGCCGATATTGTCAGCAGCCTGGTGCAGGAGGACGAGCATATTATCGTGGACCCCAGCACCACGGCAGTGGCCATTGTGAAGGCGCTGAAAAGTAAGAAGAAGCTGACAGTCATCACCAGTTCCATTGAGGTACTCATTGAACTGTCGGATGTGAGCGGATGGGAGATCATCTGTACGGGAGGAACCCTGCGTGAGAATTATCTGACGCTGGTGGGTTCGCGTGCGGTGGATGTGATCAGCTCTTTTTATGCGGACAAGGTAATACTGTCCTGTAAAGGAATTGACCTGAACAAAGGTGTCACGGATGCCAACGAGATGCTTTCCCAGGTAAAACAGGCCATGCTTCGCTCAGCAAAGCAGCGGATTATCGCAGCTGACCATACGAAATTTGGAAATGTTGCCTTTTCCAGAGTGTGTGAGCTTTCTGCCGTGGACATGGTGGTGACGGATGTGAAGCCCGGCCAGGAATGGATGGACTATTTTGAAGAGAAAGGGATAGAGTGTCTGTATGGCAGGGACGAGGGATGAGAAAAAGGCCGTGAAAAAGGGAAGCGAGTGCACCCGCAAGACTGAGGAATCCATGTACAGGGAAAGTCCGGATAAGATAGAAGAATCCATAATAATTGCTTTTACGAATAATAAAGGCGGAAGCGGCAAGACTACTACCTGTGCCAACGTGGGTTATTCGCTCTCTACCCTTGGCAGAAAAGTGCTTCTGATTGACGGCGACATGCAGATGAATCTTACATTGTCCTTTTTCGATGAGGAGAAAGTGCTGGATTTTGCTTCCGGGGAAAGGAATCTGTACACGGCGCTGAAACAGGAAGCGGATTTATCGGATTATGTGGTTCACACGCCCTATGAGAACCTGGATCTGATTCCGTCTTCCATGCTGATGAGCGGCATTGAATATGAGCTTTTTTCCAGGCAGGAGAGGGAGCGGATACTGACGAGATGCCTTGCCGGGCTTAAGAGAAAGGCGGAATATGACTATATTCTGATAGACGCGCCTCCTACCCTGGGCGGCTGGGTCATGAATATCTTATGTGCATCTGATTTCTGCATTCTCCCGGTGGAAGCCAGCCCATGGGGATTGTTTGGCGTAGCGAATATGTTTGAATTTCTGGAAAGTGTAAAGGGACAGGCACCGGATCTGATTCTACTGGGCGTGGTCATTACGAAGATGGACGCCCGGAAAAATTACGGCAGGCAGACGCTGGAGGTTCTGCACGAATTTGAAGAGGTGAATGTCTTCGATACGATCATCCGGGTCGACAGTGAAATAGAATGGGCGCAGGATCATTCCAGGCCTGTATACGCATATAAAAAATCGGCGAGAAGCGCCGGAGAATATATGGAGCTGGCAAAGGAGGTAGAGAGACATGTCGGTAGGAGCAGGTAGTATCAAGAGAGCCGCCAGGACGGCGAAGACAGGAAACAAAGCGGCTGTAATCACCGGGGCGGAAGCCGAAGTGATGGAAGCAGTGGCGACCGTTCAGGAAAAAAGTGTAGAAGCAGCAGAGGAAGTAACAGCGAACGGAACAGGCAAAGCCGCAGGCAGGAAAGGCAAAGCCGGGAAAGCAGCGCAGGCTTCCGGCAAGCGCGATAAGCAGGAAAAAGCATCTGCCACATATGAGGCATACGGAATCGGAGAGCAGCTGCCGGTTTATCTTTTGTGATTCGCCGCAGCTTTCTGAAACAGAAGCTGTGGGGATAAACACAGATTCCGGATGTGAAAGTAGCAGGAATCATTTTGGAAAAGTCAGCCGGGTTGGGACGACAAAAAATGTTAGTACATCCCGGCTCTTTATTTATACTGCACACCGGTTATACTCAAGACCGCCAGGATTTACTGTTCTGTCTGAGGCGAACCTATATAGCTGGCGGTCTGCAGTATATACGCGGCAACCAAAAAGAACAAAGGGGAACATAGAATGGGCATGAAAAGTATCAGAGAGTGTGTCTATAATGTAGGTTCGGATGGGAACGTACGTTATGCGGGGTATTGTGGTAAAAGAGGAGGCGAATATGGCAAAATATTCGGTTAGAATGATTTGTATGGGGATTCTGATGGTCTCGCTGTGCTGCTGTGGGGAGAAGGCCGTGGAATCGGTTTCTTTGGAGGAAGAGCAGAAAGTGCAAACAGCTTTTGCTCAGCATTCTTTCAGGGGCGGAGATGGACAGGTACGTGGATGAAGAAAACGGCAGCGGCTCTTTTGACAGTGGAGAGTTTGCCGGGCTGTTGGAGGAACTGGCTGCTCTGGGGGAACTGGAGATGGTCATGGACACTGAGGAACGGGCGGAGCTTTTTCGGTCAGGACAGCTGCCGGTGATCGTGGGGGAACTGAGCTGCCTGGATGATTATCTGCGTATCAGGAATCATTTTTCCGGAACAGGGAGGATAACGGGCTTTCCCAATAGCAGCGGTGAACTGAGATATCCGGCACAGCTGTATGACTGGCTGGGCATCAACAGCGCATCCAAATATAAAGAAGATGCCTGGAATTTTGTCGAATTCTGCCTGTCCTATACCTCGCGTTCGGATAATATCATGGACCGTTTTGCGGTGGTGGAGGACAAATTTGACAAACAGACACATTATGAGAATGAAATGATGCATTCCCTCTATTACAGAGTGAAGGACTATGCCAGAACCATGGTCAGATGGCAGGATGTACCTGCCATGACTGAGGAGGAGACGGATTTCCTGCGTGGGATAGGGGAGCATCTCTACCTGTATGAAAACAGGAGCCTGCTGCAGGTAATAAGTGAGGAAGCGGATGCGTTTTTTGCAGGAGATATCAGTGCACAGGAGACTGCGGAGCGCATTCAAAACAGGGCAGGCCTGGTTCTGGGCGAATGAGGAATGGTCACGACGGTTCTTGCCATATAGCTACCTCCCATGAAATAAAATGTGCTGATTTTATTTCTCTTGACACATAGCCTACGATATGTTAATATGAAATAAGCCTACGAAATGTTAAGTTTAAAGTCCGTGAGTATAAACAACAGCCGGAGGCGAATGATCCCCTGGAGGTAAGCTTATGAATCTGTTTCGGAGATGCAACAGCATGACAGCAGTTTTCCTTTGCGTCGCTTTGGCACTGGGCAGCTGCGGGAAGATTGTGCAGGCTGGACGCGGAAGGGAATGAAAGCTTTTCCAGGGAATATCCGGATTTGTCGTTCCCTGAGGGAGACAGGGATGTCAGGCTTGCCGCTGATTCCCAGGGGAGATGCTGCCTGCTGGCCGGAGAGGAGCTTCTGTTTTTTGACAGGGACGGAAAGGCTCTGGGGAAGGCAGACCTGAGTGGGAAGACGATAACCAGGATTGCCTGTGGCGGGGACGGAAAGGTATACTTATATGAAAAAACAGCGGAAGTGATTCAGAACAGGGTGCAGTTGTTTCTATTTCATTGATATATAAGCAGAAAGGAGTCCGGGGGATGTCAGAATTTATGAAGGTTTTATTTTCGCTTTCACTGTCCGGAACGCTGCTGATGCTGCTGGTATTTCTGCTGAAGCCGCTGTATCGGGAACGGTTCAGCAGACGGTGGCAGTATTATATCTGGCTTGTGGCGGCGCTGCGGTTTGTGCTGCCCTTTACACCGGACATCAGCGTTACCGGATGTCTGTTCGAGAGGCTGGAGACAGCTGCTCTTCCGGCTGAGGGTGAGAATGTCCCGGCTGTTACAGGCAGAGCTACAGGCAGCGCAGGGGAAAGTATGGATTCGGGCTGTACAGTTGCGGGCGGAGAGAAGTTTTCCGGGGCAGAGGGCAGTTTTGCGGGTGCAGGGGAGCTTTCTGGAATAGAGGGCAGTTTTGCGGGTGCAGGGGAGCTTTCTGGAATAGAGGGCAGTTTTGCCAGTGCAGGAGAGCCTTCCGGAGCAGAGGGCAGTTTCGCAGGTGCAGGAGGGCTTTCCGGGACGGAGGGCAGTTTTGCAGGTGTAGGAGGGCTTTCCGGGTCAGAGGGCAGTTTTGCGGGTGCAGGAGAGTTTTCCGGGACAGAGGATATTGCTGCCGGCGGGAAGGGGTTTCCGGGTGTGGGCAGAATTGCAGTCAGTGGAGCGGGACTTTTCGATACAGGTACAGCTGCTGCCAGTAGTGGGAGGCTCTTAGATGCGGGCTTCGTCGTTCCAGGCGGAAGTATGGCACAGGAGCCGTCGCCCGAAGGTGCAACTGTTGATGGGATTGCGTCAGAGGTGCAATCGCTTGAAGTTCCAGCCGTTGATGGCACCGCAGGGCAGGAGTTATGGTCTGAAGGAACAGATGGTGACAGTACTGTGATGCAAAGGCCGGTGTCCGCAGGATTCCGCCATGCAGCCGCAGCCTTCCCTGCATTGCTGCGCAGAGGCTCCGTCCTGTTCGGTATCTGGCTGGCGGTGGCGTTGCTTCTGATTTTCCGGCGGATTTTGACCTATCGGAGTTTTATGCATTTTGTGAAGGACAGGTGTACTCCCGTAGTGGATTCCGGGATTCTGGAGGTGCTGGAAGAATGCCGGAAGCGGCAGGGTATCAGGAGAAACGTCAGGGTATATGCCGGTCCGCTGATACAGTCACCCCTGCTGACAGGTTTTTGGCGCCCCTGTGTCCTGCTGCCCGCCGGAATCGTTTCGGAGGGGGAAAGGGAAGTTTCCGGATTCGTCCATATTTTTAACCATGAACTGACCCACTATAAACGGCGGGATATGTTTTATAAATGGTTTATCCAGCTCATCTGCTGTATCCACTGGTTCAATCCTTTTGTGGGCTGGCTGGCCAGGGAAACCGGAAAAGCCTGTGAGCTGGCCTGTGATGAGGCTGTGACTGCCGGCATGGACAGGGAAGGGCGGATTGCCTATGGAAACACGTTGCTGTCCTTCCTGCGTACGGAGAGGAGGTACAGGGGTTCCCTGGTTTCCGTTACCCTGACAGAGGGGCTGCAGGAGCTGAGGGAGAGGCTTGGGGCTATCATGAAGTTTCGGAAGAAGACGAAGGCCGGAACCATGTTTACCGCCCTGCTGACGGTGTTTGTTTTTCTCTGTTCCGCCACGTTGGGTGCCTATGCACAGCCCGGCGGCACTGTCCGCGGAGACGGGAATTTGTCCGTGGTATCTGATACTGTGCAGAGGATGGCTTATAAGAATATCCGGTATCTTCCGGAAATTACGGATCTGACAGCGCGGTATGCCGCATACAAAATCAGGGGACTGGGCTTCGTGAACGGTGTTTTCTATATGATGCAGGGTGAGGGCAGTTCAAATGCTTATTATCTTACCGACTGTAAGATAACGGCGTACCGTCCTGATACATGTGAGGAGAAGGAACTGGCGGACTGTACCGGTACAGAGGAAATTATGCTGACTGCCGTGCCGCTTAAGGACGGATCGGTTGTGGTGCTGTTCAAGAGCGGCGAGGATGTGGGGGATCCCGGATATCGGCTATACAGGGTAGATTCCGAGGGGAATGAGATTTTCTCCAGGGAACATCCGGATCTGTCGTTTTCCGGCGGGGACCGTTATGTAAGGCTTGCTGCGGATGCCCGGGGCAGATGCTGCCTGAGGACACATGATGAGCTGATACTTTTCAGCGAAGAGGGAGAACTCCTGAAGGAAATTGGGCTGGATGGAATGGATATGACAGCTCTCCTCTACAGCATAGATGGCAAAATATACACGCATGACTGGAAAATCGATGAATTTGTCCCGATTGATTTCGACGCGCCGGGCATGGGGACAGAAACCTTCAGGTTACCGGTTACCCTGAATACTGCGGCAGGAACCACGGAGAGCGGAGGCTCCCTTATCTGTGATGAGACTACTGTCTATCGATATGACTGCGGGAGTGGGGCACTGGCTCCCTTATTTGATCTGCAGGACAGCTGGATTTCCGATGCATCCGGTATTGAGGCTATGGGGGAAATGGAGGACGGAAGGATTTTCCTGTTCGTCAGGGACGAGGAAAAGCGGATTGCGGAGCGGGTTCTTCTGACGCCTGTGCCCCTTACTGAATGTCCGGAGAAAGAAACGATAACAATCGGAGTTTTGAACCCGGAGGAAGGCCTGCTGGAAAATGTGGCGGAGTTTAACAGGCAAAATGAAGACTTCTGTGTCAGTATCCTGAATTATTGTGTGGGCGGCAGGGAAGTCCGTGAGGCGGCGGCAGCGCTTGAGCTTGATATTCTCTCAGGGAACGGGCCGGATCTCTGCCAGCTGGATTATATCGGTTATTTTCAGGATTCGGAAGCGCTGCTGGCAGGCGGTTATTTTGAGGATTTATCGCCATATCTGGAGAACAGCTGGCAGTATGGGAGAGAGGATTTCGTTGCCGGGGCGCTGAATATTTTTACTTATGAGGAACAGCTGCTGGCCATACCGAAATATTTTTTACTGTATACCATAGCGGGCAGCTCCGACATTCTGGGAGAAAAGATGGGCTGGGATATGGAGGAGCTGAAGGCTGTTGTCCGGGAACATCCGGAGGCCCTGGCGATTGCGGAGGGCTCCAAAACAAGCCTGCTCGATGTATGCATTGGGGGCAGATTGGGTGAATTCGTGGATTTTGACAGAAACAGGGCTGATTTTGACTCGCCGGAGTATGTGGATCTCTTAAATTACCTGGAAGGATTACCGGATGAGCTGGAGGGAAGCGAGGGCCTGGCTTATGCGGACGACTGGCTGAAAGAAGGAAAAGCACTGCTTTCTTTCAGGCAGCTTGGTTCTCTTGCGTCATTGCAGGAATTGAACCGTGTTTTCAGGGAGGGATATACCTGCATCGGTTATCCCACTCAGGACGGGACCGCTGCGTGTGATATCAGAGGACGGGGCGCCTATGCCGTTTCTGCCGGATCTACGAATCAGGAAAGGGCGTGGGAGTTCCTGGAGTGGAACTGTTCGGCCCAGGAGAAAGAGAAATCCTACTTTCCTTACAGAGGTTTTCCGTCCAGGCGGGATATCTTTGAATGGGAGATTGAGGAAGCGATGATCGATCAGGGGTATGTGCGGGCAAAATTTCTGGGAGACGGAACGAGAGTCATTTATGACGGGGCTGTTTCCGGGGAGGTGGAGCAGCTTTATACCATGATAGAAAACGCGAAGCCGGAGAAGGCTGCGGAGCGGAAGATCATGGAAATACTGCAGGAGGAAGCCGCCGGAGTGTTTGAAGGAAGCAGGACAGCGGAAGAAGCGGCACAGGCCACGCAGAAGAGGGTTCAGGCTTACCTTAAGGAAAGGTGACGGGAAAGGAGATCAATTATGCGTCAGCAAATTTCGGAATCGGAACTGGTACTGATGAAAATCATATGGAAAAACGGAGGCACAGCCCTCTATTCCCATGTCATAGAGGAACTGGAGAAGGACAGCAATCCGTGGAAAAAGAACACGGTTCTCACCCTGCTTTCCCGCCTGATAGAAAAGAAATACCTGAAGATACGCAAAATAGGGCATCGCAACGAATATATTGCGCTGGTAACCGAACAGGAATACCAGACTTTGCAGACCTGCAGCTTTGTCGACAGGGTATATGGCGGGAGTGTCAGAAATCTGGTAGCCACGCTGCTTCGGCAGGATGTCCTGTCGGCGGACGCGATGCAGGAGGTGGAGCAGTATTGGGCCGGCCTGAGCCGCGGGGCGGAGGAGATGGAGTCTTCCGGGGAAGATTCCTGAATTAATTCCTAAATGTTTCCGGGTGGGAGATTTGGCTTATAGCACTGGACAATGATTTACAAATTTCTCTTGACACAACAGCCTACAATATGTTAATATAATAATGCCTACAAACTGTTAAGATGAAAGGAGAAGATCAATGTTTCAGCGAAGGTTACAGATCAGGATAAGGATGTTTGCTACGGCGGCGCTGCTGGGCGGTATCCTGTCACTTGGCGGCTGCGGAAAAGGGGGGCAGGACAATGAAACTGCCGGGCGCGCTGACAGCTCCCAAAGCGCCGAATCCGATACAGAGCAGCTTATGGCTTACAAGGATATGCGTTATCTTCCCAAATTCACGGATACATCGGAAGAGTACGATGCATTCGGCAGTTCCGGTATCGGCTTTGCGAATGACACTTTTTATGTGCTGAAAAGGACGAGCGTGGACCGGGGTGAATTTATTTCCATAGGAGGCTGCCAGCTTATCGCCCGCAGTCCTGACACCGGAGAAGAGAAGGTATTGATGGAGGATGAGGCCCGGAAGAGACAGATTCACACGGCGGTGCCCCTGGAAGATGGCTCCGTCATTGCATTCCTGAGCATATGGGAGGGAAATTGGGAGGAATTCGGTGACGTCAGTGAAAGTTACCGTCTGTGCAGGGTGGATTCCGACGGCAACGAAATTTTTTCCAGGGATTATCCTGAACTGCCGCTTACGGAGACGGATATCATCAATCTGAAAATGGCTGCCGATTCCCAGGGGAGGTGCTGTCTGGTGGGCCAGGAGACGGCACAGCTCTTTGACGAAGAGGGAATGTCTGCCGGGACAGTGGACCTGAGTGGGAAATATATCCTGAGGGCGGCCGGCAGCAGGAACGGGAAAGTGTATCTGCATGATTATAATACAGATCAACTGATTCCGGTTGATTTCGAGAAGGCCAGACTGGATATGGAAGCCGCCTGTCCTGTCATGAAGTCCATGCGGGCGCTTGTATACTCTGAAAAGGCGGATTTCCTGCTCTGTGATGAGACCACGGTGTATCAGTACAGCTGTGAGGAGGCTTCCTATACCCCTCTGTTTGACCTGCAGGACAGCCAG
>DKVC01000055.1 GCA_002490995.1 Lachnospiraceae bacterium UBA7188
CGAGTTGGGCGCAAAGCCGCCGAACAGGATATCCTGGCAGTTGTCGATGATGATGCTGGAGCCTTCCTTCCCGTAGTTCTTCTGCAGCTGCGCAAAGCTCTGGATGATGGGCACCATGCTGATCCGTCTGGATCGGCCTGCGGAGAACATCATCTCCATGGACTCAATCTTCGGTATCGTGCCGATCTCGTCCGCAAACACCATGACCCGGTTCGGCAGCTTTCCCCCGTGCTCGTCCGCGATGGAGAGCATCTCCCGGTAGAGCTGCTGGAGGAATAAGGACACCATGAAATACTTTGTGTTGTCCTCCTCCGGCAGCACGATGAAGATTGCCGCTTTCCTGGTACAGAAAGTTTCCGTATCCAGGGTGCTGTCAAAACACAGGATCTGCTCCATCTCGCTGTCCAGGAACGCATTCAGGCGGCTCATGGCGGTGGAAAGCACGGAGGCCATTGCCTGCTCCGCGCTGTTCAGCGCCGCCCCCGCAAACCACTTTGCCTTGTGTTCGGGGGGCAGCTTATCCATCAGCAGCTGGAACAGGTTCCTGTTCTTTACGGGCGATGGCGCCATCAGATCCTGGAGCAGCTTGAACACGGAGACAATGTGGCGTTTCTGGGGCGGGCAGTATTCCGCGATCAGCAGGATCACGGATGCCAAAAGCCCCTCTGCCGCATCATAGAAAAACGCATTCTGCCCGTAGCTGCTGGCCTGTGCGCCATCGGAGCAGATGATGGTCTTTGCCGTGATCTTCGCATATTTCTCTGCCCTGGCTTTGGCTGCCAGGTCTCCCCCGTCCGCAAGGTATTCATCCATGTATTTGTTCACCATCGTCAGGATATTGCCGCCGTCCGAACGGGTGGGGTTGCGCAGGTCAAGGATGGATATCCGGTATCCGTAGTGTTCCCTTGCGATCCCCGCATAATTCCGGAACAGGTCGCCCTTGGTATCGGTGGTCACGAAACTCATCCCTGATGCGCAGGCGTATTCGATGTTGGGGTATAAAAAGTTGGCGGTCTTGCCAACGCCTGCGGCGCCGATCATCAGGCAGTGGATGTCCCCCTCATCCACCAGCGCAGTGATGCCTGCCCCGCGCTTTTTATACCCCACCACCAGCCCCTGTGCCGCAGGCAGGTTCTCACCCCTGCGCCATTTTTCCGGTTCGTAGGGGACATGGGCATAGGTTTCCCGTATCTCCTTTTCCGTGGCGAACCGCGCCGTGCCGTGCTGGCCGTCCCCCACGGTCCTTGACTTGATCCCGTTTAAGGTGTAATAATGCGACAGCAGGGAGATCCCGCCGACCACCGCGAACATGCACACGCCTGATAATATCAGCATTACAACTGGCTGCATATCTGTCCCATCCCTCCTTCCTGTTTCTGGACCTGCAGCTTTTCAGCCACATAAATATGGGCCCTGATGCATTCCATCGTAAGGCCCACACATTTTTTGATCAGCGTTTCCTTTTCCTTATCCGTTCCCGGCCCCTCTCCTGCAAAGCATTCCATCACGCTTTCAAAGGCGTTCTGCATGTCCACAAGCCGGGATTTCAGGTTCCCTTTATCCTTATGGGGCCTGTACCTTCCGCACAGGTTATCGATGATCTGCCCCGGCGCCGCATCCATCCCAAGTTCCCTTCCGTATCTCTCCATGATCCTGACAGCGACCCCTGCCAGGATCAGCCCGTCCCCATCAAAGGCATCCTCCAGCTGTTCCATGCCGGTCTCTTTCTTCAGAGTCTGGTACATTTCGCAGTGGTACCGTTTCAGGTATTCAGCCGTGGCATATTTCAGGCTGATATCCTCTGCCGTCCGCTTCAGTGTTTCGCACCATGCCCTGCACTCCGTTATCCCCGGATGCTCCTTTGCGGGGATCGGCTCCATCCCGTTCTTCGCTTTCAGATCCTCGTTCCAGTCCTTGTTGGCTGGCTGCAGCATCTTTACGCGGACGTCCTGCCGCCGCTCCTTTACGGCATCCGCCAGGCGGAAGCTGTTCTCTATGCCGGCAGGGTCATGGTCCAGGCAGAGGACCACCGTATCGGTCTGCGGCTGATCCTCCAGCACCTGCAGCATGGCGTATGCCGATATGCCGCTTAATGCCACATAGCTGTTGTCCTGCCAGCCTTGCGGGTGCATCGTGATAAAGGACAGCATGTCTATGGGCGCCTCAAACACATAGACGGCGTTCCCTTTCCCAAGGTGCCGGAAGCTGTACCTTGGGTCACTGCCGTCCACGTTGCCCTTGAACGCATCCCCTTTTGTATAGCTCCCCCGCTTATGGGCATGGCGGGCGGTGCCGCCTGCGTCATACCCCACAAACACCACATTGTGGTACTTTGCATCCTCATAGATGAGCTTTTCCCTGACGAAAGCAGAAACCACCTCCCGGTCCAGGCACCGGGTCTTTGTCAGGTAGGCATACGCCCGCCGCATATCCTGGTTCGCCTCCGGCAGTGCAAAGGGCTTCTGCTCTTTTTCCCTCTCCGGCCCGCTGGCGCGGTATGCCTGCCCCTGCTCCCCACCAAGGAGCAGGGTGACCGCCTCCGGGAAAGTGCTGTTGTAATGCATCTGCACGAAATCGATGGCACAGCCTCCGGTTCCCGCCGCATGGTCATACCAGCGGTTGCCCCGCACCGTGATGCTGTGGTCGCTTGCCAGACGCTTTTCCCCACCGGATTTCAGCAGCTTCTCCCCCTGCCTGGAAAGAAAGTCCTCCAGGTCTACCTCGTTTGCCCGCTGTTTCTGCTCATCCGTAAAATAAACAAATCCTGCCATCCCATTACCTCCATTTCTCCGGGCATCCATGCAGCGGGATCACATCTGTTGCTGCACAGGTTCCCTGTCATCCCTCTTATGGCCCTGGGCCTGTTTCTTCTCTGCCAGCCTGCGGCGTCGCTTCCGGTCTATGTGGAACGAGCTGCCGCCTGCGGCTCTGTGTACATCCTCCCGGAACAGCTTTTCCAGACGGTGCATCAGGCGGGTTGCCGCAAGGAACAGGTCAGGGTCATGAAAAAAGTCCATGTGCTCCAGCAGGAATGCCGCATAGATGTTTCCCTGCCCTGCGGCTGCCTGCAGATATGCCGTGGCTTTTTCCCTGTCACGGGGGACATCCTTTCCACAGAGAAATAATTTCCCCAATGCATACTGTGCATATGGGTTTCCCTGCCTTGCCGACTGCTCCAGCCAGTAGACAGCCTTTTCCACATCCTTTGGGACATCTTCCCCGGAGAGGTACAGCCTGCCCAGCGCATACTGCGCGTATTGGTTTCCCTGCCCTGCCGACTGCTCCAGCAGGCAGACTGCTTTTTCCACGTCCTTGGGAATATCCTCTCCGGACAGATACAGTTTCCCAAGCGCGTACTGAGCGTATTGGTTTCCTCTTTCTGCGGAAAAGGACAGCCAGCGGACGGCTTCTGCCGTATCCCCTGGGATTTCTTCCCCTGAAAGGTAAAACCGCCCCAGCCGGTATGCCGCATACTCATTTCCCTGTCCTGCAGATAAGGTGAACAGCTCCACCGCCCTTGCAGCATCCTTTTCCACCACTTCCCCTGCCAGGCAGAGTTTCCCAAACGTATATTGGGCGGCAGCGTTTCCCGCCTCCGCCGCCTTTGTGATCCACCTGACGGCCTGCGCGGTATTGCCGCCCCCGTTTTCCAGCCACAGCTTCCCAAGGGCATACTGCGCATGGACGTTCCCCAGCTTCGCCGCCCGCTCCCAATAGACTGCGGCTGCATCATCATCCCTTTCGGTTCCTGTCCCTGTGTGCAGCATCTGCCCCAGCCGGTACTGCAGCTTGTCATCGCCGCCTTTTGCCTCCAGATGCAGGAAGCCGGAAAAAGCATTCTGGAAATGTGTATCTGCCTGGCTGCCGTCTTTCTGTGTTCCGGTCCCGTCACGGTACATCCCTGCCATTTCATTTCATCATCTTTTCCCTGATGTGCGATCTGCTCTGCATAAGCAGTCAGCCCCTTTATTGCCGCCCTTGCCAGTTCCTTATCCTGGCGGATGCTTTCTTCACCCATTCCATCCCTCCAATCTTCAAGATCAATCAGCCGACATATCCTGTTCCACGGCTTTTTGCAATAAAAAGACCATGCACCCCATAAGTAAAAGTGCATGGCCGCTCTTTAAGTAAAGTTTACCATATTGACTGTCCTGCATATTTTCCGGTAGCCATTCCCCTTGAGGATAATGTCTGTGCTGTGGCGGACTTTCCGTCTCAGGTATTTCTTGTTCAGTGAAATCCCATGTTTTAACTCCCCCCGATAACTGTATGAGCCGTTTCCCCGACTCCAGCAGTTGCGTTTCTCTCTTGCCGCACCAGGCATCCTTTCTTGCTGTGCCATACTGTTCTGCCTCCTTTTCTTTTTTCAGGACAACACTATACCATCTCCCCCGGAAAATGCTATCCGGAATAGTTCACAAACATCCTGCACCACTTTGTATAATTTAGGCAATAAAAAACGGCTTCAGGGCTATGCCCTTCCACCTACTCCTGCTTTCTTATATGTTGATGACGCTATACACAAAATTAGGCTCAATTTGTGTATAGTGTTCTCTTTTCCCTCTTTTTCTGAACGCTATGCACACAATACACAATTAAAACCATACTCCATTTTACGTCCAGAAAAATGGTAGCCGGGTTATGCAAAAGGGAAGCCGCTAGATCCGCCCGCATCCGCTGCCCCAGGGACAGGCGGCGTGCTGCCTTTCCCATGAATTCCGATAAACCGAAAATCTCGTTGAACAGCCGCAGGTTCTCCTGATAAACAGTGTCAGGTATCTCATAAATGCTCTTCAGCAGCGCAAAGGATTCCTCTACCGGTATATCCCACCAAAGCTGTGTCCGCTGTCCGAAAACCACCCCGATGTTTTTGGCGTTCCGCATCCGCTCCTTCTGCGGGTTCACTCCATTGACCAGAACGGTTCCGGAAGTGGGCTGCAGGATGCCTGTGAGCATCTTGATAGTGGTAGACTTTCCCGCCCCGTTAGGCCCGATATAAGCCACTGCCTCTCCCTGGTCAATGGAAAAGTTCACGTGGTCTACCGCAGTTTTTGTCTTATATTCCCCATGCAGTAAATGCCTGACAGCCCCAGAAATCCCTGGCATCTTCACAGGAATCCGAAAGGTTTTCGTCAAATCACTTGCTTCAATCATTTTCTCTCCTTTTTAATAATTCTTGTAAGAATCGTTCGAAACTAAGCTTTCCGTTGTATTTATATATAACTGCACCAATCTGGGAAATTCAGAATCCAAAACATATAAGACAACAATTAACATCTAATTGTTGTCCCTTTCTCTGCCTTTTCCCCGTACCACTGAGCCTGCTCCTGATAGAAGCTGCGGTACTGTACATTGTCCCTCATAAGCTCCTGGTGGCTTCCGGCCCCGGCAATTCTGCCCTCTTTCATAAAGATGACCTGATCCGCCAGCCTGCACAAACCTACCCTGTGGGATATTATGACCGAAGTATTTTCCTCCATCATCCTGGCAAACTGGCTCAGTATTTCGTATTCTGATGATGGGTCCAGCGCACTGGTTGGCTCGTCCAGGATGAGAATACTACGGTTTTTCAGTATTGCCCAGGCAATCGCAAGCTTCTGCCACTGTCCCCCCGACAGCTCCCTCCCGCCGAATTCCCTGCCAAGCTGCTTATCATACTCCCCAGGGTCAGCCAGTTCCCCCAGCCCCGCCTCCGCCAGAGCCTGCCCGATCTTCCCGTCATCCTCTGAAAACTGCGGGCTGTGGATGCCCATGCTCTCCCTGACCGTCAGATGGTAATCCACGAAACTCTGGGATACGGCAGATATCGTTTCGGCCAGCTCCTCTCTGGAAATGGTCTCCAGGGGCTGCCCGTCATACCGGATAACACCCTTCTGGGGCTGATATAATCCTACCAGAAGCTTCCCAAGGGTCGTTTTCCCACTCCCGTTTTCCCCGACGATCACTGTACTCTCACCTGCGTGGATCCGGAGCTGCTCAATTTCCACCGCCGGCCGGTCCGTGTTGGGATAGGCAAAAGAGACTCCCTCCACCTCGATCCCCTCTTTCAGCCTGTCAAAATGCCCGTCCCTCTTTGGCTCTTCCTCCAGTGTCAGGAATGTAAAATAGTCCCCTGCTTCCAGGATCTCCTGAAAGGACGTGGCCATCAGGGAAAAAAACGCCTGTACCTCGCTCTGTACCCTTTGGAACGCAAAAACTGCAGCGCCAAATACGCCAACCGCAATCTCTCCCCGGAACACCAGCAGCACAGACAGCAGGATACTCAGCAAATATCCCAATGTGATCAACAGCTGGCACCATGCCAGACGCCTGCTGTCCTTTACGCGAAATTCATTCAGCTCATCCGCCACCTGGTCCCGTTCCTTCTCCCACTTTTCCTTAACATAATCCCCAAACCGGAAAATCCTCTGCTCCCGCTGGGAGTTCCTGCCTGCAAAGAGCGAATAAAGATAGTCCCTTTTTCGGATTCCTGCCGCCTGGAACCAGCGCAGCTGGTAGAATTCCTTTCCCATCCGCATACGGCTGATGGGATAAGGCACAATCGTAATCAGCAAAATCGGAAGAAACCACAGGCTATAGCTGCACAATACCGCCATAAGGCCCACAACAATGCCGGCACATTCCCCCAGGATCATGATATTGTAAAAGCAGCCGGGAATGACGGAATCCTCCACGCAGGCTTTTGCCCGCTGGAGCTGATCCAGCTTCTTCGCGTCCTCAAAATCGATCAGGGGCAGGGCAGCCGCCTTCTCCTGCAGCCCCATCCGGAAATGATACCGGCACTTCTCCTCCACCCCCACATTCCAGGCGACCTCACTGATAACGTTCAAAAGCTTCTGCAGGATCTGCATCCCCATATAAGCTGCTGCCAGAATAATCACCCCCCGCATCCTGCCGGATACAGCCTCGTAGACAGCGCCAAACAGCCGTGCCAGTATCTCCGTCGACAGGGACACGGCTGCCGCCGTGCCAAGATAGCAGAGCAGCGTCACACTTACTGCCAGTGGCGCACATTTCCAGACAGCTTTAAAAACAGAAGCGACAATACGGTTCTGCTTCACACCCCTTCCCCTCCTTCCTTTTCCTCCTGGTACCATGCGGCCTGTTTTTCAAACATTTCCCTGTACAGCCCGCCCCTTTGCATCAGCTCTGCATGGCTTCCGCTCTCCACGATCTTTCCCTGGTCAAATACCAGTATCCGGTCCGCGAACATGGCGCTGGCCAGACGGTGGGACACGATCACCGCCCCTCTCCCCTCAAGGATCCTGACAAAGTCACGGTACATACGGCTTTCCGCCACAGGGTCGATGCTTGCCGTCGGCTCGTCCAGGAGCAGGTACTGCCCTTGCCCCATACAGGCTCTGGCAATGGCAAGCCTCTGCCACTGTCCCCCTGAGAGGGACACCCCGTTTTCTTCCAGATGGTTTAAATTCGCCGAAAGCCCGCCCGTAACTTCTTTCTCAAGCTTTTCCGCCCCCGCTTCCTTAAGCGCCTCCCGGATCATCTCTGGATTTTCAATCTCTGCCGGATGACCAAGCCCCACATTCTCGCCCATGGTTAAGGAATAACATTCATAATCCTGAAATACCGCGCTGAAAATATGCGGGCGAAGCCTGGGGGAAAGCTTTTCCATCTCCGTGCCGTTCACAAGGATATGCCCGTTCACAGGGCGGTACAGCCCGCACAGCAGCTTGACCATCGTGGATTTGCCTGACCCGTTTGCACCCGCAAAGGCAAGCGTTTCCCGGGGGTTAAGCGTAAAACTCACATCCTTTAAAACCAGCCTGTCTGTTCCCGGATAACAGAAGTCCACATGGCTTACCTTAATCTCATACCCCGCAGGCACCTCCGGCGTCGGGGAACAGACCCCGGAACTGTCCCTCTTCACGCCCTCTGCCGCAGGGCCATCCAATGTTCCGTCCTCTTCCTCAAACGCTTCAAATTCCGACAGCGCCTGGATAATGAGGAACTCCCCTCCAAGAGATGAAAGATAATAAGACAGGGTATTGAGGTACCCCGTAAGAGCCGGGTACACACCAAGGAGCGTTGTGAACAGGCTGAAAGCTACCGTCCCGGCAGAAAGCCGTTCCAGCAGCAACCCAACCAGCGCCGCAAGCCATAAAAGCATCAGCAGCAGGTTGAGCATATAATATTTTTCCTGAATCCGTGAACCTAATATCT
>DKVC01000009.1:0-4677 GCA_002490995.1 Lachnospiraceae bacterium UBA7188
AAGACATTTAAAATAGAGGAATTGTATAAATTTCATGAAAATATTGCTGAGGATTTACTAAATAAACATCATGAATATCCATTAAAGCGGATAGCAGATATGACAGGTACAGGTTTCATCTCAGAAAAAGAATTATATAAGCTGATAACAGGAAAAATCAGTAAGAGAGAGAAGATTTTGGAAGAACCTTTGGGTAAATTCAAGAGAGATATGGTAAAGGATATTTTTGGAGAAGAGATATTGCGTCTGGTTGAAGAATAGCCATGAAATTGGTCTTTAAGCAGGGAAAATACTGAACTTCAGGAAATTTAAGGATATATAAGTGAGACTTTGAAAAGTATCAAATCAGAAGATCGGAGCAAGAAAATGAAAAACAGAAAATTAGCTGCAACAATTCTCGGAATTGTATTGGGGTTTAGTCTATGCGTAACTGGCTGTGCCGGGAAGGCGCCAGATAAGGAGAATTCTGCCGCAAATCCGGAGCAGGAGGGTACGCAATCGGAGAGTGCAAAACAGGATTCTGTAAATCAGCAAGCGGACGACAGTATGGCTGCAGATACGCAAAAAGCAGATTCAGAAGCCCAGGGCAATCAGCCGGAGAATGAAAATCCATTCAGCAGCCTGAACGAATTCCAGGCGCTTGCCCTGGACGGAAGCACGGTCACCCAGGATAATTTTGCAGACAAAGACATCACGGTGATCAATTTCTGGGCGTTAAGCTGCGGCCCCTGCCTGGCGGAGATGCCGGATCTGGCGGCGTTAGAGAAGGCATTGCCCGACAATATACAGCTGATGACGGTCTGTCTGGACGGCAATGGAAATGAGGAATATGTGAAGTACGTCCTGGATCAGACCGGTTTTGAAGGAACGACACTGTTGGCTGGGGACGGCGATCTGTTGACGCTGTGTCAGGAATTGCAGTATACACCGACAACTGTGCTTGTGGACAGCGAGGGAAATACAGTGGGAGAGGCGATTATCGGCGGAAAGGAGAACCTTGCGGAGTTCTATACCGCCTGTATCAACAGAACCCTGACGGACATGGGAAAGGATGAGATCAGCATTGACACGGAATCAGACACGTAATGACAGAAAAATAAATAGAATAGTACGTTTCAGCATATTAGCCGCTGCAATTGTCTTTATCGGCATTGGACTGATGCGGCAGGAGCAGGTGGAAGTATTGGGAAAGGCGGTGCGGGTATGCCTGGAATGCATCGGAATCGGATGAAGATTTCAAGTCAGAGAGTGATTCAGCTATTGGCGGCAGCTTTATTCAACGGATATGCTATCGGATTCCGAAAAGGGAAAATATTTACAGGAAGCAGCAAGGCGCTGTGCGTTCCTGTCCTGAACTGCTATTCCTGTCCCGGTGCCCTGGGGGCATGCCCCATTGGCTCGCTTCAGGCGGCCGTGAGCGGCTTCGGGCGCCATTTTCCGTTTTATGTACTGGGAATGCTGATGCTTTTTGGAATTGTACTGGGGCGTTTGGCCTGCGGTCTGTTGTGTCCCTTCGGCCTGGTGCAGGACTTGCTGTATAAGATACCTGTCCCCAAATACAGGGTACCGAAGGTAGTTGATAAACCGGCAAGATATATAAAATATGCCGTTTTCCTGCTCCTTGTAGTTCTTCTCCCGGTGTTTGCAGTGACAGAAGTGGGCATTGCGCCTCCTTATTTCTGCAAATATCTCTGCCCCGCCGGAACTTTGGGGGGAGGCATTCCGCTTATGCTGGCGGATTCCGGGCTGCGGGAGGCGGCAGGGACTCTTTTCGACTGGAAATTGATGGTGCTGGCGGCGATTTTACTGTTTTCCATGTTCATTCATCGCCCCTTTTGCCGGTATTTATGCCCACTGGGGGCTTTTTATTCGGTGTTTAACCGCTTCAGCTTTTATCAGATGAAATTGGATTCAGCCCAATGTATTGCCTGTAAAAAGTGTGAACAGTCCTGTCCCATGGCGGTGGAAGTCACAGGGAATTGCAACAGTCCTGAGTGTATTCGGTGCGGAAAGTGCAGGGAAGTGTGCCCCACTGGGGCGATATCATATTCGATTTTCCCATACCGTGAAAAGTAACACGTGAATAGAAATCAAGATTGATTTTTCTGAGGATATGAAAACGCGCCGGACAGGCGGGAACCCAAGAAAATAGACTGGAGGACAGGAATGAGAATTGTCAATTTAATCGAGAATACAAAAGGGGCAGAAGGCTGTCTGTATGAGCATGGGCTGAGTTTCTACATTGAGACGGAAAAGCATAAGCTTCTGGCGGATACCGGCGCTTCCGATGCCTTTCTCACCAATGCCTGTCGGCTTGGAATTGACCTGCGGCAGGTGGAGCATGTCGTCATCAGTCACGGACATTATGACCATGCGGGAGGAGTGCCTGCATTTGTACGGGTGAATCCGAAGGCAAAGATATGGATACGGAGCTGTGCGGGAGAGGAATACTATCACAAAAATGCGGTCATGGAGAAATATATCGGCATGAACCCCGGGATTAGGGCGCTGCCACAGGTGGAATGGGTGGATGGGGACAAAAGCATTGATGGGGGGATTTTTCTGTTTGGGCATGTTGCCGGAAGAAAATTATGGCCTGCGGGAAATCTGGAATTGAAGGTGAAAAAGGGGGATGTGTTTGAGCAGGATACATTTGTGCATGAGCAGTATCTGGTGCTGGAGGAGGCAGGGAAGAGCGTACTGGTTTCCGGCTGTGCCCACAACGGGATATTGAATATTCTGGACAGATACCGGGAGATTTTCGGGGATGCACCGGATGTTGTGATCAGCGGGTTTCATATGAGCAGGAAGTCCGGCTACGGGGATGGGGAAATGGGGCTGATCAGGGAGACCGCCCGGGAATTGCGCGGGCTGAATACCAGATTTTACACGGGACACTGTACGGGGGAAATTCCTTATCAGATAATGAAGGAAGTGATGGGAGAGCAGCTGGAATATGTGCACAGCGGGGAAGAGATTTGGCTGAAATAAGATTCTGTATATTTATTTGAATCTGCAATAATCAGAAATGACAAAAAAGCAAAAAGAAAAAGGCCATTTTAAAATGATTTTTTCTTGAAAATAAATCATTTATGAATTATAATGTTTTCGAAACTGATTATATGGGAAGGAACCTGGCAGATGGAAAGAAATATTATGCAGGAGCTGTTGGAATGGAAAAACATGAGGAAGGACAGAATGCCGCTGCTTCTATATGGGGTAAGGCAGGTAGGGAAGACTTATATTTTAAGGGAATTTGGAGACCGTTATTTCAAGAGCAGCATATATGTCAATTTCGAGCGCATGCAGATGGTTGCGGATTATTTCGTGGGGGAACTTTCTCCTGACAGGCTCATACGTCTGCTGGAGGAATACTTTGGCCAAAAGGTAGTTCCCGATGAAACTCTCCTGATTTTTGATGAGATTCAGGCATGTGAAAGAGCGCTCACATCCCTGAAGTATTTTTGTGAGGAAGCGCCGGAATATCATGTGGCAGCGGCCGGAAGTCTGCTGGGCGTAGCGATCAACAGAGAATCTTATTCTTTTCCGGTAGGCAAGGTAATCATGAAAACTTTGTATCCGCTTCGGTTTGACGAATTTTTGGCTGCACTGGGACAAAAGCATCTTGTAAGCCTCATTTGGGAGCATTATAACGAGATGAAAGAGATGCCGGAAGCGGCGCATCAGGAGCTTCTGCAATGGTATGACCGCTATCTTTTTATCGGCGGAATGCCGGCGGCAATTAATGAATATAAGGAACGAGAGTCGCTGGTCAATGTACCTGAGGTGCAAAGTCTGATTTTGAATGCGTACACTGCGGATATGGCGAAGTACACCAGCAACAGTGAGAGTACAAAGATACGGAATGCTTTTCAGTCCCTTCCTGCCCAGTTGGCAAAAGAGAATAAAAAGTTCCAGTACAAGCTGATTCGAAAAGGCGCTACGGCAGGGCTGTTTGGGGATTCCATCGCATGGCTTATATTCTCCGGGATTGCGCTTTCCTGTGAAAGAGTTACAAGGGGAGAGACCCCATTGATTGCATTCAGGGATGTGTCCTCCTTCAAGATTTATCTGTCGGATGTGGGGCTTTTGGCAGCTTTCACAGGAATCATGCCGGAGGATATCATAAAAAATAATCTGTCAGAGATTTATAAAGGTGCTTTGGCCGAGAATTATGTGGCCCAGACGCTGACAGCATGCGGATATCATCTGTATTACTGGACATCTGATTCCCCTGTGGCAGAAGTGGATTTTCTGATACAGAAAAGCGGGAAAGTGATACCTGTAGAAGTAAAGTCCGGGGAAAATGTCAATGCCAAAAGCCTGAAGCATTTTCGGAAGCTGGCGCAGCCTGAAAAGATGATTCGGATATCCCGGAAAAATTTTGGTTTGGACGGGATGGTTTGGGCTGTTCCTCTGTATGCGGCATTTTGCCTGTAAAGTAATTGCTGGTCAGGGAAACTGTCTGAAAATAATGGATGTTGGGGAGCAGTACAAAATTAAAGTTAAAAAGACACCTTAGTTGGTGTCTTTCCTTTGCTGCCCGGTAAAATTTATATAAGGCAAATTTAATGGCCTCATTCCAGCGTTGGATTCCTGTTGGTATAGTCTTTTAATTGTCATGTAAGTTAAAAAAACGCATATAAATATCTAAAAATAAAGCAAGATATTCCAGAG
>DKVC01000009.1:4960-5167 GCA_002490995.1 Lachnospiraceae bacterium UBA7188
AAAGCAAGATATTCCAGAGAGAAAGCAATTTTTATACAATAAAATAGACATCAGTTAAAAATGGGAAGATAAAATAAATCAATAATGATGATTAAATGTACACTTGCAGAATATTAAATATTATGCTACCATCATTAAATGAGTAGTGCCATATATATTACGGTATGTCGGACATATTTTCAGCGTTATACGCAAGACCGCCAGAAT
>DKVC01000009.1:5462-6528 GCA_002490995.1 Lachnospiraceae bacterium UBA7188
TACGCAAGACCGCCAGAATTTATAAAGCTGTTCAAAGTGAGCATATATGGCTGGCGGTCTTAAAGCCACTAAAATGATAGCGGCATGCCACTGTAGTGATAGTGGCTTTGTTGTAGTTTACTTTCCATTACAGGGGTTGCGAAACGGTTCCTGTAATTTACTGCAAATGTCATTAACGTGCAGTACAAAATGTGACAGTATGCGCACAAAGAAAGGAATGCAAGAGGATGAACGGAACAGATATCAGCAAAAAATACGGCAAAACATATCATATGCCCCCGGAGGTGACCTACGACTGGGTGAAGAAGGACACCATAGAGAAGCCGCCCGTCTGGTGCAGCGTGGACCTTCGTGACGGCAATCAGGCTTTGATCGACCCCATGCCGTTGGAGGATAAACTGGAATTTTTCGAATTACTGGTGAAAATCGGCTTCAAGGAAATCGAGGTGGGCTTCCCGGCTTCTTCCGATACGGAGTACAACTTTATCCGCGCACTCATCGAGCGGAATATGATTCCGGATGACGTGACCATTCAGGTGCTGACCCAGGCCAGGGAGCACATTATCCGAAAGACCTTCGAGGCGGTGAAGGGAGCGCCCCACGCGGTGGTTCATCTCTACAATTCCACCTCTGTGGAGCAGCGTGAACAGGTTTTCAGGAAGGACAAAGAGGCCATCAAACAGCTGGCAGTGGACGGAGCAAAGCTTCTAAAAGAGATGGCGGAAGCCACAGAAGGGAACTTTACCTTCGAGTACAGCCCGGAAAGCTTCTCCCAGACAGAGCCGGAGTACGCGCTGGAGGTCTGCAACGCGGTTCTGGACGTATGGCAGCCGGATGCGGAGCACAAGGCTATCATCAACCTCCCCACTACGGTTCAGGTGGCAATGCCCCATGTGTTTGCCTGCCAGGTGGAATACATGCATAAGCACATGAAATACCGTGAAAATGTAGTGCTCAGTGTCCATCCCCACAATGACCGCGGATGCGGTGTCAGCGATGCGGAGTTCGGCATTCTGGCGGGGGCTGACAGAGTGGAGGGAACCCTCTTCGGCAACGGCGAGCGCAC
>DKVC01000009.1:6815-26959 GCA_002490995.1 Lachnospiraceae bacterium UBA7188
GGCAACGGCGAGCGCACCGGCAATGTGGACATTGTCACCGTTGCCATCAATATGATGAGCCACGGCGTGGACAGCGGGCTGGATTTTTCCAATATCATGGAGATTCGGGAAGCTTACGAGCGCTTTACGGGCATGCGGGTACATGAGAGGGTGCCTTATGCGGGAGATCTGGTGTTTACCGCATTTTCAGGCTCTCACCAGGATGCCATCAGCAAGGGCATGAACTGGCTGAAGGAAGGAAAGAGCGGAAGCCGCTGGGATGTGCCTTATTTGCCCATTGATCCGGAGGATGTGGGACGGGAGTACGAGTCGGATGTGATCCGTATCAACAGCGTTTCCGGCAAGGGCGGTGTGGCGTTTGTGCTGAAGCAGCAGTTCGGCTTCTCACTTCCGGCGGCTATGAAGGAAGAGGTCGGATACCTGATAAAAGGTGTGTCTGACAAGCGGCATCAGGAGCTGCACCCTGCGGAAGTTTATGAGATTTTTGAGGAAAATTATATCAACCGACACACGGTATTCAGTGTTCCGGAGTGCCATTTCCGCCAGGAGAAGGGCATTCAGGCGGAGGTTACCATAGAGCAGAACGGGGAGTCGAGAGTCATCCGGGCAGGCGGAAACGGGCGTCTGGATGCGGTGAGCAATGCCATCAAGACTTACTTCGGCATCAGCTACCAGCTGTCGGTGTATGAAGAGCATGCCATTTCCAAGGGTTCCAGCTCCAGGGCAGCGGCTTATGTGGCGATACTGTGCGAGGGCAAGGTTTACTGGGGCGTAGGAGTGGATGAGGACATCATCAAAGCCTCCATCGCGGCGTTGGTTTCCGCTGCGAATAAGCTGGCTGCGGAGCAGCATATTACTGAGGGACGGGAAGAGCGGATCGTAGAGATTATCAGCTTTATCAAGAATGACTATATGAATGTAACATTAGATACCCTGTCAGAGGAGTTCCACCTGTCCAAACCTTATCTGTCCAAGTACATCAAGGAAAAGGCGGGCATGACTTTCCAGGAGGCTGTGCGGAAGGAGCGTATGAAGAAGGCGCGGACGCTGCTGAGGGAGACGGACCAGACTGTGGAGACTGTGGCGGCGGAAGTCGGGTATGAGAATGTAGAACACTTTAACCGGCTCTTTAAGAAGAATTACGGGCTGACGCCAGTGCAGTATCGGAAGCAGGAGGAATAAGAGCATGGCATCTGCTTTACCGTTAGTGCCGAAAGCAGGGAAAAGATGGTGTTTCCACGCACAGTAGAATACAGGGCTGTATTCGGAAGAAGACAGGAAATTTAAATACGGGGTACGGATTATGAGAAAAAAACTGCTGATCACGGGCTTTGAACCTTTCGGCAAAGATACCATCAACCCTTCCTGGGAGGCAGTAAGCAGACTGGAGGACAGGATTGGGGATTATGACCTGACGAAGCTTTTACTTCCAACGGTTTTCGGAAAGGCTGCCAAACGGGTGCTGGAGGAAGCGGAGACACTCTGCCCGGATGTCATTCTTTGCATCGGACAGGCAGGTGGGCGAAGCGCGGTAACGCCGGAGA
The DNA here is from genome assembly GCA_002490995.1 of Lachnospiraceae bacterium UBA7188. Lineage (GTDB taxonomy): Bacteria > Bacillota > Clostridia > Lachnospirales > Lachnospiraceae > Acetatifactor. Next base: position 8,360 of record DKVC01000009.1, read on the forward strand.
TGGTGGCCATCAATCTCCGAAATGCTTCCATAGAAGACAACGCGGGAAATAAACCCCAGGATGAGCCCGTGGTGCCCGGCGGGGATGTTGCCTATTTTGCGTCTGTTCTTGTGCGTAAGATAGCAGACGCGCTCAAGGCCAACGAAATTCCCGGTGCCGTTTCCTATTCTGCAGGGGCATATGTTTGTAATGACTTATTCTATACCCTGCGTCACCATTATGAAGGAACGGCAACACGGGTTGGATTTATACATGTTCCTTATCTTCCGGAACAGGCCGGGGAAAAGGCGCCCGGTATGTCGCTGGAGACAATTGTGTGGGCGCTTCAGATTGCAGTGGAGGCAATATGACGGATTTTTGCCTTAACATATCGACAATTTCCTTTTCGAATCTGTCTTTTCGAAATTTCTCATAAAGAAAACAGCGGATTTCAGCTTCACCGGAACTGCCGCCGGAGGTCTTTATCAGCACTTCTCCGGCGGGAGCACCTGTGGTACGGGATTCGATTATCAGTATTTCAAGTATGCTTTTGCCCCGGCTGCAATCCTGTTTTGAAGCAGAACGAATAACGTCGCCAGGCCTTTTCTCCCGGAGCAAAAAGTGTTCCGTTTCGAATAAATAAATCATATGCGTCCCTCCTTCCGTTCCTGTTTCTGACATATATCCCACATCGAATATACTTAAACATTTCTTTACAATTCTGAGTATAACATTTCCTGATGAAGTGAGGTATTGAACATTCAGTTCAAGTGAGAAGCTGTACCTGCTTCCTATAGGAATTGTCGGATAATAACTGCTACAATTTCCACAGGTAAAAGCCCGGAAATACAATAAAAATTGCCATAAACTCGCAGCAGTTATTTGTAGACACTTCCATAATATCACAAAAATCCACAGAGAAAAAAAGAAAGCACCAATGGTATTCCCAGGCGCATGAATTGCAGGCGGAAAGCGGCAGGGAGCTGCCTGCGGTACAAAACATGAACTGATTGTTCAATTGACAAATGTTAAAAATCAGGTAAACTTATTTTTCAGGAGAAGTGTGGAAAGGAAGTGGCAGGAAATGGGAATCTATAACACCGGGGCCATTCTCCGGGAATTGAGAAAAAGCAGGGGTTTCAGCCAGAAACAGCTTGCAGAGGGCACCTGTACGGTGGAATATATCTCTAAAATAGAGAACGGCAAAAAGAATCCTTCCCCGGAAATTATCTCCAGGCTGTTCCATCGTCTGGGAGCGGACCCCGGCCTGTTTTTTACGACATTGAGCAACGTGGAGAATGAACAGTATACCCTGCACCGGTTTGAACTGGAGAGGCTTCTGGGGGAATCGGAATTTGAGAAGGCGAGAGCCTATGTTACGGAGCTGGAGAAGGAGTATTCCTTTTATGCGTCGGGAGAACCGAAACAGTATCTCATGGGAAAGCAGGCGCTCATTCTGCAGAATCTGGACAAGGAATTCGATAAAGCCCGTGACCTTGCCATTCGTTCCATTCTCATCACCAAGCCCGAATTTACCCTGGACAATATGGAGCAGTACGAGTTTTATAGTACTACAGAATTGTGGTCTATCATCTATATATCCACGGCTTATTACTGGAAGGACAAGAGGCGGAATCTGGAGGATAAAGCGGAGATACCCATTCGGCTGGTCTCCTTTGTATTCAGCCATCTTGAAAAGGGATACCTGCATGCTTCCGTTATCGGCAGCCTGTATGCATCGACAGCTTTTTATCTGGGAAGGTATCTGTGCATGGCCGGAAGGCTGGAGGAATCCGAGGCGGTGTCACTGAAAGGGATACAGTTCATCACACATCATTATAACCAGATTCTGGAGCTGCTGGGAAAGATTGTCATGAACAGGGCACTGGCCATTGATATCGGGAAAAGGGAGGCAGCGGCGATGCTGAGGACCGGACGCAGATTTCCGCCCTTTGACCAGAACAGGGACGAGGAGCAGCTCTATGGATTCGGAGAAATGCTGCTTCATCTGGCGGCTAATGAGATGACGCTGCACCAGTATCTGGATGTTCCCATAACGCTGTTTCCTCACCAGGAAGGCACCGGCGACAAAGCAGGACAGCTTCCTTTCTCGGTTTGCCGGGAGATGGGAGAGGAAGCCGCAGCCCTGGTTTTTTCCGGCAGCCGGGATGCCCTGCCGGGAAAGCAGGAAACAGGGGTGCATGCGGCTGCGTCTTCGGAGGGTACAGCGGCGCAGGCTACCTCTCCGGATACATCCAGCCGGAGTATTCCTGAATAGACTGGATTTCTGAATTTTTGTCAGACTGCTTGATCTGTTTCCGGAAATCCCGGGGGGGTATTTGCATTACTTTGGAAAACGTGCGGTTGAAGCTGGACAGGGAGCAAAACCCCACTGCTTCGGAAATATTCAGTATGGAATCATTTGTGCTGCGCAGCAGGTTGCAGGCTTTGGCAATTCTGGTATTGTTTACGAAATCCAGGGGAGACATGCCCATGATTTCCCGAAAGACTCTGCGGAAATGGGTGGGACTCCAATGACACAGGTCTGCCAGATAATCTATGCTGAACTGCTGCATGTAATTTTTCTCTATGTAATCTAAGGCAGGGGCGATGAGCAGGGCATAGTCGGCTTCCTGCTTTGTATCCTCCCTGTGCTCTGAGGTCCTGGAGGAAGCGGTATCATTGTATTTGGACAGCTGGATTCGGAGGACTTCAACGTAAAGGGAGAGGAGCAGCCCTGTAACGCTGAGCTGATATCCGAAATTCTGTTCTTCCAGCTCCTGGACGGCGGCGGTGGCCTGAGTATAGATATTGGGATACTCGCCTCGGCTAAAGATCAGGTGATAGTCCTGGAAGGCATGGGAATAGATTCCGAATTTTTCCCATGCGGGAGGCAGGAGATGCCGGAACAGCTCCTGGGAATCCAGAAAGATGTAAGTCCAATGGCTTCGGGTGCCGGGGGTGCTGTAGGTGGTATGAGGTACGTTCATGGGAATCACGGTCACATCCCCTGCCCTGAAGGGAAAAGGCTCGCCGAAAAATTCCATGAACCCGCTGTCCGAATGGCAGATGCCGATTTCCAGGCAGTTGTGAAAGTGCTGCCGTCCGCTGGGGACATCGGAAATCCGCCAGTGCTCGCCCGAGAGCAGCAGCACCGGAAAATTCATGGGAAGATAATAATTGCGGTATTCTGTGACGGAATTCTTCGATTTGGCCATTGCAGTCTCCTTTGTATGTTTTTTGTTGCACTTTTCATAAAAAGCTTCTGTCATATTTGGCAAGCATGTGCGGCTTCCTGTAATTGGCATGTTGCCGGATGGAATCTAATGATATCCTGCTTTCTTCATCTCCGCCCCGAACGCTTCCGCCGATAGATTCGCCCGCCGGGCGCCTTCTTCCAATTTAAGCATTCCATCATTAACCAGGGAGCATAATGTTTTGACTGTTCCCAGGTATTCGCCTTGTGTGACCCCCTGTTTAAACCCTTTTTTCTTCTCATGCTTCTTTATATCCTTCAGCGCTTTACACAAATCCGTTTCCTCCTCTCCTGTTTCCTGATTAAATACGTATTGCAAACTTGCTGTGAAATCCTTTATGTTTGTACAGGTATCAATGACATCCACCGCGCTCCGGGGGATTCTGCTGAAATAGTCCCGGTTTTCCAGTATAAATTTCTCATAACGTTTTCGGGAAGCTGTGCATTTCATGATTCCCAACACATACTTTAAATCGGAATCCATCTTTTGGAGGCTGTCTTCCGGTATAAAACGCATGGAAATTATATGGACATTGTAATTTCCGGTCAGACGGCCAAGCTTCCCGGGCAGTTGTTTTGTATCTGTCATCATATCGCGCAGGGTTTTCGGCCTATCCCATGCTTTCCTGCCCCAGTACAACATCAGGTTCAATATCGGATCCAAATGGTCTTCTTTCCTGTAACGGTATTTAAAATCATCTTCCGCAGTATACTTTACTTTATTCCATTTGTTTTGCTCTTGTATTTTGCTAATTTCCCTGCCGTAAGTAAGACAGTCCATCTCCATCAGCCTCCAGGGATAGGTCAGGTTGACTGTCTCCTGGTTCTCAAGACCCAACAGAAATCGGCATCCCCAGGCATGTGCCATCCCCAGGTAGTCCCGCTCCCGGAAGGACAGCTTCCCTTTGGCATTCCTGGCTGGCAGGAAGCCGTCGGCCTCCCTGCATTCCCAGTCATCAGGAAGTCGTTCACCAAGGTAATATTCCAATACCGACTTTATCCTGTCTGGACGTTTCATATACGAATTCAGCGCATTATTTGGTTCCCCCATAACCTTCCTTTCCGCAGGGGAAGCTATCCTTCTGTGTACGGAATGTATGTCCGCAAATCCAGGATGGCAAAACAGTGTCCTGACGGGAGCACCGCCTTGCCTTCCCCGTACAAATGCCGTTGATACATCACCCGTACAGAATAATTTATTGCCCCTGCTAATGTAAAATAACTGGTTTCTAAGCAGGGATTTCTGAATTGCAGACTGTAAGAAGCTGAAGTCGCGCGGAATTTTTCCGCGGCCTGAATGTCCTGCTTAATTGAATTTATACTCGATCTCAAAACATTTGCCAACGTAAATGTATAACAAGTCATCACCTCCGCGAAGAGGAACAAACAACCGGCAAATGAATACGCTTATGAGTATATCATGAATAATTCCTTACTGTGGTAGTCAGTATACCACAGGGGAGCAAAGAATGCAACACAATTTTCCATCCTTCCATCCTTGAGTAAAGCTTCGGTGAAGCTTCCCTGAGTAAAGCTCGTGCAAAATCTTTCCAGGGATGTTTCTGTGCAAAAAGGAATCCGGCCGATGCAGGCTATTGGCGGAAAACAGGGGAAAAACATACTAAGAGAATGGAAACTTTGCGGAAACTCATGTTATTTTTGACGGAGATTATGACAAGAAAATAAAATTATGTAAAAAGAATAATAACCTGCTCCCAATAATAATGGTCGTTTTTGCATAGTTTTCAATGTATATTGATTGGAAAAGGAAATCGAATTGTACGATAATAAATGCAATCAATCAAAAAATTATACAAAGTAACGGAACAACAGATTTTGGAGGAGGTAAAATATGGCAAAAGGCAAAGAGGCGAAAGCAGTAGTCCGTACGGAGACTACCTGGAAGAGCGCCTGGAAAAGAGACTGGCAGTTATATCTGCTGCTTCTGATTCCATTGATCATGGTCTTTGTATTCAGTTATGCGGCATATCCCGGTCTGAGAATGGTTTTTATGGATTACAAGCCGGCAAAGGGGTATGACGGCAGCGAATGGGTGGGACTGGCGACTTTTCGGAAAATATTTGCGGATTCCGATTTCCATCGGGCGTTGCGCAATTCTGTCGTATTCAATCTGGCAGATTTGGTGGTAGGGTTTCCGATGCCGATTATACTGGCCTTGATTCTGAACGAGCTTCGCTACGCCAGATTCAAGAAGGTGTCCCAGACCATTCTGTATCTGCCCCATTTCCTTTCCTGGGCAATTATCGGAAGCGTGGCGCTGACGATGTTCAAGCCATCCAGCGGTCTGGTCAATGTGATGCTGATGAACACAGGGATCATTGAGGAGGGCATTCCTTTCCTGAACGAGAAATGGCATTGGGCAGTGACTTACCTGCTGATCGGGGTCTGGCAGAGCATGGGGTGGGGAACGATTCTTTATCTGGCTGCAATCACAGGAATCAGCGGTGAACTTTACGAGGCGGCTATGATAGACGGCGCTAACCGCTGGAAGAGAATGTGGCATATTACGCTTCCGGGAATCAAGAGCACGGTGGTGACTCTGTTGATTATGAATCTGGGCCGTATCATGGGAAGCAATCTGGAGAGGCTGGTAGCCTTTGGAAATACCCAGGTCAAGGATTTCCAGTATCAGCTGGCGGTGTACATATATAATAAAGGTCTGAATAACAGCAAGTTCAGTATGGGTACCGCGGTGAACCTGTTCCAGTCTCTGATTGGACTGGCGTTAGTCATCCTGTCCGACAGGGTGGCAAAAAAGCTTGGCGAAGACGGTTTGTTATAGGAGGTGGATGGTTTGAGCAGGAAAAAAGAGAGATCAATGGAGGAATCGGTTTCGGCGGGCGGAGCCCATGCGGTGAATAAATTTCGGGTCAGTGACTTTATAATGATGGCGGTCATAGTTATCCTGTGCGCTACCTGTGTGCTTCCCTTTATTCATGTGGCGGCGAAATCGATTTCCGGAAATACGGCTGTGATGTCAAAGGCTGTCTATTTCTGGCCGAAGGATATCACCCTGGACGCGTTCAAAAGAGTGCTGGGGGATGAGTCCATGACATATTCCATGCTGTTTTCCGTAGTGATTACACTGATTTTTACCATTCTGGGCATGCTTGTATGTACATGTGCGGCATATCCTCTGTCAAAGAAAAGACTGAAGGGGAAACAGCTTTTTACCTTTCTGCTGATGGTACCCATGTATTTCAGTGCAGGCATTATACCGGCGTATCTGCTGTATCAGGATCTGCATATACTGGACACAATGTGGGTATTGATTCTGCCGCTGATTTATTCGCCCTACAACATGCTGATTATGAAGAACTTTTTCCAGAGTACCATACCGGACAGCCTGGAGGAGTCGGCATTCCTTGACGGGGCAAGCAATATTCAGATTCTGAGTAAGATTGTGCTGCCTCTTTCCAAGCCGATACTTGCGACACTGTCCCTGTTCTATGCGGTGGGAAGGTGGAATTCCTATGCGGACAATATGTACTATACCAGGGCCGCGAACCTGAAAATGATCCAGTATAAGCTTTACCAGCTGGTAGCATCCGCCACGGAAGCGCAGACAGCATCCCTGGCGGACACGGGCGGAGTCAGCCAGGCCGCGCCGGAGGTATTGCAGGCGGCGAGTATCATGTTCGTTACGATTCCCATTATCATTATATATCCGTTCCTTCAGAAGTACTTTGTACAGGGTACCATGATTGGGGCGGTAAAGGGTTAAATATTGTAAATCCCCCGTTTTCGGGGTGAAATATATCTTTTAAAAAGGAGGAGATTTTTATGAAGAAGAGATATCTTCAAAAGGTTCTGGCTGTGGCAATGACAGGCGCCATGGCATTGGGAGTTCTGGCAGGGTGCGGCAGCGAGCCTGCATCAGGCAGCAATGAGTCGTCATCCGCCCAGGGAAGTGAAGAGGAAAGCTCTGCGGAGGATGCAGGAAGTGAGGAAAGCTCCGCTGAGGATGCCGGAGATGGGGAAAGTTCCGCGGAAGAAAGCTCCGGAGCTTCAGGCGCAGCAGGAATTGACGGGTGGGAGCCCTTTGCGGACAGGGTTACGCTGAAGATTCCGGTTTATGACCGCGGGGATTCCGGAAACGGTTGCTCGGATGTGGTGAATAACTACTGGACAAAGTGGGTGCAGGACAATTTCGGCGAAAAATACAATATTGATGTACAATATGTAGCCATTACCCGTACCGCTGTTATGAATGATTACGCAATGCTGGCGGCAGGCCAGGATCTTCCTACCGTATGTATGGAGTATGATTATGACAAGCTGGCTACATGGCAGGCGGACGGTTATCTGCAGCCCTATGATGTGGAGCAGTTCAAGACAATCGCGCCTACCTATTGGCAGACCATGGTTGACAACGGAAATGATGCATACACCAAGCTGGCAGGAGAGGATTACCTCATGCTGGGCTACAGGCCTTACGGAAACAGCACCTACACCTGGGTGACATGGTATCGCAAGGACTGGATGAAGGAGGCTGGCTTCGAGGAGTATCCCAAGACAAATACCGAATTGCTTGAGTTGTATGCAAAACTGGTTGAAAATGGGCATGAGTATCCCCTGAGCGGCTCTAAGGTCGCAGGCGCAGGTGTTGACCAGAACTATCCCTACAGGGATTATCCCCAGGATGAGCTGACCTGGGCTACCATGGGCGATTATCAGATTCCCGCCCTGCCCTCAGAGGCACAGAAGAGATTCCTGAAATGGGAGAATACGCTTTACAATGAAGGCTACAAGAATCCGGAGTATTACCTGAGAGAAGCTTCCGAGGCTGAAGCTGATTTTATCAATGGCAAGGCATTTACCTGGTCAGGGTATGTATCCTCTACCATGACGCAGCTGAACTCTTTCTACGAGAATTTCCCGGATGCAGAGCTTGGCGTTATCGTATGCCCGGATACCTTCGTTCAGGATGAAACCTGGGGCTCTTCCAATGCCTACAGGCCCGGAACCAATTTCGGTATGATGATTGCCCTTTCCAACAATGCAACCGAGGATGAAGCAAAGGCAGCAATGATGTACCTGGAGTGGCTGGCACAGGAAGAAAACCTGTTCACCATGACATGGGGCGAAGAGGGCGTGAACTTCAATTATGACGAGAACGGAAATCCCGTTGCTGTAGGCGATCAGTCCGGTCTTGAACAGCAGCAGGGACATAACAATAATGTTGACTACTGGTGTGTGGTTACCGCAATTAAGACTTTGGGCTCCATCGAGAAGGATATCGCTGCAATCAACCCTCAGGGGCTGCCTCAGGACTTCTATGACGAGCTGCTTGCCAATTACAACGGACAGGTTGCCATCTGGAATGAAGGCTATGCGAACTCCGACTGCCTGTTTGCTGTTTCTCTTGATTCGGTGGCAGAGTACGGAAACACTCTTTATGACCTGTATGCAGAGTATCGCGATAAACTGACAATGTGTGCCCCTGAAGAGTTCGACGCGTTGTATGAGGAACTGAGCCAGAATTATCTGGACCAGGGTTACCAGGAGGTTATTGATGAAAGACAGGCTGCCTTTGAGAACGGGCAGACCACAAAGCTTCAGTAATCAGTCCGGTTTCACAGATTTGTTTTATAAGGCTTTCGATATGGCCTCCCGGTGTTTGCCGGGGGGCTGTATTTGAATCAAATTCTATAAAATGATAATTGCGGATATTCATGAAAGAGGTTACAATTGATTCATAAAAAGGAATCGTGCCGCCCCGGCGGCAGGAAATGGAGGGACGTATGCTGCGACTGGAGTATGACAGGAAACAAATTGAAGAGGTGATCGACAGGATTGTCAGGAAGACCATGAACATGGATCTGACCTGGGACTGGCCCTGCGGGGTGGCCTACTACGGCATCAGTGAAGCCTATGAGAAGACAGGAAAAGAGGAGTATCTGAAGCTGCTGAAGGACAGGGTGGACGAGCTCATAGACCTGGGGCTGCCCAAAGTGTGGACCGTGAATGCCTGTGCCATGGGGCACTGCCTGATTACCCTTTATCAGGCTACCGATGATAAGAAGTATTATGATATCCTTATGAGCAAAATCGCTTACATAACCAACGATGCACTTCGCTTTGGGGATCATGTGCTTCAGCATACGGTGTCTGCCAACAATGATTTTCCGGAGCAGGCATGGTGCGACACCCTGTTTATGGCTGCTTTCCTGCTGCTGCGTGTCGGGGTTATGAATAAGGATGAAGATATGATCAATGATGCGTTGAATCAGTACTACTGGCATATCAAATATCTGCAGAATCCCAGCAGTGGATTTTATTATCATGGCTATGACAATATCGCAGGGGATCATATGTCCGGGATTTACTGGGGCAGGGCCAATGCATGGGCAGCGTTTACCATGTCCCAGGTGGGCGGCATCCTTCCGGAATGCTATCTGTACCCGAAGTACATGGATGTAGCAGGCTCCCTGAACGAGCAGCTGGCGGCGCTGAAGACCGTACAGACGGAAAACGGACTGTGGAGGACCGTGCTGGATGACCCGGATTCCTATGAGGAAATTTCCGCTTCCGCCGGAATCGCCGCGGCCATGCTGACCAGAGGCAATCCGCTGCATTCCAAATATATCAACAAGTCCATCAGGGGGCTGCTGGATAATGTCAGCGAGGACGGCAAGGTGATGAATGTGTCCGCCGGAACGGCTGTTATGCGGGATAAGGAAGGCTACAGAGGCATTTCCAGGGACTGGATACAGGGATGGGGCCAGGGGCTTGCGCTGGCATTCTTCTCCACGCTGCTGGTTTCCGATACCATAGAGAAGGACGGGGCGCTTTGATATGTTTTACAGGAGATTTGTGTTCGGGGAGTTTGAGGAAGGACAGGGCGGAGAAGTGTCCCGAACCGGAGAAGAAAGACAGTGCGGAGAACATACCGGGAAAACAGGTGGCAGCCAGATTGAGAGAAGTGTCCGGAATATAGGAAGCAGCAGGAATGAGGCATCGGTTCAGCAGTCATCCGGAGAGCAATGGGGAAAAGGCGTAAATCAACAGGAAACAATCCGCGTCCGGGCAGGTGACTTATACCGTCCGGATATGGGCTACGGCTTTGTAGTCGAGAAAAACAGGCGTGAGCAGGAGCGCCTGCGCCTGCCGGAGCTGAATTCCGCGTTTGATGCGGTGTACTGGTACCAGAACGAGGAACTTTCCCATGTGGAGGAAGACAGGAACGGATGTTTTCTGGATTCCGACAGGGAAATCGCGGTGTTGGAAGAGGCTGCCGGAGCTGTCTTTCCGGGAGAGCACAGGAGAATCCCTCTTTCCTTCAAGCTGGATGTGCCCCGTCAGGGCAATTACAGGGTGACACTGAAGATCCGCACAGGTTGTACGCAGGAATCTGTGGAGGATGTACTGATATTCACGGGGCGCAGGCGGCTGGGCTACAGTGGCGCCGTCTCCGGTGATTTTATATGCACCATGTCTGTGAATGTATGCGACATTATTCCCAGGGGGCTTACGGAGGTTTACGAAGACAGGAGCCTGGATATCACCATACTGGCGGAGAAGCCGGGTATCAGTGAGATAACAGTGGAGGAACTGGAGTGTCCCACTCTTTTCATTGCCGGAGATTCCACGGTGACGGATCAGAGCGCGGATTATCCGTATGCACCCGGAACCTGTTATTCCGGCTGGGGACAGATGATTTCGGGATATCTGAACGGGAAGATAGCGGTGTCTAACCATGCCCATTCCGGGCTGACCACAGCCAGCTTCCGGGAGGAGGGGCATTACGGAATCGTGGAGCAGTATATCCGGCCGGGCGATTACCTGTTTATTCAGTTTGCCCATAATGACCAGAAGCTGGAGGCTCTGAAGGCAGAGGAGGGGTATAAAAACAACCTTCTTCGTTATATCAGCGAGTGCAGGGACAGGGGCGTATTTCCGGTACTGGTGACACCCATTGCAAGGAATACCTGGAAGGGAAACGACGGAAGCTATAATGACCTGCTGGAAGAATATGCCGGAACCTGCATCAGTGTGGGCGAGCAGGAGGATGTGCCGGTTCTCGACCTGCACAGGCGCAGCATGAACTTCATTGTGAAAAACGGGCTGGAAGCCTCCAAAGCGTATTTCTTTCCGGGTGATTATACCCACAGCAATGATTACGGCGCTTATTTTATGGCAGGGCTGGTGGCTGATGAGATTTCGACTGTGTGCGGCGGAAGGAAGGAGCCGGAATACCGTTTCCTGGCGGAGTGTGTGACGGATGGTTTCGGAGCGTGGCTGCCTGCGGAGCGGATTGTTCCCCTGGAGAAGCCTGCAATCTATGACAATGTGACGAATGCGGAGGAGGCGGAGGTGCTTTCCGATGTGGAGCGTCTCTCGGAACCGGCGGACAGGGCATCGGCGCTGGATATGGTAATCAGGACGGCCCGGTTTTTCCCCACCAATGTATATAACGATATGTTTACCGATGTGGTGGGACATGAGTGGTATGCCGGGGCGGTGGAATGCGCTTATCAGAACGGCATGATCGATCCGGGAATGGTGGAGGACGGGAAATTCTTTCCGCTGCGTCCGGTGACACTGGAGGAATTTCTGGTATTTGCGGTCAATGGCTATAAGAGCAGGAGGAAGCTTCCTGACATGGATGCATGTACGGGAAACAGCGTTTTTGTTTATGATACAAAGTGCAGAGAGTACACAAAGCCTTATGTACGGGCGGCCTGTGCGCTGGGATTGATTCCGTCTGACGGCAGTGAGTCGCCTGACAGGGTGCTTACCCGGGGAGAAGCAGTGGCGCTCTGCAGGAAGCTGGGGCTGTAAGGAAGTGTTCCTTGAAAAAGCATCCGCAAACGCAGCAAAAATGTGGAAGGCAGTTTATGAGAATGGAGAGAGTGATATGGCGAAACAGAGCGGCGGCTTTACGCTTCCGGGGGAATCCGGATATGAAGAACTTACATTAAAAATGGCAGAAAAATGGGGTGCGGACGTAATCCGGGACAGTGACGGAACGGTTCTGTCCGACGAGATTGTACATGCAGGGTACGGCATCTACTCCACCATCTGCATCATACGCGACCACAATGAGTGGGCAAGGCAAAACAGGGACAAGCTTCAGCAGACCTTTCTCTGCACGCCGCCTGCGGTGGCAGAGGGGGAGACGCTTGCCATAAATCTGATGGAAAGCTTTTTTGCGGAGCAGTTCGAGATTAACGATTCGGCGGAGGCATATAAGTACTGGGAAGTTTATGACAGAACGACGAATCAGAAACTGAATTCCGGCCAGTGGGATTATGATAAGGCTGCCGGTACGGTAACCATAAAAGCGGCGGTGCCATTCCATAAATATACGGTAAGCTTCCTGGCATATCGTATATGGGAAGAGATTTCCATGTACAACCATACCACTAACAACTGGGACAAGGAGCATTTGCTGCAGATTGATCCCAGATACCCGGAGACCCAGGAGTATCTGCTGGGATGGATGAAAAACTGGTGCGAGACACACCCCGATACCACGGTGGTGCGTTTTACTTCCATGTTTTACAATTTTGTGTGGATATGGGGCAGCAGCGAGCGCAATCGAAATCTCTTCTCCGACTGGGGCTCCTATGATTATACGGTCAGCGCCCTGGCACTGGATGAGTTCGAGAAACAGTATGGCTACCGCATGACGGCAGAGGATTTTATCAACAAGGGACAGCTGCATGTGACTCATATGCCGGGAACGGGGCGGAAGGCTGACTGGATGGAATTTATCAATGATTTCGTCATTTCCTTCGGGAAGAAGCTCATTAGAATGGTGCATGAGTACGGCAAGAAGGCCTATGTATTCTATGATGACAGCTGGGTAGGCGTGGAGCCCTATAACGGAAGATTTCATGAATTCGGTTTTGACGGCCTGATCAAGTGTGTATTCTCCGGATATGAGGCAAGGCTTTGCGCAGGTGTGGACGTGCCCACCCATGAACTGCGGCTGCACCCTTATCTGTTTCCGGTGGGCTTGGGCGGCGCGCCTACCTTTGCGGAAGGCGGAGACCCCGCTCTGGATGCGAAGAAATACTGGAACAGTGTGCGCAGGGCGCTGCTTCGGGCGAAAATCGACAGGATAGGCCTGGGCGGCTATCTGCATCTGGTGGAGAATTATCCTGATTTCTGTGATTATATTGAAAAAGTGTCCGATGAGTTCCGGCTGATTCGTTCCTTCCACGATGCCGGAAAGCCCTATACCATCAGGACAAAGGTGGCTGTCCTTCACAGCTGGGGGGCGTTGCGTTCCTGGACGCTGTCGGGACATTTTCATGAGACTTATATGCATGACCTGATTCATATCAATGAAGCACTCTCCGGTCTGCCGGTGGATGTGAAGTTCATTTCCTTTGAGGATGTGAAGGCAGGGGTTCTTGCGGATGTGGATGTAGTCATCAATGCGGGACGTGCCGGAAGCGCCTGGAGCGGCGGTGAGAACTGGAAGGATGACGAGGTAGTTACTATCCTGACGAAATGGGTGTATGAGGGCGGTACATTTATCGGCGTGAATGAGCCGTCCGCAGTGGAAGGATATGATACGTATTTCCGTATGGCGCATGTACTGGGGATTGACGAGGATACCGGAGCCAGGGTGTGCCACGGAAGATGGCAGTTTGTCCCGGAGGATAGAGACGGCATTCTGCCGGCTGGCGCATCGGTCAGCGCGAAGGAGCATTTATATCTGACCGACGGAAAGGCGAACGTGCTGTTGGCGGCAGGCGCAGGCGAGATTGGAAAAGTGCCCGGGAGCGATGCTGTTCGGAACGGCAGTTCCGGAAACAATTCTTCAGGCAGCGGAACGGGAGAGCTTCTTCCTCTGGTATGCGTGAACGAATTCGGAAAAGGGAAAGGAATTTATCTGGCTTCCTTCCGGGTCAATCTGGAGAATACCCGCATGCTCTATCAGCTGATCCGCTACGCAGGCGGTGAGGGCATGAGCGGCCTGTACATGACCGATAATTTGTATACGGAATGTGCTTACTATCCCGAGAGCAGGAAGCTGGTCATCATCAACAACAGCGACAGGGAGCAGACTGCGTCCATCCCTACCGAAACGGGAATACGGATGGTGACCATGGCGGCTTATGATACGGTGTTTGTGGAGCTGTGATGTGAAGGTGAAAGAAACAGGTTGGAAAAATACGGGAGAAATCGTCAGGGGCGGTTTTTCCCGTATTTTTTTAAAATAACAGACAAGAATGACAAAAGGATATACCCGTGCTAAACTAAAACAAAAAGAAAGGGCAGTGAATATGCAAAAAGGAAGAATTATTTTTCTAAACGGTGTCACCAGCGCGGGAAAAACATCCATCGTTGAGGCACTCCAGGATCGGGAGGATGTATTTTTTTATGTAGTTGCCAATGATTTGTTTCAGGAGATGGTGGGAGAGCGGTATCTGCAGAAGGATTACTGGAAGTATCTGAGTGAGGCAATCCTCCTGATGTACCATACGGCGAAGCTGTTTTCCGATATGGGGAAGCATGTGCTTATCGACGGAATCCTGGTGGAACGGGAAGGGCTGAAACCCCATTACAGCCGGCTCCTGGAAATCCTCAAAGACAATCCCTTAGATATTGTGGAAGTATATTGTCCGTTGGAAATCTGCAGGCAGCGAAATATAGCACGCGGCGACAGGTACGAAAACCAGTCCCAGGAACAGTACGAAATCATGGCTGAAAATATTCGGTACAGCGCCAGGGTTGATACCGGTTCCTGTAGTGCGGAAGTGTGCGCGGAACAGATTATGAGGGAATTGTTTCAATTGTAGGATAAAATGCGTATTGCAAATCCGATAGAGATATGATACTATTTTTTTACAGGAGTTTTCCCGGTGGGAAACCATAGAGCCAGGGCGGCTTTACCCTCCTTCTCGGAGGGGCAATGTGCTATACAATCTTTCAGGGCAGAAAATAGCCGCCACTACCAGCAATAGTGACGGCTGACCGCTTTCAGCGGTAAGTTGAACTATAACATTGAGGGTAGAGCCGCTTCTATGGTTTTCCCCTTTTTATAATAACACATTATCGGCGGGATAGCAAGTAAAATTTGGCGTAAAGTGTAAAAGGTATCAGGTATGAGTAAAGTATCTTATTAGTGAAAGTTGCTGGCGGACGGCGAGGCCGTGAACAGTAGCGCAGGTATAAACAACTGCGGAGGAGGCATGGGGATGGGGCGTTTCTTAAACAAGGGCAATCAAAAATTCGCGCGATTTGTCAAGGGGAAATACTTTGTAGATAAAACGGAAATCATACACAGATTACTGGAGAAGGACGAGGATGAAAAGTTTATCTGCAACAGCAGGGCGCGCAGGTTCGGAAAGTCGGTTACGGCGGACATGCTGGTTGCGTATTTCAGCAGGGGGGCGGATTCAGCCGAACTCTTTGCACCCTTGAAATGCAATAAGGATGCGCTTTTCAGGGAGAACCTGAACCGCTACGACACGATTTTTGTGGATATTCAGGGACAGTTTTTAGAGGCATGGAAAGCGAAGGCAGATCCTAACGAATCTATTGAGCGAAACCTTGTGAGTGAATTGAGGGAGGCATATCCGGAGCTGGTTTCCGATAAAATGACACTGGCTGCGGCGCTGTCA
Source organism: Lachnospiraceae bacterium UBA7188 (assembly GCA_002490995.1). GTDB lineage: Bacteria > Bacillota > Clostridia > Lachnospirales > Lachnospiraceae > Acetatifactor. The sequence goes on from DKVC01000009.1 coordinate 24,200, forward strand.
ATCATATATGACAGGACGGGCGGCCAGTTTGTGATTATATTTGACGAATGGGATTATCCGATAAGGGAGTTGGAGGAGGGAAACCGGGACAGGGAGGGTTATGTAGAGGCGCTGCGCAGCCTTTTTAAGAACAGTGATGCCAAAGATTATATACGCCTCGCCTACCTTACCGGGATTATGCCCATTGTGCGGACAAAGGGACAGTCTGCCGTCAATAATTTTACGGAATATACAATGGCCGAACCTCGGGATCTGGGAGGATATATCGGATTTACAGAGGAAGAGGTCGAGTCGCTGTGCAGGAAATTCGGCGTTGATTTCGGGCAAATGCGCGAATGGTATAATGGATACAATTTGAACGGAATTCCGATTTATAATGCCTGGTCTGTAACGGAGGCGCTTCGAACCAATTATTTCAAGCAGTACTGGACGATAACAGGCACTTATGGGGATATCGAGGATCTGATCACCAGAAACTTCGACGGACTGCGGGAAGATATCCTGAAGATGCTTTCGGGAAACCGGATTCTGGTGGATGTGGATGACGGAATCAATGACCTGCAGACATTCCATAACAAGGAACAGGTTATTACCGCACTGATTCATCTTGGCTATTGCGCATATGACGGCAAAAGCCGGGAAGCTTATATTCCGAATAAGGAGATTCAGGCAGTTTTCTATAAGTCAGTGCGGCAGAGCAAAAATGGCCAGCTTGTGCAATTTATGAAGCAGTCGGAAAAACTGCTTTATGCTGTGCTGGAAAACGAAGCGGGACAGGTTGGGGATCTGGTTGGGAGTGTACACAATGATTTCATTTCCAACATCGAATACAATGACGAAAATTCGCTTTCCTGCACCATAACCATTGCCATGCTGTCCGCATTAACGTATTACCACAGGCCAATCCGTGAGTTCCCAGGGGGAAAGGGTTTTGCGGATATTGTATACCTTCCGCTCCCCCAATATCGGGGCTATCCGGCTATTGTGGTGGAGCTGAAATGGAATAAAAGCGTGAAGGCTGCAATTTACCAGATTAAGGACAGGCAGTATCCGCAGGCGCTGAAAGGTTACGCAGGTGATATTTTGCTGGTGGGGATTGCTTATGATAAGAAGACGAAGCAGCATACCTGTGAGATTGAGCACTTTGGATGAAAAGCTTTCTGAGACGATTACAAAAGTAACCGGCCTGGATGATGCCATGCCGGTTACTTTCACTTTTCCTGTTGCTGCTACATACAAGGCTTGATTAGAAGAAATCTCTCCGGTGGAAAGCCGCCATAATGCTGTCAACCCCAAGCAAAATCAGGTAAACTGCTACAATGTACCCCATGAATCTCATGGTCATAAAGGTCAGCACAGGGTTGAATACCATCAGGATTCCCAGAACCAGCCCCGCGATATTGACTGCCAGCGAAAACCAGTAGAAAAACTTCTGCCCGGCCATGCGGAGTATGTATGCATGGGTAAGCCGGGAAATACAGTGCGCTATAAACCAGATGGGAAACAGAAGGGACAATATCCACTTCCCGGCGTCTGGGTAGAGCAGGAGCATGCAGCCGCACATCACACTTAAAATGCCGGAAATCAGTGAGACAACAGGGCCGAAGCCGGTATACTTTTCCATCCTGATATAGGTTAAAATATCGTCAATTCCCGTTATGACGGCAATCAGTCCATAGATTGCCACGATGCCCGACAGCAGGCTGCCGGGGCGAAGGAAGGTGAAGAGGCCCAGCAGAATCAGCAGCACCCCCACAGCCAGTTCCATCCAGAAAAATCCGGAATATTTTTTCATATCTGTACACCTTCCTTTCCGCCCAGAATCTCCATGAATTCTTCTCCTGTAATGGTTTCTCTCTCATAGAGAAATGCAGCCAGCTCGTCCAGTTTCTGACGGTTTTCCGTCAGGATTCTCTTCGCTTTTTCATGCTGTGCCTTGACCAGTTCCACAACCTTTCTGTCGATTTCCTTCTGTGTATCCGCGGAGCAGGCCAGAGTAGTGTCGCCGCCCAGATACTGGTTGGTCACGGTCTCCATTGCCACCATGTCGAATTCGTCGCTCATGCCGTAGCGGGTAATCATGGCCCGGGCAAGCTTTGTGGCCTGCTCGATGTCGTTGGAGGCGCCGGTGGTGATCTCGCCGAAGACGATTTCCTCTGCGGCGCGTCCTCCGGTAAAGGTTGCAATCTTGTTCTCGATTTCCTGCCTGGTCATCAGGATCTTGTCCCCCTGCTCCACCTGCATGGTGTATCCCAGTGCGCCGGAGGTCCGGGGAATGATGGTTATCTTCTGGACAGGGGCGGAGTGGCTTTGCATGGCTGCCACAAGGGCATGGCCGATTTCATGGTAGGCCACCACCTTTTTCTCGCTGTCCGACAGGATGGCGTTTTTCTTCTGGTATCCGGCAATGACCACCTCAATGCTCTCTTCCAGGTCCGCCTGTGCCACGATGGTGCGTCCGGTTCTCACTGCCCGGAGGGCGGCTTCGTTGACGATATTCGCCAGTTCCGCGCCGGATGTGCCGGAAGCCATACGGGCGATGGTGTGGAAGTCCACATCGTCAGCCAGCTTGATTTTCTTCGCATGAACCTTTAGAATGGCCTCCCTTCCGGCCAGGTCGGGCAATTCCACGGGAACCCGTCTGTCGAAACGCCCGGGCCTGGTAAGGGCGGGATCCAGGGATTCCGGTCGGTTGGTGGCTGCCAGGATGATGACACCATTGTTGCCCTCGAAGCCGTCCATCTCGGTGAGCAGCTGGTT
>DKVC01000009.1:27265-29453 GCA_002490995.1 Lachnospiraceae bacterium UBA7188
CAGGGTCTGCTCCCGCTCGTCATTTCCGCCCACCTGGCCGTCACGCTTTTTGCCGATGGCATCGATTTCGTCGATGAAGACGATGCAGGGGGCTTTCTCCTTGGCCTGCTTGAACAGATCACGGACCTTGGATGCGCCCATGCCTACGAACATTTCCACAAATTCGGAGCCGGACATGGAGAAAAACGGCACACCTGCTTCCCCGGCCACTGCTTTCGCCAGCATGGTCTTACCGGTGCCGGGAGGGCCTACCAGCAAAAGCCCCTTGGGCATGGATGCACCCACTTCCGTGTACTTTTGGGGGTTGTGCAGGTAATCCACGATTTCGGCAAGGCTTTCCTTCGCTTCGTCCTCCCCGGCCACGTCGTCAAAGTGGATGCCTTCCGTGGACTGGACATAGACCTTCGCGTTGCTCTTGCCCATGCCGAACATCATGGCGTTGGGGCCTCCGGCCTTCTCCGTCAGTTTCCGGCTCATATACTGTCCCAGGCCGATGAATATCAGCATGGGGAGCACGGCAGAGAGGAAGATGCTCAGCAGCGGCGATGTGGGCTTTTCGATGTCTTTGGCAAAGGTGGCGCCTGCATCGTAGAGCCGCTGTACCAGGCCTGGGTCCTCCATGATGCCGGTGGTGTAGACGGCGGTATTTTCCTTATCCGTGAAGACGATCTCGGAACTGTCCATCTGTACCCGGCCGATGTCCTTTTCGGCGGTCATTTTCATAAAGGTGCCGTAATCTACTTCCACGATCTGTCCCTGCATAAGCAGCGGAGTCACGACCATGTTGAAGAGGAAAATGATCAGCATGGCGATTCCGTAATAGTAAATTAACGGTTTTTTGGGTGATTTTACTTCTTTCATGAGAAACTCCTTTCTTTTGTTTTTCTATTTGGTCCCTCCGGTTATTTGAGGAATGTGAACAGCATGATCACCGCTCCCAGCACCACCAGTACGATACCTGTAGCGCGGTTCAGCGTCTCAGGTTTCGCCTTGTTGGCAAAAACTGCGGCAACTCTTGCCCACAGGAAGGTGAACACGACGCACAGAATCCACACCGGCCAGTCGGGCAGGCTGCCGATGGCAAAGTGGGAGACTGCTCCTGTCAGGGCGGTAAAGGTCATGATGAACACGCTGGTTCCCACGGCGGTCTTCAGCTCGTACCCCAGAACCGTGGTGAGGATCAGCAGCATCATCATGCCGCCGCCGGCACCTACGAAACCGCAGATAAAGCCAATCAATACGCCGCATAGGACAGACTGCAGGGCGCGCTTTTTCGCGGAGGTATTCTGCATGCTTTCCTTGGTGGTCATAACCGGCTTTACGATGAATTTAATGCCCAGCAGGAATGTCATGAATACAGAAAACGTTCCCATGGTGGTGGGCGGGAGCAGGCTGGCGATATAACTGCCCACAACGGTGAAGGCCAGGACGCTGCACATCATGATCAGTCCGTTTCTGATATCCAGGTTTTTATTTTTCCCGTAAGTGTACGCCGATACCGCGCTGGCCAGCACATCGGAGGAGAGGGCGATTCCCACCGCCATGTAAGGATCCATGTCCAGGAATGTGATCAGCATGGGGCTGATTACCGCCGCCGCGCTCATCCCGGCGAAGCCTGTCCCCAAACCTGCACCCATACCTGCGAAAAATGTAACTGCAATCATCAATAGCCATTCCATATCATTCGCTTCCTTTCAGAATATCATTCAGGTTATGTTCCATCATTTCCATTACCTGATAAAAATTCTCCCGGGACGCCGTGTCCACATCCTTGAAAATGTCTTCAAAAAAAGAATTTTGGAGACGGCGTCCCCTTTCTATGATGGGCTGTGCCCTGGGAGTGCAGAGCAGGATGGTTTTCCTGCGGTCTCCGGGAAAGGATTTTCTGTCCAGGTAGCCATCCTGCACCAGTTTTTCCACGTTGACGGATACCAGGTTCGCTTTCAGACCCCGCAGCTCCACGATGTCCTTGGCCGTGTTATGGTCGGGATTGTTGGCAAGGAACATCAGGATGTCGAAGGCTGTGGGGGGAATATGAAATTCCCTGCACAGGGGCCTGCATCGGATACGGTAACATTGGGAAAAATTGTGTGCAAATTCCAGGCTGATTTTTTTAAGCATGTGCTCCCTCCTGTAAATGATAGGAATTGTCGGAAAATAACCTCTACAATTTCCCTTTGATTACAGG
>DKVC01000158.1:0-10838 GCA_002490995.1 Lachnospiraceae bacterium UBA7188
AGATGCTTTCCTTAGGTATTATACAGTATGGTATTTACGGCAACCATATTTTCCCGGTCCCTTCCTTATCCCACAGCGCTGCCGGCAAAGGGTTATCCATATCAAACGCAAGCTCCTTATGCCATAGCATGTTTTTCAGTAACAGAAGACCACTGCCTGATGGCAGGCCCCATTCATTATCAATATTTCCTATGGCTATACAAGCCGGAACACCGTCCCTGATTTTTCTAAGAAGCGATTTTCGAATCTGGCAGTCCGCTAAAGGTTCTGGTATGCCTGCAGATGAATATAGCCACTCAATGTTTAAACATTTCTGCCTTGGGATTTCATTTTCTGTTACGATTTTCCATTCTATTCCCATAGACTGCCAATAACGCCGTTCTATTTCTAATTTTTCAATCACTCTCTTACTTTGCAGTTCAGCAGCATGTTTTATGGTCCGTGCTTTCAGGCCACTCACAGTAGTAATCATAAAATCACAGGTGAGAACATAAGGGAAGCCGCTGACATTATCTGTTGGGTATTTGATACCAATCTTTTGAGCAATGCCAACGGCCAGTTCCATATCAATAAGTGGAAACTGTTCCCTTATATCCAGAATTTTATCCGACCATTCCAACAGGAAAAAATAATTCAGTTCGCTTCGTGACAAAAAGTGGTGTACCCGTTTGGTCTTATGGCCGACAATTCTTGATACCATGCCCCGTGAGGAAAAATCATGGACAGAAATCCATGGCATATACGTGGAGCCTTCACCCTGTCCGCGCCCTTCCTTAACATAACGTTCATATTTTGTCTTATTCCATGACCGGGCTCTTTTAGCCATACTACCCTCCCATACATTGTGGGAATCTGTGGATAACAGCTAATAGTATTATTGCATACTTTTTTGTAAATTTCAATCTTTTTTGTAAGTTTGTATACTTTTTTGTAAATTTTTAAACTTTTTTGTCACTTAACAAAATCAAGACTTCCACAGTTTATTTCACAAATTCCTGCGGATCACGCGGGTGATTATCCCCACGGCCACGCCGCGCTCTTCATCCAGCCGCGTCACCGCAAAGCTCACGTCGTCTTTCTTCCCGGGCGTCCGGTAGTCATAGCAGGAGTGCGCCACCGCGTTTACCCCATTGGACAGGCGGATATACACCACGCCCTTATGCACGTCCGTAACCTTCCCCGCGTACTTGCTCTGGATGCGGCATTTCTTCAGGTTGTCATGGCTCGTGTTCTGGGACACGCTCTTGATGTCCGCCTTGACAGCAATCTCCTCCAGGCCATCCCGCCGCACGCTCAGCACCCTCACCAGCACCTGGTCCCCCACGGAGAACCGCTCATGGGCGTCCCCAATCCAGTCCCAGGCAAGGTCACGGGCCATGATGGAGCATTCCACCCCGAAGACCTCCACCCGCAGCACCTTCTCCGCCACCGCGATGACACGTGCCTGCACGATGCGCCCCTCATGGACACGGTACATCCCCGAGGCATCCGTATCCAGATAGAAGATCTGGCGTTTTTTCAGCATGGCCTCCCTGCGGCTGGCCACCACGCTCCTGGCTTTGGAGTCGATGCCCTTCACAATGAAATCAATCTCCGCCCCCAGCATGTTCCCCAAAATCTTGTTCTGCCGCAGCATCAGCTCCGCATACTCCTGCCCGGAGGGGCTGCGCCCCACGTTGATCATCATCTCTTTCAGGGGGATGACAATCCGGAATCCCTTATAGTCCACGATGGCGATGGTCTTGCCGTTGTCCGTCTGCTCTATGCCGCCCAGCTGCCCGGTCAGAATCCTTCTGGTGCGGTAGGCGTTATGGATTTCATGCCAGATCACGTCCTCCCGGCTCTCCTCCGTCTCCACTTCCCCACGGGCTTCCAGCGTCAATACGGGTGCTTCCGCCCTCTTCCCGCCAGCGGCACGGCGGGGTGCTGAATCCGCCGGCCTTCTTTCTGAAGCAGTGCCGGGCTGGGCTTCCCTTCTTGATACAGCCGTAGTTTCATCTGCAAATTCTACAGTTCCTTCTAAAACCTCCTCTGTAGTTCCCGCTGCGCTTTCCTCTTCCGTTTCATCGTATGCATTCTCCCATTCATCCGCATCTTCCGGGTCCTCTGAATCCAAAGTCAGTGCACCGTCATTATCTGTATCCATATCCATATCCGGAAAGCCTTCCGCCATCTCCGAATCGCTTTCTTCTGCCGACAGCAGTGCCTCCTCCAGCACTCCCTCTTCCGGTACTGTCTCCAGCTGTACTTCCACCTCTGACCGTACCCCTGTCTCCGCATCGCCCTGCTCCCCTGTGGTCTCCGCTTCGTTTTCTGCTTTATCGGATACTGTTTTCTTTTTACGGGAACTGCGCTTAGGTTTTGCCGGGGCAGGTTCTTCGGCAGCCGTCTCCGCAGGGACATCTTTCGGCTCCGTGGCATTTTCTGCCAGGCCGTTGGCATCCTCCGTCACAGCCGTCTCTCCCGTTTCCCCGTTTTCACAGATATCCTCTCCGTCTGCATCCTGATGCTCCCCGGGCTCATCCAGCTGTTCCCTTTCAGGCATTTCCTCCCCATCTTCTGCGGATTCCACCAGGACATTTTCCTCTTCCATAAAATCTGCCAGAGTATCTTCCCCGGAATTGCCTGAATCATCAGCCATATTCCCGGGCTCTTCTCCGCCAGATTCCATTTCAGGATCCAGCCCCTCTTCCCTGCCGTCAAACTCTTCCTCCTGTGCCGTGTCTTCCATAAAAGCATCATCAACACCGGGGGCTTCCACAGCCAGCTCATTCACTTCCACTATTTCCTTTTTTCTGCCCATATATCTGCCTCTCTTTCTTTGAAATGATTTAGTTTTACATGCCTTTTCTGTCATCTCCTGATGCCAGCAGCCTGGAATCAGGATACTGCTGTCTTCCACAAGACTGTATTTTTAAGCAACACCCTGGCCAGCCGAAGTTCATATGCTCCCTGAACCAGTCCCTTGCCGTGCCTGCTATTCCTCTTCGGTACTCCTTGCCTACAACATAATGGAATCCTTATCCGTAAGCACTACCCCAGCGGGCTGTGCCAGTCCTGTTTTTGCACCTTGTGCTGTTTTGGGTTTCGACTTGCCTGTGGCTCTGTTTGTCTTCTCCGGGGCTACACCCTCCGGAATTGTATTCTTTGTAACTGCATCCTCTGATGTCTTTTCCTCCACTGTCTGTTTTACGGTATTCTTAGACGGTTCTTTGGGTGCTGCTTTTGATTCTGTTCTGGGTGCCGCCTTTGCCTCCTTTCCCGGATCCTGCGGCACTGCACCCGCCCCACCCTCAGGGAGAATCTGCCTGTCCTCCGCTTTCCGTGTCCCTGCTTTTTCCTCCCTGGCATTCTGCACCTTGTTCTTCTGTGGCTCTGCACCTTTCTGTACTGTTGTCTTCTGCGTCCCCGCCCGGTTCTGTGTCTCCATTTTCTTCTGTGGCTCTTCTTTCCGTGTCCCTGCTCTCTTCCCCTCTGCCTCCATCTCCATCCGCCGCCACTCCGGCACATGGGCAGATGCCTTGCAGGAGCGCAGCAGCGGATAATCCGGATGCTTTGAGTAGTCCATCTTGTCCACCTTCAGGGTCTTTTTCCCCCGGATGATGACCAGCGCCTTGTCTATGGGCAGCCGCAGCACCTCGTCCGGGGTCAGCACAGGCCGCTTCCCCACGCCGCTGGTCTCCCGGAACTCCGGCGTATAGTTGGAGATCCGCCACGTCCCCAGCTGCTTCGACCTGCTGGAGACCGCCACGCTGGCAAGCCCGGTGCGGGAGGAGACAAACTCCGCCGTCAGCGGATCCGTACACCCCAGGAAAAGCTGCACGTCCGCATTCCCCAAGATCTCCTGCCAGAGGTTCTGCGGGTACCGGTTCTGCAGCCCCGCAAGGTTCTGGAACACGCAGGACATGGAGATGTTCCGGGAACGGATCACGCTCAGGCGTCGGGACAGGTCAGGGATGGTGCCGCAGGCAGTCAGCTCCTCCCCCAGCACATGGACTGGCACCGAAAGCTTTCCGCCCTCGCAGTTCTTATCCGCATACCGTACCAGCTTGATGAACACAAATGACAGGAACAGGGACGCAAGGAAGTCAAAGGTACTGTCCTGGTCGCTGGTCACCAGGAAGTAAGCGCACGGCTCCTGCCCCGGCAGCTCCAGGTCGATTTCATCCCGTGCCGTAATCTTCCTGATCAGCTCCGACTGGAACACCTGCAGGCGGCTCCCCAGCCCGATCACCACGCCGCTGCGCACCGAATCTGATGCCTGTTTGAACAGGCTGTAAGGGGCCTTCGCCGGATGGGTCGCGGGCAGCACGTCAAACAGGCTGTTCAGCGCCGTCTCGGAATTCAGGGTAAGCAGCTGGTAGACCTGCCCCATGTTCCGGCTCTCCTCCGGATACCCCTTGTCAACATACAGAACCAATGCCTTAAGCAGGTTCATCTCAGCCGAATCCCAAAAATGATCCCCTTTACTGTCCCCTTTCGTGTTGCGGATGATGACATCCACAAACAGCTGTGCCATCAGTTCCTGCCCCTCTACCTCCGCAAGGCAGTTCCAGGAATCTGAATTCTCCGGGTTCACAAGATTGAACACCTTCACCACATACCCCTTGTCCCGCAGGTACTCGCTGGACTTCTCATATAGCTCACTTTTCGGGTCGCAGATGATGAGCGACTCCCCCCTGGAAACTCCCTGCAGGATACGGTTCATGCAGAAAGACCGTGTCTTCATGCTGCCACTGGCGCCGTACACCGCCAGGTTGCTGTTGAGCCTGGTCTCCTCCGGCACACAGACATACTTCCTGTCCAGCATCCCCAGCACGATCCCCCGATGGCGGCGCAGGTCTCCCACAAGGTCAAGCACGCCCTCCATCTCCCTGCGCCCCATCCACCCGGAGGTGCCGTATGTCCCCCTGGCGGAATAGGTGAAGTTCCTGTCCTCGTCATACTCCCCGGCATCGCTGTAGCCAATCCGCATGACCAGCAGGAGCAGCACCGCAAGGAGCCCGATGCAGATAAATATCCCATAAATGCCATAGGGCGGACGCAACGCCGCCTGGAAACAGGCTGCAATCTCCGGGGATGCCATCAAGGGGGCGGTGCCGTCCCCCGGGCTCCCCCCGCCCTCCTTCCACAGGGCATAATTTCCGATAAACTGGGCCAGGTACCCGCCCACATACAGGATGGCAGCCACCGCTATGGGCGCAACCACCAGCCCTTTCATTAATTTCCTCTTGTCTATGGAAAGAACCTCCTTTCAAATTTTTCAAAACTGATTGCGGAAAGCTCCACCTGCCCGCCGCACAAATGAGACAGCGCCTCCTTCTGGAAATCAAAACAGATGATGGTTCCCCGCCTGTCCTGCAGCTGCAGTGCCGTACAGAACCGGTTGATACGGGGGATATCCAGAAAATACCCGAACAGCACAGGGTCACCATTTTCGTCCATGGCATCATTCTCCACGGTAAGCCCCCCGTCCCGCTCATGCAGCCCCTGCATCAGAATCCTGTCCAGTTCCGCATTACGCCCAGCATCGCACAGCAGCCTCAGCAGCACATCGCCATGGTGGTCATTGGTCAGGTAATAGAAATGACCATAGTTCCCATCCAGCAGGAAAAAACAGCGTGTCTGGCTGTCCCCGTCCGTAAGGATACTGCTGAAAGGCTCCAGCCCGTCCCCAAACAAAAGCCCTGAAACTTCCATGCCCCCGTACCTGTCCGGTAAGCGCTGGCAGCACAATACCATCTTAAGAAAAGTCTGTGCCCTCTGCTCCGCCCGGTAGTCCCATTTTGCGCCACAGGGCCCGCCATTGTACACAAGGAAGACCCCGGACGGGGCGAGCAGCACCCCCGTCATCCGGGAGCTGCGTATCTTGACCGTATCTATGCCCATCTCCTTCACCTCCCGGGAACTGTAGAACGCCGCACCCTCAGGGCAGGGAGCCCGGGCCTCCCCTTCCGCAAACACATGAGGCTTCTCATCCCGGAACACCGCCACCCCCGCATTCCCCATAGCCACATAAGAACCCGCAATCCGGTGCAGCCGCAGCCGTCTCCGTACCTCGCTCTTCAGCATGTTCGTGTCCCCTTTCCCCGTCAGGTGGAAAGCGAACCTCTCCGGTTCTTCCTCCAGCAGGAGCCTTTTCGCCCTCCTCCCCAGACGATAGCCACGGAGCCCGTCCTGGTAATAAGTCCGCAGGAGCTTTTCCTTCTTCAGCATCCATATGACCGTGCTTTTGTAACTTTCGCTCCCGGGAAGACGCCCCATCAGACCAGCCGGGAACTCACCGCACACAGCGGTCAATGCCAGCAGATGATAGCCCAAAGTCTCCTGCCCGGGAAGCACTTTCCTGTCCGCCAGACGCACCACCTCCTCCACGCTTTTTACCGTGGCGGCTAAAGACTTGGGTAAGCTCAGCCGCCATGCCTCTCCGGCACCGCCCTGTTTCCGGCATTCCCGCCATTTCAGGGCACATGATGTAAAAAATCTGCAAAACCGTCAAAAATCTGATATGGATTTTACCTGCTTTTCCCTGTCCGCAAGCCATCCGGCAAAGCGGTTCTTCTCCATGATATAGACGTTAGTGCCGTCCTTGTCCCCCAGTTCCGTGGTGTTGTACGCATCACAAAGCAGGCCGCTGTCGTCCGCCATCACATAAAGCGCAATCACATCCAGAATCTGCTTCTGCTGCTGGTTGTCGTAGTCCCGGATGCGCCAGTCCGGCAGCTCATGGTCATACACATGGGACACGCACACCACGCATTCCCGGAACCTGGGCAGGGGGTTCTCCTCCCCATACTGCCCCAATGCCGCATGGAGCGGGTCAAGCAGGAATATCCCGCTCTGGCGCATCTTCTTTTTGGGGAGCAGCCGCGGCAGCGCCACCCGGAAGATGCCTTCCTCATATCCCACTTCAATGCCGTGGGCTTCTGCTGCTTTCACAAGGTATTCCGCCCGGGGCACGCCTGTAGACGCATACAAAAGGTTCCGCAGCTGGCAGGCGATCCCCTCCGCACGCAGCGCTGCCTCCGTTGACATGGTCTCGTAGTTTTCCGGATACCGCTGTATATCCACGGAATCCATGGCGCAGATGCTGCTGTTCAGGCGCCGCATGTTGTTCTGGATATCCGCAATCCTGCGTGAAATGATTTTCCTGTCCAAAATGTATCCCTCCAATCTTTTTTGATGAAATATGGTTCCAGTGACAGGAACCATCTGTTTTTATCTTTTATCCCTTTCGGTAAAATCCTCATGTTTTTCTAAGCATCTTTATTCTTCTGGCAACGCTCCTACATCATCATAATTCCTTCCGTGCCTTCGGTAAATTTCTTACAGCCCTATGCGGCGCTCCATGCTGCAGCATATATCGCCCCAGCCCTTATCCCCCGGTAAAATGACACCCGATAATACCGCTTCATGCCCCGGTAAAGAACTGCTGTCTGTTCTTGCCAGCCCATACATCCAGATAACATTCTGCTGGCTATCCTTGTAACCATACCTTCGGTAAATTTCTGGCTCCTGTCGTTACAGTATCATATCCCGGCAATATTCCCTTGTCTGTCATCGCATCCTCATACCATCGGTAAAAATCCATTGCCTTCCTGCGCTGCCACAAGTCCACGGTAAAGTTCTGCCACCTTTTCGTGCAGCCTTATGCCTTCGGTAAAATTCTGCTATCTGTAAATGCGGCCACATACCTCTGTAGCATCTGTCTGCACCGCTTTATATCTCCGGAAAAAACAGAACCCCGTTTCCATCTGCTACCCCATCTATATCAAGGCCTGGCCATGTATCCTACTGTATCCCTAAAATCATCCCTTCCTGTAATAGCTCACATCCCCCGCCGGATCCACAGTACAGAACCCGGTTATGCCGGGGAAGTCCAACAGGGGAATCTGCCCAGGCCCGTCCACCAGCACGATACGGCGGCTCCCATCCTCCCGGCACCGCCCCATGGCATGGGACACAAGGGCCTCCTGCCCCTCCGCCACATGGACAATCTCATACATCTCCCCACTGGAAAAGAACACAATCTTCACCGGAAAGTCCCCGGATGAATAGAACTCCACCCTGTCCATAAAATCCAGCAGGACCCACACCGCCCGCACCATGCCGCTGTCAGGAGCCCGGGGGCACTCCCCATAAGGGTAAAATCCCCCATCCTCCGCCTCAGCGATACGCCCCTGCCTTTTCAGATGGGCAAGCAGGTTATTTACCGTCCCCTCCTTTCCGGGATGGAAAGCGCTAAGCTGCCCTTCCAGGATTCCTGGATATAAGGAAACCTCCTGAAGCAGCGCCGCGGCCTCCTTCCCATAAATCTCTGCCCTGGTCCTCAATGGCATCACCTCCTCCAGACCCCAACGCCTAAATCTTTACTATTTCCATATGTGCTGCCCATGTACCTTCGCTTTCCGAACTTGCCAGTGGCAGCACCCCGTAACTGAATGAACGCTTCTCCAAGCCTGAAGCAAAACAAGCCTGTTTTCACCTCTCCAGGAATGATTCCCGATAGAACTACCTTTGGCGCTTAATAACGAAATCCTGCGCATACTTGCAACATTCTGGTTCCGGCTTGTCCGGGTCAGGAAGTTTCATTCCAGCCCTGCTCCGTCTCCCTGCCGCATCCTCTCCACCAGCTCTTTCAGTTCTCTCCTATCCGTGGTGATCAGCTCTTTCTCCAAAGGGCTTGCCTTGAACTCCACCATGATATTGTTGCTATTGGTGCTGATCAGCCCGTTCCCCCGCTCAAAATGGGTAATCTCCATGACCTCCGCATCCGACAGGTGCAGGGCGTCCTGTACCCGCACTGCCTCCTCATCCTCCAGGTTCAGGATGATCTTCGTCTTCGAGTTGTTGATGATGCCCTTCCCGAACCGCCCGCCGTCCAGGTTAAAGAAGTCGTTCAGGTCCTGGCTGGCGCAGACCGCAGAGCCGCCGTACCCCCGGATGGTCTTGAAAATCTCCAGGACAAAATCACCTGCAAGCCGTGTCCCCATTGCCCCGGCGCCGGAAAGCAGCTGCCAGCACTCGTCAATGAAGATGGTCTTCTCCTCGGTACGGTCCTCTTTCGCCCTGTCCCAGACGAAATCGAGGGCAACGAACATCCCCACTGTCAGCAGGTCACCCGTCAGGGAAGAGATGTCCAGCACCGTATATTTATTCTGCAGGGAGACATTCGTCTGCTGGTTAAAGGTACTGGCGGAGCCGTTCACCAGCCGGTTCAGTATGTTGGCGAGCCGAAGTGTATCCGGTGATCCCTTCAGCACCCGGTACAGATCCCCCAGCACCGGCATCTCACGGTACCTTCCCGGACAGTCCGGGTCTGCCAGGGACCCATTGTCATGGGTGATGCCCTTCGCATTGTAGGTATGTATCATGGCCTCGTCCAGGAGCTGCCGCTCCTCATGGGTCATGTCCGGGATCAGCAGGCTGAAAAAGATATGGAGCCGCTGGATCTTCTCCGCCAGTTCGGAAAGCGTGATGCCCGGCCCGTCCAGGAGCGCGCTCACGGAACGGTCCACCTGCCGTATCTCCATCACGTTGATGCAGTGAGGGCTTGCCGGAGAGACCTGGATGAACTCCCCGCCCACGTTGGCACAGGCACGGTGGAACTCATGCCCTTTCAGCGGCGCAATGATGAAAACGGGGATTCCCTTGCGCCGCATCCGCAGGGCCATCAGCTGCATGGTAAATGTCTTCCCTGCCCCGCTGGTGCCCAGGATTGCCATGTTGGCATTCTTGTAGACGGCGGAATTGAAAATGTCCACAATAATCAGGGAGCTGTTATATTTATTCACCCCTAAAAGGATGCCGTTGTCATCGCACATCTCATAGCTGGTAAAGGGATAGCAGCCTGCCGCGCCCCCGGTCAGGAGGTTGCGCCTGCTCCGCCCATACAGCTTCTTTTCCATGGAGACAAGCGGCAGCGTGGAGAGGAACGCCTGCTCCTCCCGGAAATGGCAGGCACTGGCACGCATGTCCTGGGACAGCAGGAGCTTCTTCATCTCGTTCACTTTCCACTCCAGATCCTCTGCCGTGGATGCAGTGACGGTGATCAGCAGGTTCATATAGTAGAAATCCTCGTTGTTTGCAAGCCCCTCCTTCAGGAAGTAGCCACTGCGGATGGCACTGTCGATATCGTCAAAGTCCGTGTTGGTGTCGCTGGCATCCTTTATCCTGGAGCGGTTGATACGCAGCTGCTGGCCCACTTTCTGGATGATCAGCTCTTTCGGCTGCCTGCTGAGGAACATGTCCAGGTCGATCCCGTCCCCGGCATTCACCATCAGGCTCAGCCACCCTGCCGGCACCTGGCTCCTGTAGCCGTCCGACGGCACCATCAGGTAGGCGTAATAGAGCCCGTCAATGCAGATATGATGCCCATGGGTAAAGTCGATGGACTTGGGGGCAAAAAATTCCACAGCCGGTATGCTGTTCCCATGCTGAAAGCTATCCTCTGCATCTCCCTGTCCGAAATTATTCTCCATCCCATCTCTCACAGCTTTCTGGTAAAGACCATTCCCAGTACCCTTCCGGTAGAAGTCTTCTCCTATAAAGCTCCTGTACTCTGCCGCCACTTCCTGCACTTTCCGGGCGAGCGGCTTCACTGCGCTTTCGTTCCTGCAGAGCAGGTTATAGAGAACATCCACCGTAAACTCATCCTCATCGTCCGGAACGACCACTTCATTCCCGCACTGGCGGAGATAGTTGGATGCCGTGCGGACAGCGCCCTGCAGCTGGGAAATGGCTTCCGCCTCCTCATCGCCGCGCCTGGCATCCCATGGCTCATATTCAAAAATCAGGAAGAACCTGCGCGTCACGGCCTCCCTGGAGCTGATCTGCTG
>DKVC01000158.1:11202-24448 GCA_002490995.1 Lachnospiraceae bacterium UBA7188
TTCCGCACCGTGCTGATATGGCGGCCGATATCCGCCCTCCTGGTCAGCACCTTGAACTGGAGCTTCACCGGGCTTATCTTTAAGTAGGAGACAAAGGAATAGATGATGCCCCTCTGCTCCCTGGCACTGCGGAGCAGGAAATTGATGGGGACCACCTCCACCACCTTCACATAGCGGTGGTCCTTGGTGTATATCATGCCGTTCTCTATTTTGGAAATGGGGAGAAATTCCGCCACAGGGTTCCGGAAAGCCTGGGGCTGATGCTTTGCCTTTGCAGAGCTCCTGTGCTTCGCCCTGTCCTGTTTTTGACTCCCGGCATTCAGATTTTCCTGCATTCTACCAGCATCTTTCTTACAGCGGCCATGCTTTCCGATGTGACACTGTTCTGCTTCAGCCAGCCTGCTGGATTTTCCCTGTCTGTCAGCTCCCTGTCCGTTGGTTTTCTCCTGTCTGTTAGTTTTTACCTGTCTGCTGGTTTTCTCCTGTCTGTCTCTTTTCTCTACATTTCCTCCCTGTCTCCGTCTATCCTGCCCTTTATCCTCCAGGCTTTCGGTGCCGTCATTCCGCATCCTCCCTGGCTTCCCGTCCCATTCACGGCTTCTCCTGCCCTGGCTGGGACGCAGCTTCTGGCGTATCTCATACCCTTTTACCTGGTCAAATTCTTCCGGG
Source organism: Lachnospiraceae bacterium UBA7188 (assembly GCA_002490995.1). Taxonomy (GTDB): domain Bacteria; phylum Bacillota; class Clostridia; order Lachnospirales; family Lachnospiraceae; genus Acetatifactor. The sequence goes on from DKVC01000158.1 coordinate 11,872, forward strand.
AAATCCTCTTCACCGGTACGTCTCCATCCAGATATCCCGCCTATGCTGCCCTTACTGTCTTCTCTGCCTTTATTATTTTTTCTGTCCATGCTGTCTTTGCTGTCGTTTCTACTGGACGTGTGCTTTCTGGAAACATCCTCTCTTCTTTCCGGATGGGTTTCCTCACACATCTCCTGATAGTTTCCTGCCCGGCTGGGTTCCCGCTGGCTCCTCTGCAGGCTGTCTCTTTCGTCTTTCTGCTGGCCTCCTCTCCCATCAGCCTGCCAATCTCCATCCGGATTTTCTAATCCTTGTGGAACAGCTATCCTGCCCGGCTGTTGGGTTCCCCATGCATCTTCTGTCCGCTTTCCCCTCCGGGAGCCTTTTCCGGCACTGCTTTTATCTCCTGCAATATAGGCTCCCTGCGCGTCACCTCCTGCTTCTGCCGCCGTCCTTTTATGTCTTCCTGAAGCCTTATCCCCCGTCCTCTGAGCCTTTGTCTTCCGGGGTTTCCCTTTTTGTCCCTGCGCCTCTTCCCCATCCCCGCCCACTACACGGCGGTTCCTCAGATATTTCAGGAAGATTGCCAGGAATGACGTCAGGCTCTCCCCTGAAATGCCGATCAGGGCAAGCAGCGCCAGGGGCAGCGAGGTAAGGCACAGCACGATGACCCGCACCGTCAGCCCTGCCGGGAGGAAGAGGAAAACCGGAATCCCGGTCCCCCCTGCGAGGATGCCCGCCTCTATCACGTTCCGCGCCTTGAACATCCCGCCGAAGAAAGTCCCCGTATCCACGAAGTTCGGCGGGATGACATAGATATCACGGTCATTCTGGTTGTCCATCTGTTACCTCTCTTTCTTTTCTGCGGCCATCAGGCAGGATATGCCTGCCCGTAAACATTTTTACATGCTTCACCTCCTGCAGCCCATATGGCGTACTTTTCCTACTTTCTTTGAGCGTTTCCGAGACTGCACGGAACACAGTTCCCTTAAACCCCTTTCAGGAAACAGGGCACTACCTTTGCCCCATCTTCAGAATCCGGCACGTCCAGGATATATATACATACCCTTACACGGATAGCCCTGCCTTCCATCATCCTCACCCGATGATCCAGAATGGGCCGCCCGCCCCGGCACGCCTGCTGGCCTCCTTCAATATGATCTCCAAATCCCAGAGCTGCCCGCTGCGCCTGTAACTCGCCGGGTCTGCCACCATGATTTTTCCATCATTCACCCCGCGCAGCACGATGAAGTGCCCGCCCTTTGTGAAATGCCCCTCCGACATGATGGCCACCACCAGCTTCCCTTCCGCCAGGGCATCCAGCATCCTCTGTGGCTCTGATGCGGTACAGCCGGACACCGGCAAGCCCCAGTTCGCGGCGGCACCGGGTATCAGCGCATGGTAGGAGCCGCTGCCCTTGCACCAGTAGCCGTTCTCATAAGCCCACTGTGCCATCTCTGTAGGCTCCACGTATCCCTCCGTCAGCGAGGACACCACCATGGCCATGCAGGTAGGCCCGCAGCCGTACCCGCCGATATGGTCAGTACCGTAAGGCTGTGACGCATAGCGTTCATCCAGCTGGTTGAAATAGGCAACCTCCGTTGCCCCATCTGTAAAGCTTACATCTCCCAGAGAGGGGATTGAATTCCCGTCCCAGCCCGCAAGGTTCTGGAGCAGCCCGTCCCCCAGGAACAGGCTCATGTTCCCCGCATAGTCCTCCGCCAGCGCTTTCTGCTCCTCTGTCAGGTGGAACACCTGGTCTGAAAAATACTGTTCCCCATTGTAGGAGACGGTATAGACCATCCATCTCTCCGGTATCCGTTCCTCCTCCCCGGTCTCCGGGTCTGTCTCTGTCCTTTCCCTCATCTCCTCCCTCCTCTGGAAGGAATAGAGGTGCCCTTTCCCTCCCCGCAGCACTTCCTCCATGTCCGCTATGGAGATGCTTCCATAATCATCGTTCCGGAAAGCGCAGTACTGGGAGGCGAACAGGTTGGCATTGTACACCGGGCCTGCCGAATAAGGGTTCACCACCTCCATGCAGTCTGCGCCGGAGGATGCAAAGTCCGCCTCTATCTCTGTCTGCGTCTCCTCCAGCGCCTCGCTTAAGATGCTGTTTATGATAAAGGTGATATTATTCGCATTTTCCGTGATGGCGGTGCTGCTGTTCAGTATGGGCGTGTCCGGATCCGAGGGGCTTATCCAGGACATGAAGCCGTCATACAGCAGCCCCGGGAGCATGGCCAGGAACAGCACGGGCAGGAGCAGGAGCGCCGCCATGGCGGCAATGGCTTTCCCAATCTTTTTCTTCCCCTGCCACAGTGCCCCGGCAGCGGCGCCGTAAGGGCCTCCGGCAGCCGCCCCCTTTGCCGCGCCGGACACCGCTTTCCCCGTCTTTATGGCGCCCCTGGCAAACTGGGCCGCCATGGAGCCTCTCTGCAGGAATTCCTCCATCCCGTCCCTCTCTCCGCCCATCTATATCCTGTCCTTTCTTCTGGGTACCGGGGGCAGCTTCTTTACAATGGACTCATTGTAGGCAATGGAGCCGTCAGCGGCCATATAAGGTGACTTTTCCACAGCATCAACGGCATACTGCCTGTACCATGCGGCGCCGTCAGCGGTATGCACCGTGTCATATGCCCCTTCCGGCGCGGTGTACTGGGCAACGTTGTACATCCCAAAGGCGATCCCGTCCGGATGCTTCGCGGAGGTCTCCGTCCCTGTGATCCGTCCCCCGCCAATCTCCACGTCCGTAAAAGCAGGGACATTCGCCGCCCCGGCTCCCAGTGCCGTATAGCCCATGTAGGACTGCAGGGCTTCCGCCGCCTGCGTGCCGTCCATGGTGCCGTCCACGGCAATGCTGCCCGTTGCGACCCTGCCGATGATGTCGTTGGCAAAGCTCCCGCCTTTGGCGAGGGAAGACTTGTAGATCTGGCCGCCCACCATGCCGGGAATCCCACCGGGCATGCCGCCTTTTCCTTTCCCCAGGACAGCTCTCCCAGGCTTTCCAGTCCCGGCTGCGGCACTGGTGACGGCTGCGGCTGCGCCGTTCTTCACCTGCCTGCTGGCAACGCCCGCAAGGCCGCCCGACAGGAACCCGCCTGTACTGCCCGGGCTTCCTGGACTTCCCGGGCTTCCCATGCCCCCATTCCTGCCGGGGCTTCCCGTCCCGCCGCTGGAACCGCCGCCGAAGCCGAAGCGTCCGCCTGCCACATTCCGGGCTGTCCCCAATCCCCTTGCCGCCACCATCAGCTCCGCAATCATGTTGCCGCCCGTATGCCCCACGTTTATCCCCAGGCCGGACATAAAGGAATCCACTTTCTGGGACACCTTCAGGAACGCAATGGCGCACAGGAACCAAATCAGCACGTTCCCGGTGACGGATTCCTTTCCGGACGCCTCCACCTTCGCCTGCACATCCGCTTCCGATATGGCCAAAGTAGGCTGGCAGACAGCAAAAGACAGCACCACTGTAAGGAACGCTGCCGCTAACAGTCTCTTCAATTTTTTCATATACTCTGTTGTCCTCCTGATATGTAAGTATAGTTTTCAGTTCTTCTGCAGCTTCCGGAAGCTTTCCCTAAGCTGCAATTGTCCTCAATGACATGCATGGAAACTTCACCTGCTTCCTGAAAGATATCTATAGAATAACGCCACTCCATTGATGCCCTTTCCAGATGCTGGTATCCCGCAGACACCGACAGTCCAGAAGCACCTTCTTTCTATAAGGAAAGGGGATTCGCAAGGAACGTCCCTACCATGGAAGTGAACAGCCGCAGGCACCAGGCGTTCATCACAAGAAGAAAAATCTGTCCCCCCAGCATCCGGCACCAGGACTTGAAGATGTTCCCGGTGGACTGGGACGCCCCCATGGAGAACACCACAGGTGCCGTGTAGACCAGCACCCCCAGCAGCACATACCGCTCTGCTGCTTCAAATAGAAGCTTTAAATAGTTCCATGCCAGTATCAGTACCAGAATCAGCACAATCAGCGCCACTCCCCCGTTTGCCACCACGCCGATGATGGTTGTCGCCACAGAGCTGAAGCTGGCAAAGCTGATGGGCGGCAGCTCTGAGTCCAGAATCCAGTTGTAGGGCGTGCCGCCAATCTTTAAGACCGTATTCACAATATCATCCGAAAAGTAGGCCAGCACAATGAACAGCACCGAGCGGATGCTCAGCTTCACCGGATCCTCAGCCTCGATGCCTGCCCCCAGGCCGAAGTTCTTGAACAGCTGCCATATCCAGTTCAGCAGGATGATGCCGATGGCCAGGGCCACGAATATCTGGTACATGGTGCCTGCGGCTGGGAAATAGCGCAGGAACACCGCCATGTCACAGCCCAGGGCGCCCAGTACCGATGTCGTCACCAAATCCAGGCCATTCATCACCTGCTCTGCAATCCATTCCACTATCCCGTCTAAAATGCCCAATTATAATCACTCCTTTCTACAGCCGGCATGGCCTGCCCCTGATATGCCCGATGCATCAGCCGCCCCACTTGCCGTCCGCAAAGAATGGGGTGATATAGGCCATGATGAATCCCAGGCCGTTCAGGACTGCCCATGTGATGCAGATGCGCTTCAGCCATGCCCGGCTCTCGTCCACGGTGCGCCCGGAACGGGAGAAGTTCATCATCAGGAGCGCCACCGAGGCCGTGACGATGGCGGCTACCGTGGAGATGAGAAGAATCTGGCTGTATACATCCTTCATAATCTCATTGGCCTTTGTCCATACATTTATCCCCCCATCCTCTCCGGCGAATACGGGCTGTGTGGATGCAAGGAACGCCATGGAACCCAGGAATGCGCCATAGGCGGCATGTGCCATGGGCAGCCTTCTGTACCGGAGCGCTTTCTTTTTCTCTGTCTGTGTGCGTTGCTGCTGGTGAGTCTTTTTCTTCAACTTGTGATCCTCCTTCATGGTTTTGGTCTCCAAAACAGAAAAGGCCGCCTCCGGTGTGGAGTTCAGCCTGTTTACATAGATGTACAGTACAATGGAATCCTATAGGCATGGCATCAATAAAGTGCCGCCCCTGAATCCCACAGCTACCCTGTAGGCGCAAAAAATGCACCTCCCTGCGGGGTGCATTCCTTGTCTTTTCTGTTTTGGGTACAGATTTCAGCATATCCATTTTAACATATGGAGATTTGCGGGGAAAGAGCAAAAGTGTGCCAATTTCATGCCAATTTGAAGCCTACAAAAAATCGCAATGATAAAAATGCGGGAATATAGAAGCCCTACAGTTACTATACACCCGCATAATATTTATTTTGATCACATTCTATTCCAATGAAACTACACTTTTTCCATCTTCGCTAATCTCAATATTAATAGCGTTGATACAGTCCCTTTCTGCATTAATCTGAAAAGTTGAAATTGATGAATGTAAACTGGATGGGTTTTTGTCTTTTTTGTGTAAATCATCTGCAATATGAATATTGAAATTCATGCCAAGCACCTCCCATATAACAATTACATTACTGAATTCCTATTGTACGAAGATTTGCGAATTGTCCTGATGCTGCAAGCAACTTATCATAGCTACCATGTTCTACAATTTTTCCTCTATCCATAACAATTATCTCATCATATTTTGCAAGAAAACTGGATGTCAGATTATGTGTAACAGCAACGCAAGTAATATTCTCCAAGGACAATATGCTGTCTTCAATATGCTTTGTTGTTTCTGTATCCAGTGATGAAGTAATCTCATCCAACAGCAAGATATTATTCTTATGCAGAATTGCTCTTGCTACTGCAATCCTTTGTTTTTCGCCGCCCGAAAAGCGGGAACCATTTTCTTCAACTCTGGTTTCAAGACCATCCGGCAATTCTGCAATCAGTTCATCTAATCCCGCCAAATGACAAGCTGATTCTATTGCTTCGTCCGAATAAGGTTCAAACATAGCAATATTATTTTTAATCGTGTCATCAAATAGGAACAAGTTTTGATGAACCATTGTAGCGCACACGTGCTTATCTCTTTGTCCGTCCAACATGATATCACCAGAATAGTCATCATAATACCCGGCCAATAGCTTTAACAGAGTACTTTTTCCGCTACCACTTTTCCCTACAACTGCATATTTTTTTCCCCGTTCAAGCAGTAGGCTGACATGTTCAATTGCAGGAATGTTTCCAATTGAAGTATTTTTATAGGAAAACGAAACATCCTCTAACATCAGCGTTTTTTCCATTTCCAATACATCAGATGCTTGTATATTTGTTTGTTTTATCATCATGCTTTCCTTAATCTGTCCACAAATTGGCTTAGCAGACTTGAATTGACTAATTTTAGCCGAAAGTTGGAAAGCCGGAGAAATTACCTGCCCCGTAAGTTGGGTCACCGCAACAATACTGCCTATTGTAACAAAACCTTTTACAGCAAACACTCCTGCTAATGACATAACTAAAAACTGTACAGCAATTGAAGATAAATTGGCAAGGGCATATAACAAAGCCATTGTGTTCGCCAAACGCATTTTACTGTTTTCCATCATATCTGAAGAATCATCATGCAGCCTAAGCATCTGTTGCTCTGTCCGAAATGCTTTAATTGTCTCAAAACCATTAAAAATGTCTTTGATCTTCGTATTGTAGACAACACTGTTCTGCATAATCTGTCCTTGAAGTATCCCCAGTTTCTTTCCAAAGAGCTTAGGTATTAAGCTTGGTATCGCCATAGCAGTAATAGAGATAACCGCAATTATAGGGTTGATCCAAAGCAAAAGGAGTACACCTATTGTCATACCTATAAAAGAATCGTAAATGGAAAACATGTTTTTCAAGTAATTTTCTTCAAATGTACCTACATGCTGATTAAGCAGCGTAATATATCCTGCACTGTTATTGTTTTGGAACTCAGAAATATTTTTACATAAAATGCCTTGAGCGATATCCCGGCGTATATTCGACATTATGTGTTTTATGCTTGCAGCTTTTACACGCTCTGATAAAAAAATAATTCCACCAAGTGTGAAAGCATAAATCCCGCAGATGATTGCACAACGAATCAACGGTTCTACACTATCCGTTGAAATAGCTGCTTGAACAGCATCAATCAACAAATTAACCAATATAGCAACACCCACAGTTCCCGCAGTCCGCATCGTTTGAATCGTAACAAGAATTAAAAAACGAATTTTATTTTTGGAGAATAAATATCCCTTCATTATTAGCCTTCCTTTTATAATACCAATCCCGGTTATTATTGATTAGTGCCACAACTTGCTTGCACAAATGCGTATTATTACTTAGTCCAAAAACAGTTAACGCATTCTCATGTAAACGGTTTTATCATTTTATGATGAAGGAATAGAAAATACTTCTTTGCATCTCTACTCCTCCATCTGATAGCCGCTGCTCTTTTGTTTGGAAAACCTTCACATCTTTTCTTGAATGGGTAGCAAACGAACCACCCGACAGCGAATTTAGGAAACAACAATAATGATAATTATAACAACATCCACTATAATCACCTCCCTCTCTTGCAGCAACCATGATTTTATTATATGGAAAAATACGGTATAAGCCATAGCGCGACATGTTAAAGAAAAAATTACGGGAAATGTTAAAAAAGGATGCTCTGATCACAAACATGATAAATAACTATAAATCAATTGCTCAAAGGATTTGCATATAAGTTACCAATATGATAATATGACTTAAGAAGCAAAATGTAGCCATAATCAAATCAGAAAACCGTTTTTTTATTTTTAAAGTTTCCAAAAAACCTACAGTAAAAAGGAGGTGCTCAATGACTACCAATTCATTAGGGGATATTATTCGCTCTCTTAGAAAAAAATATAAATTATCTCAAGAAGAATTAGCTGATGGTATTTGCTCCCCTGTTTCAATTTCTCGTATTGAAAATGGAACACAGATGCCTTCAGGTGCCGTATTGGAAGCTCTATTGACTAAACTTGGTACAAGCACTTATCAGCTCTGTGATATATACTATAAAAGCGAAAAACAGTTGACTTTTGAGAAGGATGCAGAGAAAATAAGCAACCTTATAGCAATAGGAAATATAGCCGAAGCCCAAAAGGAACTATTTCATCTTAAGGATCGAGCCAAGATAAATAACCAAAACTTACAATATTATTTATTATTAGATGCTTCAATAAAGCTCTACGAAGGATATAATCCTCAGGATATTTTATCTATACTATACGAAGCCTTTGCACAGACAAAACCGTCTTTTGATTTTGACGATTTTCGCAATGTGCTTTTATCTGTACGAGAAGCAAATATTTTAAACATCATAGTAGTTTCATTTTATCGTTCAGATGACATTCTTAAAGCCATACGCTTAGGAGAGGAATTAATGTCCTCTCTGAAGAGGCAAAAAAGCAGCTTAAAAGAATACCAAATCATTAAGATTAATCTTGCTTTTAACCTTGCGCAATGTCTGGAAAAAGAGCATAGGTTCAAAGAGGCTCTTTCTTATATTCAAATGGCCGAGGATTTAAGTATAAAGAGTTTTGAGCAAGCTTTATTACCAGAAATTGAATTTATAAAAGCGAAAATGTATCACCTTCTTAACAATGACAACGAATGTATTCATATTATACAAGCTATTGTACCTTATATGGAATTAATACATAAATCAGATTTTGCTAAAATTGTACGAACTTATGCGGAGAAGGAGTTGCATCTTTGTTTGTAAGAAGGCCCAAAAAGCATATTTTAAATTCCTTACTTCCCCATTTTTCATCAGTTATTATTATCAATGTTTTTCCTTATCCATTTTTTAGGGCGGTAAAAACCGCCCTCTTTCAATTCCCATGCCAGATACATATAAAATTTTCCCTTTACTGTGAAACCTAACCTTTGTTTTAGCTAAAAAAGCGCAGACTACCCCTATAGTATATTTTTGAGTCTTTTAGACTCTCATGTATGATTAGGCAGGTTGTCCTGCGGCAGAATCTTCCCAGCCTAACGCTTTCAGCTTTTTCAGGTACGCTTTAATCTTGCGTTCCTTATTGAATTGATTATAGTAATCAGCACCCAGATCCTTGAAGACCACACCATCCTTCAGGATATGGTATATTGCGACCAACATGGAATGTGCAACAGCCACATATGCACGTTTCTTTCCACGGTGCGCACTTATCCTCATAAACTGTGCGTAGAAATAGGATTTTTTGTTTTTTACAGCAGCATGTGCACAGTTGACCAGCGTCTCCCGCAAAAGGGCATTTCCCTTACGGGTTTTCCCGGATTTCCGTTTCCCGGCACTTTCATTGTCACCGGGGCACAGCCCCGCCCATGAAGCAATGTGCGCATCATCCGGAAAGCGCCCCATGTCTGTGCCTATGACGGAGATCACTGCCTGTGCGCTGGTGTTGCCTATACCGGTGACATCCTGGATCGCCGCGGAAGCCTGCTTTTCTTCTGGCTTCATGAAACTGTCAATGTCATCATCCAGCTCATGGATATGGCTGTTCAGCTCATCAAGATGCTTCAGCAGCGTACGCATCATTTTCCGTTGCAGCGGGGACATGATGCCATTCAGGTCATCGATAATCTGCTCCTTTGTCGCTTTGAGATTGTGGGCGATTGTCTTATTGCCGTACATTTCATCGTACTTGGCATCATCAAAGGACTCTCCGGTAAGGATGTACTCCAGGATGCTTCTGGCGCTCTTTCCGTTAATGTCAGATACTGTGCCGGAAAGCTTGATATTGGCACCCTCCAGCATTTTCTGGAGACGGTTGAGTTCCCTGGTGCGCTCCCCGACCAGGCTTTTGCGGTAACGGACAAGCTCCCTGAGTTCCCGCTGGTCCTTATCCGGGATATAACTGGCCTGGAGCAGGCCGTGCTGGAGCAGGTCAGCAATCCATTCTGCATCCTTGACATCTGTTTTGCGTCCCGGCACAGCTTTCATGTGGCGCGCATTTACAACCATGGCATTCAGGCCGGAAGATTCAAGGATGTTATAAAGAGGCTTCCAATAAGAAGCTGTGCTTTCCATGGCGGCCATTTCACAGCCGCCGCTGCCCAGCCAGTCGGCAAGCTTAAGAAGCTCCCTGGTTGTTGCGCCAAACTCTCGTACTTCCTGCTTTTTGCCGCATTTAAAGCAGGCCACGATGAGTTTTTTGTGAACATCAATACCACAACATTTGTCGTAAACTTTTTCCATAGTGACACCTCCTGGAAGAATTTACGGCATGGCTTCCTGTCTCTTATCATTTTACTGTACGTCCTTTTGCTGCACAAACAGCTGGACAGATGGTGGTGCAAATGAGGAAGCCAAAAATCAGTTTAGTTAACGGGCTACAGGCCCAAAATAACATCGATCTTTGCCGTTGCTTATAGTATACGGCCTGAAAATAACAATTGCAAACCCAGACTTGCCCAAAAGGTTTCATTTATGGTGGTGTCAAGTGTGCAGGACATGGGAGTTTAGTTCCTTTTCCGTTTTTCCACAATCAGCTTTTTAAGATACTTTCATCCAAATTATGCGATGGGAACAAACTGCTCCAAAACCTCCATACTGTCCTTTGATGTATAACCCCACAGAATAGAACTAAGTGCCCCGATACACTCTTGTCTCTTCCTATAATAGGTACGCATGCTTATATCCCTAATATGAGGTCGCAGCTTTTCAATAATCTCCTCCACATTCCTCATCTGCTGTGGCGAAAGGTAAGAATAATAAAGCAGCCAGTAATAGCTCTCGCCGTTCTTATGCTTATTCCTTAACAGATCAATGGCGCTATCCAAAAGTTTAAGCATCCTGTGGCTGCGTTCAATGCACTGGGCGTGATGCTCAATGTCGCTCCCTGCAATGTCAGCCCCTGCCAGATAGACTGAATCCAGGAAGTCCTCAATCGTGTTCCCATATTCAATCTCGAACCTGTTGCGCACCTGCTGCACGGAAAGCTCCAGGCTCCATACTACGTCCCGATATTTTTTCAGCAGCTTCCATGTATCATGATACAAGGGTTCCTCTATCGTAAGCATTGCATCCTTTTTTTCCATCCTAGATTTCTCCTTATCCTTTTCTTATCCCCAAAAGCTCCCACTACACCAGATAACCATTTTTTACAATATAAATGAGAGCAGCACATAAAATTGCCGCTCCCATCCCTTTATTACCTCAATATTTTCTCTTCCTGCCAACTTCGCGACAACTTGTCGCGAAGTTGCACTGTTACTGTATTGGCTTCATGCCTACAATTACAGATTCCTAATCATATGCATCCTGAACAGCCACGGCTCTTCCCTCTAACTTCGCGACAACTTGTCGCAAAGTTTTGCCGTGTGCTGAATCCACTTCCAAGCCGCCGGCACCCCCATCTGATTACCCAGGCTGTCGCCCATACATGTCATAGTTCACCTCCGCACGGTAATAATTTTCTATAGTCATTGTTGCATTGTAAAGTGTCGTCAGCAGATAGGCTTTGATATTCTCTATCTTGCTGGCATTCTTCTGCAGGCACCTTATCACATATTCAATATGCGCCTGTTCCAGTTTCATGAACCGGTCCTTCACAACCGCCACCGGGCGCTCTGCCCCTGCAATCCGCAATGTACTGTTATCCGGCATCATCATGACATCCACCACCAGCTCAACCAGCTCGTCCACCTCCTCCCCCAAATGCTTACCGTCATATGTAAAATGCCCATATGAAATCCTGTCCCTGATCATCTCCCGGCACATAGCCATCTTATCCACCGCATCATTGTGACAGACGGAACTGCCTGATGATGGGTTGATCAGATTAGGATAGATAGGCTCAGTTTCACTAAAATCAGTATTATTAGAGTCAGTATTATTAGGTTTTGAAAATCGAAATTCTTGACTTTCGATTTTCAAAACCCCTGAATTTTGATTTTCAAAACTCTGGGGTTTTGATTCCGGAAACTGCTGATTTTTGATTTTCAAAATTCTGGAACTTTGATTTCCGCTGTCCCAATGTCCGGCATCACCCTCCAGCCCCGTTTCACCCCCTTGAAAATCTGCATTTTCTGTCTCCAGAGATGATCCTGAACTGTTTTTTGGTTCATTTTCCTTTGATTCCGGAAATTGCTGAATTTTGATTTTCAAAATTCTGGACTTTTGATTTCCGCTGTCCTGATATTCAGCAGCATCCCCCTGCCTGCTCTTTTCGCTTTGTGAGTCTGTAGGTCCTGCCGTCCAGGCCCCTTCCTCCTGCAACGCTGTGTCTTCCTGCTCTCCAACGGCTTCACCCTGCATGTCCCCAGGGCCGTCCTGCCCCTCACAGGCAGACTCCGGCTGCGCCACTGCCTGCACCAGGCCATCAGTCTCTTGAATCATAAAATTCTTCACGTAGATGACATTTGGCCTGCCCAGCCCCGGGCGCCTCTTTTCGATCAGGCCAATCCCATTTTCGGTATCCAGCTCTTTCAGAAGCTTGACCGCCTTCTGTGTCTTGCAGCATAACAGTTCCATTATTTCCTCTATCGTAAAAATGATATACACCCGGTCTTCCTCGTCAAACCACCTGTTCCTGGCGCTCAGGCCCATTCGGTCCAGCATAAGGCCGTATAAGACCTTAGCTTCGCAAGTGAGCGCCTTGAAATAATCCGCCGTAAACAGCACTTTGGGGACGCGGTAAAAGCTGTACTG
>DKVC01000158.1:24754-25362 GCA_002490995.1 Lachnospiraceae bacterium UBA7188
GCGGTAAAAGCTGTACTGCTCCGCCTCCATCCCATGGAAATAATCAAACTGTATCCTCTGCATCCGCCCATCCCTCGCTTTCCTTTTCCTGCTTCCATTTCTCTAAAAGCGTATAGAGCACTTCCTCTATCTGCCTGTTGGTATAGGCAGGCGGGAAATAGCCCCTGACTTTTTTCAGGGAGATTGTCACGCCCCTGTCCACACCCTGTTTCTGGCCCAGTATCTTATACACTTTATCAGCAGTCAGTTCGCCTGCCTCACTAAGGCTCCTGAGCTGCCCTGCCTGCGCCATTGACAGGGCCATCCCACTGGCGCCCATTGTCTCTGACACCCATGCCTGCTCTTCCTTTCTGAGATAGGACAGCTTTTCGCCGGCAGCCAGGGAAATCTTGTTCCCATCCACATACCCAATCAGTCCCTGTATCAATTCCGCAAGGCGGATGTAGCGCTGGACTGTCCTGCCGCTTTCGCCGGCTGCCTCCCCCACTTCATCTGCGGTAGACTTCACCCCTTTGCTCCCCTGGTGCCTCAATGCCTCGTATTTCATCTTATAGGCCTTTGCTTTTTCACTGGGCAGTATGTCTTCCCGCTGGATGTTGGAATCCACC
>DKVC01000158.1:25654-49080 GCA_002490995.1 Lachnospiraceae bacterium UBA7188
TCCCGCTGGATGTTGGAATCCACCATGATTACGGTGGATTCATCATCATCCAGTTCCCGGATGATAACGGGCATTTCATCCAGCCCGGCCAGCTCACAGGCCCTCCACCTGCGGTGCCCGGATACGACTTCATAGCCGCCTCCGGGGCAGGAGCGCACAATCCCGGGAACCAGGATGCCATATTTTTTGACGCTTTCCACTGTCTCCTGCATCTTTTCATCATCCAGGACACGGAATGGGTGTCCTTTAAATGGATGCAGTTCCCTGATTGGGACGGATGTAACGGCTTCTCCCGATGCCTGCCCGTCACCGCCGAACAGGTCATCATAGGATGTAAGCTTCATCTTCTGCGCACTGCTTCCCCTCATTGCCCGCCTCCCTTCTGCAGGCCAGGAGTACCTGCGCTTTCCGCTTCCACAGGCTTGTCCACGCATCCGGCCAGCGCAAGCACCTCCTCCGTCAGGGACAGGTATCCCTCTGCAACAGCTCCCCTCGGATCATGGAGATAGATGCTCTTCCCCTCGGCTGCCGTCTCCGCCGCCCTCACCGATAGCGGAATGCTGTTCTCAAAGATATGTACCCTTTCCCCGTAGGCCTCCCTAATCATGGCAGATGTCTCCCTTGCAAAGTTCGTCCTGCGGTCAACCTTCGTCAGCAGGATGCCCAGAATCTGCAGAGAGGGGTTCAGCTTCCTGTGTATGTTGCCTATGGTCTTAATCAGCTGCTGAAGGCCCTTTACGGGCAAATAGGCTGCCTCCACAGGGACGAGCACGTAATCTGCCGCTACAAGGGCATTTATGGTAATCATCCCCAGGGAAGGCATGCAGTCTATCAAAATATAGCTGTACTGCCGCCGCATTTCCTGTAGGAACTGACGCATCACCGTCTCCCGGCTCATAATATTCACAAGGGCAGTCTCCAGTCCGGCCAGTTCAATGTTTGCAGGGATAAAGTCAATCCCCTCCTCATGGCGGATGATGCCTTCCCCCGATTCAGTCTCCTCGTCATTGATGACCTTCTCCAAAATGTTCACTAGTGTCACATCCAGCTTGTCCGGTTCTGAAATACCTAAGCTTACTGCAAGGCTGCCCTGGGCATCGGCCTCCACCAACAAGACCTTTTCCCCCGCCCTGGCAAGCCCAATCCCCAGGTTCACACAGGTGGTTGTTTTCCCGACTCCACCTTTCTGGTTCGATATGGCGATAACCACAGAACTACTTACTGTTTTTTGTTTTTCGGATACTCTGCTCATATGATTTCCTCCTGTGCTACCTTTTTACTTTTTCTACTTCCGTATACATACGGAAAAACTTCTTTGTACCTTTATTGGCAAAAGCTTCTGAAACCTGCATAACCTTAATCTTCTCATGCCGCTCCAACAGTTTTTTAAACCACTCCAGGTCCTCTCTGGTTCCCTGCATTCTGATTTTAAGCATTCTTCCCCTCCAATCCTCCGGTTTTCTGTACGGCATATTCCGGATATCTTATTTTTACAGCTTCCCAGAAATAAACTGAATATTCACAGCAGAAAAGACCCTCCACCGTATAGTATTGGCACTCTTTCATTTGCTCCTCATTGTTTTCATAATCATAGACACTGGGAGTACCATTACAGTACAGATTAAATGCCATCCGAATTATTCTCCTGCTCCTACTGGTCTGCCAGCCTTCCTGCAGGCACTCGGTTCGTACACATCCGCTTTCAACATCATAAATCCGTTCGAAGTTTCTCCTTGTATCTCCAGATATTCCGAGCACATAAACCAACGCTCTATGATAGCAATCCTGGAACCTCATATGTTTTAACATCTCATAATAAAAACATTCATGTTCGCCGTTCTTAAAAATCATACCTCTATTCTCAGTACCGATTCGTCTTTGTTCCGTCTCATGCGGTACCAGAGAAGAGCCATTCACTTTCAGCTTCTCTGCTCTTAACGCTGTGCTGTCCATAATGCAGCCTCCTTATATTGAATTTTTAAATGAAGTGAGATCGGGAGTTTTAAGGAACTGCTATAATTGAGTAAACTTCGCCGAAGATTGTGAATACTCATTTTACTCAACATCGCCCTTGAGTAATACTCAATTTGAAGTGATTTTAGACGATTCCAGACGGTAAAAGACGGCATTTCCGCTTCCCCTTTTCAGAACACAAAAAAGGCCCTGAAATCCTCCGCAACCACTTAAAGATGTGTGATTACAAGGCTTTCAGGGCCTCATATTTTTTTACGCTGTGCTGATTTGAAAACTTCTCTTACATGCCCATCTGCGCAGCCACCTCAGCAGCGAAGTCCTCCTGCTTTTTCTCCAAGCCTTCCCCCGTCTCAAACCGAACAAACCTGCTGATGCTTAAATTTGCCCCATTCTCTTTTCCAACCTGCGCAATATACTGTGCAACAGTCTGCTTCCCGTCCTCAGCCTTCACATATATCTGCTCCAACAGGCATACTTCCTTCAATTCCTTATTCAGACGGCCGATGATGGCGCCCTCGATCACCTTCTCAGGCTTTCCTGCCATCTTGGGATCCTGCTCGATCTGTGCCGCAATAATCTCACGTTCATGTGCCTTGTAGTCTTCCGGCACATCAGCAGTCGCCACATACCTGGGACTCAGTGCCGCAACCTGCATCGCCAGATTCGTCAGCGCTTCTTTCACGGCATCATTTACGACATTTGTCTTCGCCTCGACGATAACGCCGATACGTCCGCCGCCGTGTACATAGGTAGCCACACAGCCGTCCGAAGCCTCTACACGCTCGAATCTCCTGATGCTCAGCTTCTCGCCAATCACGGCAATCTTGTCAACCAGTGCTTCCTTCACGGTCTTGGAAGCATCTTCATTCCATGCCTCCTCAAGGAGTGCATCCACATCGTCAGCTACAGAATGAACTGCCTGTGCAGCAACAGCCTTCACAAACTCCTGGAAAGTCTCATTCTTCGCCACGAAATCAGTCTCGGAGTTTACCTCCACCACTGCCGCTTTCTTATCTCCGTCGGAAGCGATACAGCAGATGCCTTCTGCCGCAATTCTGCTCTCTTTCTTCACTGCCTTGGCCTGTCCCTTTTTACGCAGGATCTCTACGGCTTCTTCCATATTTCCATCGGTCTCACTCAGAGCCTTCTTACAATCTGTCATACCGGCGCCGGTCTGATCACGCAATTCCTTGACCATAGCCGCTGTAACTGCTGCCATTTATCTCATCCTCCTGATTATCTTATTCTACTCGCAAACATATTTTCATTCGTTTTTCTGTCCTGTATAAACGACATCTCGTTTCTGCCAGCCATTATACACAACAAGTCCTGCCGTTTATTCGGTCTGTATACAGAACTTAATCACCGAACAACATATGCATTACAGATGCAAAGAGACTCTGCCCCTCAGGCATTCTCCTGCTCTGCTACTTCCTCAATATCTTCAGCTGCGCCGCTCTCAGCCGCCACATCAGCTTCCGTATAAACAGCTTCGCCCTGGTTTGCCTCAATTACAGCATCTGCCATCTTGGAGACAATCAGCTTCACTGCCCTGATTGCGTCATCATTGCCCGGAATGATGTAATCCAATTCCTCAGGGTCACAGTTGGTATCACCGATACCGATCAACGTGATGCCCAGTGCATGAGCCTCCTGTACACAGATCCTCTCCTTCTTGGGATCTACTACGAAGATCGCGTCGGGAACTCTGGTCATATTCCTGATGCCACCCAGGTTCTTCTCCAGCTTCTCCCACTCTTTCTTCAGCTTGATGACTTCCTTCTTGGGAAGAACATCAAAGGTTCCGTCCTCGGACATCTTCTCGATTGCATGAAGCCTGCCGATACGGGACTGAATAGTCTTGAAATTGGTGAGCATACCACCCAGCCATCTCTCGTTTACATAATACATACCGCAACGCTCTGCCTCGGTCTTCACCGCATCCTGTGCCTGCTTCTTGGTTCCCACGAACAGAATGGTTCCACCCTGCGCGGCAATCTCTGACACTGCCCTGTAAGCCTCGTCCACCTTACCCACAGACTTCTGCAGGTCGATGATATGGATGCCGTTTCTCTCAGTGAAGATGTAAGGAGCCATCTTTGGGTTCCATCTTCTGGTCTGATGTCCGAAATGGACACCTGCTTCAAGCAGCTGTTTCATAGAAATAACGCTCATTTTTTCTACCTCCGTTTGGTTAATATCCTCCGTATGACCTTAAAATTCAGCTTCACCCCTATTCGGCGGAAGCTGAACCTTTTCCGGATTCGCGTCATAAGGAAGTGCAGGATTATTTTCCGACAATCCCTTATCCGGCTGGCTCCGGCGACTACTCTGATTTATTCTGACTTCTCTCCAGTCCTGAGAATTCCACGCACTGAACTGACGAAAAACAAAAACAATCTGAGCACCATCGCCGAATCGGCATACGTGTTTTGTCATATCAGACAACCAGCGAGAGCTTCCACACCTCACGCCATCGTGAATTATAACACGATACCCCCTGCTTTGCAAGGGGTATGTGAAAAATTTATCTGTTTTTCGTAATTATATCAATGATCTCTTCCTCACTGGTACCCGGTTGAATCTCATACACACCGGCAGTAATCCTCCTGGAGTATCCGTTATTGCACAGATAGGCATCAAAAGCAGAGGCGTCTTCCACCAGCCCGGCCTCCTCCAGAAGTTCACTGACATGGGCAGAGGTCACACCGAATTCGATTACAACCGTTACCGCCTCTTTGGCCGGACTGCCCCCATTCCCATCAGGATGCGTCTCTTCCCCGTCCTGCAAGCCGGAACCGGCGTTTCCAGAACCGTTCTGTTCCGGCACTGTACCTGATTCTCTCAAAGTCTCCGTATTTGAAACGGAGGCTGCCTGAGTCGGTTCCTGTGCTCCCTGGATACTGTCTGAGCCGCCAGAACTGTCTTCATCCGAATCATCCGAACTGACATCTGATTCTCCCGGGCCATTTGCACCTGAACTGGCATCCGCCTCCCCCGAACCATTTGCTCCCGAACTTGCATCACTGCCGCTTACCTCCGCATTGATATCTGCCCCAGCTGAGTCTTCTGTGCCGATGCCGTCCGAAGTCATGTCTCCCTCTCCCGACGAAGGTGTTCCCTTTTGTGACGGAGAGTCATCATGAATATCTGTCAGTTTCAAAGACTCTCTCTCCACCATTCCCAATTCCAGAGCCTTCGCCTTGATCTCAGCATCGCTTAGAGGAAGGCCCTTCTCCATAACCACTCCCATCAACAGGGCCGTAACCATGATTCCGATTCCCAATCCCCGCATTTGATATTTCAGTTTCACTTATTTCCTCGTTTCTAATAATAATCAGGCTATTTCCTCAGGACTGATTTCGAAACAAATCAATTACCAGCCTTACTTCACCGATCCCCAACTCAAGCTCCTTTGCTATCATCACTGCAGATTTTCCCTTTTTATAAAGTCTCAGGATCTTATCGTTATTGTTATAATCCTGCCCGCGCTCCTCCGGCCATTCCTCAGGCGACCGATCGGCAGGTATCATCTTTCCTCTTTCCGACGCTTCTGGAAATACCGTTTCTGACGGCTCCCATGCAGCCACCTCTTCAGCACTTACGCTTCCCTGAACCGGTGCTTCCGGTGTCTGCTGTTGTAAAGAGCGAACCATCTCCTCCGCTTCCTTTACACTGCTGTTCACCTCAGCTACCGTATTCTTCAGGCTGGTGTGCTTATTGTTGAGCATATCATACAGAAACACTGCCTCTTCATGATTTTTATGGATTTCATTCAGTACGGTGTCGGAATACTCGTTGACCGCCATGATTTTCTCATTGCACAGGCGTTCCAGCGTCCGTTCCGCCTTTTCGATGGCATCGGAAACCGACTCTTCCACCACCTCATCCACATGAACCCTCTGAGACTCCAGTTCCCTCCTGACCAGCTTCCTGACTTCATCCTCCGCAAAACGTCCCAGGCCGTCTGATACCCCTTTCCTATCCGGGATAAAAAAGCTTAATACAAATATCACCCCTCCTGCAATCAACAGGATGATTTCCATCATTTCCATTTTTCACCCATTCTCCTACAGGGAAACGCCCTGGAAGCCTATATCTTCATATCAAAGCCCCCGTGATTTTTCACCACGACTCTCTCCTGAGCCTGCTTTTTCTTCCTTTTTCTTCCGCCGTCTCCGCGGTATTCCCCCTTGCCCTTTTCTTTTGCATCGGGCCTGCTTTCCCGCCATTGGGCATTATCGCTGGTACGCACTTCCCGGATATTCTGTTCCACGGCCTTCTGGACCTGGTCACTGAAATTAGCCTGGTCCACCACTACCTTATTATCTTCGTTGTGTTTAATTGTAGTATAATCCTGCGCCCTGGAAATAGTCGTCAGCTCAATCGATCCAAATGCCATAAATACACCTTCTTTCCCAAATCGTTAGGAGCTGTCGGAAAACAGCTATAGAGGCAATCCCGTGAAAAAACACCCCTGATCCATAGAGACGCTGTCCCATTACATGGGCACCATCCGCACCTCTCCCTCTTCCTTTACAAACTTACAATACCGGTAATTATCCTGGAGCAGCCTGCTAACGCCGCCAATCACAATCGTCGTATTGGGATAAACCTGTTCATTGATTTCTACTCTTGCGTCTTCCCGGCTCTCCATCATATCCTGCAGAGACTGCATCCGTATATTAAGACGCTCCAGCTCCGTCTTCTTCTCTTCAATCAGAGAGGCCACACTTCTCATGTATCGCATCTGCCCATCATTGAACTGTATGCCTTTCTTTTGCTTTTCCTTGAAATTATTAAAAATCACTTCCGCCGCATTCAACGTCTTCTTTCTCTCATCAATAGCAGTGGTGACATGCTCAAGCTGGGCAATCAGCAATGGTTCCACCCCCACCTCAAGAGTCGTAGCTGTACTCATGCTGGCGCCCACTGTCTTCGCAATGATTGCATTGGCAGCCTGCACACGGCCTCCCAGAATAATCCCTTTTCTTCCGTCCACCTTTATATCGCTACCTGACGATACCGTGCAGTGCAGAATTGCTTCCGTCTCCACAAAACCGCCGGTCACAATCCTGGCATTTTCCAGGAACTTCACAATGATATCACCTTTCGCCCTCAAATAGCCCTTGCCCATGCCATTCATACCCTTGGCAATAATGATATTTCCGCCGGCAATGATAGTGGCTCCTTCCACCAGGCCGTTTACCACTACATTCCCGCCAGCCTTTACCTCAAAATTCTCATCCACATTCCCCGCTATCTCAATGCTTCCGTCATAGCTGATATTGCCTGTGGACACATTCACGCCCTTCACCTGGTAGACACTGGAGACTACTACTTTCTTATCCACCAGAGCCACATGTCCGTCTACCTGGGAGATAATGGAAAGCTTATCCTCTGACAGCTCTATATTCTTGCCAAACTTCAGTGTCTCGCGTTTTACTTCCTTCGCCTTTATCGTTTTTCCGTACACATCCGATCCGGCCTCTCCGGGCTGCTCCGGAATAATACGGGCAAGCACCTGGCCCTTGCGGCATTGGTTAATGGTTGTCAGGTTAAAATAATCCACACGCCCGTCATCCCGATGGGCAGGTCGTTTATGCTGGTTTATATTAAAAGAATATTCGATTTCGGCATCCTTCCCCTGAACAGGCTTTTTGCCCCGGGCTATCAGAATATCCGTGCAGTACATCCCTTCCGTCTCAAAATGCTCCTTCAGACCGCTCTCCTGTACACCGTATACTATGTTCCTGCGCTTTATATCGTCCAGAAAATCTTTCATTGTCAGCCGTTTTCCGCCATCCGATGCCGGAATAAAACGAACCGTAGCCATCATTCCGTCCTCACTGACATCCAGCATATAAGTCTCCGGACAGACCGGACAATCCCCGTCCCCCAGATGGCAGATCCCGCTCTCACCAAACTGAATCTGGGCATCTATACGCTTTCTGTCATAGGGAATCTTCAGGCCATCCAGATATTTCCAGACCTCATCTGTTCTGATCTCCTCTCCAAATTCTTCAGGCGGATAGAGGGCAATCCCATATCCGTTAAAATCATTAACCAGTCGAAAGTAACCATTCTTCATAGTTTATCCCCCAATACTAATTGTTAGAAAGAATACCCATATAGTTCCCCATCTTTACTTTCATCTTTTTCAGAGCCCTGGTATGCAGCTGTGACACCCTGGATTCGGAAACTTCCAGAATATTGCTGATTTCCTTTAACGTAAGTTCTTCATAATAATAAAGGGTTATTACCTTCTGCTCCTTTTCAGTCAAAAGCTGCAGTGCTTCCCCTAACACCTTAGCCAATTCTTCCTTCTCTATCCGCTCTTCCGGCGCTTCAAAATGAGAAGTCGTATGTCTCCTGTAGTCCTGTGAGATATCGCTTCCCTGCTCCATATACTCATTCAGGGAAACCAGCCCCGTGATCTTCATCTGGGACTGCCACTCCAGATATTCTTCATTGGATATCCCCAGGCCTCTGGCTACTTCCTCATCTGTCGCCATATGTCCCGTACTTTGCTCGACTTCCCTGATTACCGCCTCGATTTTCTTCTGCTTCTGCCTGATTGTCCTTGGAATCCAGTCCATCTTGCGAATCTGATCCAGAATCGCCCCTCTGATGCGCAGACTGGCATAGGTCTCAAATTTCACATCCTTCAGATAATCAAACTTATCTATAGCATCGATCAGGCCAAAGATGCCATAGCTCACAAGGTCCTCATACTCCACATTGTATCCCAGATACATACTGAGCCTGCCAGCAACCACCTTGACAAGAGGAGCATATTCCAGAATCAACTGCTCTCTGACTTCCGGTGATTTCATTTTCGCATATAATTCCAACAGTTTCTTTCTGCCTGCTTCATCCATGAAATCCGGCTCCTCCTTTATATGTTATCATAACCATCCGGCGCACAATCTGTCAAGAATAATTTATACTCGTTAACGAAAACATCTATTCCAGGTTTAGTCCGGATTTACATCTTCAGAATTTTCCGATTCCTTTTCAATCACTTCCCCCTCTTCTCTGCGCCGTTCCTCATTCTGATGCTCAAAGAAATCCAATGTCCACTTTAATATGCTTCCAAGCACATAAAAGATCAATAACACCACAAACAAAGAAACCAGCTTCTCCGCCATGGTATATTTCTCTATAAATGTAATAATACATGTCACCGCACCGGCTGTCAGCATCAAAAGAAGCGGTAAATTCTTCCTGTTCATATACGTATCCCCTTCAGATAATCTTCTCGGGCTTTCCCACAGCTCGAATGTGGAAAGCTCCGGTTTCCGGGTAAAAAATAACCGTTCTGCCGTAATTTGCCCCGGTATCCTGGGCCAGAATGGGGATTCGCAGTGCATTCAGCTTCGCTTTTGTAGCCTCCACATTCCGGTTTCCCACCTGCGCTACCGAGGCGCCGCTTCCGCTTCCCTGAAAATTGAACATCGTGGCGCCTCCGGCTATCTTGGCCACCATCCGTACACGCCTCGCTCCCTGTTTTTCCATTTGCCTTACCAGTTCTTCAATACCCGTATCCGCAAACTTGGCAATATTATGCTGCCCTGTCGTTATCGCCTTACTGTCCGGCAGCATGATATGCACCAACCCGCCAATCTTATTCATCGGATCCCTGATTGCAATACCGACACAGGAACCCAGCCCCAGAGTCATCACGCCATTGGGGCTAACGCAGGTCTTCAGATCTGCTATTCCTACCTTGATTAATTCACTCATGATCCATTTCCATATCCTTTTATCCGTTCTATTACAATTCACGGTTCCGATTCTGCCGGACACCTCATTTAAAATCTACCGGTACCCCAAGTGCTGTCAATATTTTTTCATAAGACTCCAGATCCGGAATCAATATAAAATATCCGTCCAGCTTTACCTCATCGTAAAACTGCGACTGTATCAACAGAATTTTATCTCCAAAAATTCCGAACTGAATCGCCGGCACGCTTAAAATAGCTCCTGCCATATCAACAGTAATCGCCGGCGGAGAAGGAATGACTGTCAGATTTGTCATCTTTGACAGCGAATTCAAATAAGCCCCCGTGATGATATTGCCCACTTCCTGCATTGCCGACAATCCCATCTCTTCGAATTCACTGCCCTCCGGCAGCATTCCCATGGTAATCTTCTGAATTAAATGTCTGGCGCTGCGCTCCTCCACCATAAACATCATACTCCCTGTGATATCGCCCTCCACGCCCAGGTACACGCCGGCCATGATCTGCTCCTCGCCGCCCATCAGTGCTCCCACCTCGGAGAATTCCAGAAGCCTGACCTGTGGAACCTTCATATCCACCTTGCATTGCAGCATCTGGGACAGTGCCGTCATAGCGTTTCCCGCACCGATGTTGCCGATTTCCTTCAGCACATCATAGTAATTATCCGAAACCTGCTGTAACATCACATCGCTCATAAGTTGCTCTCCTTATATTACTCTGCTTAGGAAGTGTCGTATTTGCAGACGCTTCCTTATCCACGCTCTTCGGAAGCATATTTCTTTTTCAGCCTGTTGCGCCTCTCTTCCTCGAAGATATACTTGATGATCTCCTCCCGGATTGTCGGGTCCAGATCGTAAAACTGCACACGATGTTCGTATGTTCCCTTCCTGTTTGCCAGCTCAATGGAACTGATCACTCTGCTGATCACTTCATATTTCTTATGTTCCCCGTTATTCATCAGATGGAAACAGCAATAAATCAGGCTGTCCGGCTCATAGCGATGGGTGGACAGAAAACGTAAACCCCCGCCGCTGATGTCCACTATAACGCTCTGCTTCAGCGGAAGCCCCTTTGCCAGAGTATAAGGCAGCTTATTTTCTATGGTCAGAACCTCGTCCTTCTGCAGATTACGGGTAGACATCTCCAGGGCACAACCCAGACGATAAAACTCCCTCCTCTGATACTTGCGCAGATTACTGGTCATCTCCATCAGAAGAAGATAAGTATTGTTGCTCTTGTACCGGTCAATAATCCTGGCAAGACACTGGAACAGCCCGCTTGCCCCATAAAACACCATATCGAACTCACCGTCTACAGGAAGCAGGATCAGCTTGGTCTTCTCCATCGGCATCGTAATCTCAATGGTATCCTCGGACTGGATATCATATACCGTACTGTTGTAGATCTTTCCCGGCGTCCCCAGCTGTTCTTCGTTTTCACGAGCCACAGTCTGCAATTCAATTTTATCCCCTACGGAAATAAATTTGGAAAACATAACAACCACCACCTTTTTTCATTTTATCATCCGGCTGTTTTTCGCCCTGCATACACATAACTATCTTCTTCCTGCAATAATATGGGAAAAAAACGCCGCCATTCCTCTCCTGGGCTGACGCTCCTCCTCCACCTTATCCAGGAGCCTTCCTGCAATACGCTCATAGGCCAGAGTAGACTTTGCACCGGGATTGTGCAGGGAAACCGGAGTCTGCTGCATTACGGAACGTGACAGCTGTGCGTCCTCCGGCACACACCCCAGATACAATATGGGCACTTTTAAATAGCGTTCAACCACTGCATTCAGTTTATCATAAAGAATTTTCCCCTCTGACTCTTTCGACACCCTGTTGGCAATGAGCTTTACCTTCGTCGCCTCCGCATCAAACCTCTGATGACGATACAGCGCTTTCAGCAGAGAATAAGAATCCGTAATGGATGTAGGCTCCGGTGTGGTTACCAGCAGAATCTCGCCGCTCGCCACCAGAAATTCCAATACAGCATCTGAAATACCGGCTCCGGTATCTACAATGATAATGTCGGTAATTGTATCCAGTTGAGCAAGATTCTGAATGATGTAGTTCAGATAATCGCGATTCAGATTAGACATACCCGCGATTCCGCTGCCTCCGGATATAAACCCCACCTCCATGGGGCCCCATGTAATAATATCAGTAATACGTTTCCCCTGATAGATCAGATCGCACAGATTATGCTTGGGAACTGCCCCAAACATAATCTCTATATTGGCCAGGCCAAAATCCGCATCCAATATAATGACCCGCTTTCCCATTTTCCGGAACTGAATCGCCAGATTTATGGAGGTATTGGATTTTCCCACGCCGCCCTTGCCGCTGGTAACGGTAATGACCCGCGCCAACGGTTTCGGCTGCTGCTGGCCTGCTTTTAGGATACGTAATTGTTCTGCCTGATCCATATGGTACCTCCTGTTCCAGTTTCATCTTAACTTTTTTCCTGTTTTATGCTCAGAATCTGCTTTACCGTTTTCTGAGGATTAAACTGCTCAATATCACTGGGCACATTCTGTCCGTTGGTTACAAATGCCACCGGCTTACCGGTAAACATCTTCATATTCAACAGATTCCCCATGGCTGCTGTCTCGTCAAGCTTCGTAAAAATCAACTGAAAGTCCGCCACGTCTTCATATGTCGATACGATTTTCAAAAGATCCCTGTACTTTGTTGTAGCCGAGAGAACCAGAAAGGTCTGGCAGTCCCCTGTCTCCTGCAAAGCCTCGTAAAGCTTTTTCATATGACCCAGCTGCTCTTCATTCTTATGAGAATGTCCCATGGTGTCTACAAAAATGTAATCATAACTTACAAATTCCCGAACCGCTTCCCGGACTTCTCCCTCCGAGTAAATAACCCTGAACGGAACCTCCAGAATATTGGCATAAGTCCTCAGCTGCTCTACTGCCGCAATCCGGTAGGTATCTGCGGTCAGAAGAGCCACTTTCTTTTTCTCCTCCACAGCATAGCTGCTGGCAATCTTTGCTATGGTGGTAGTCTTGCCCACCCCGGTTGGTCCCATAAAAATAACAATCTTTGGTCCTCCCTCCGCGGATACAATTCCCTGAGCCCTGCCGAATTTTAAAATCATTTTCTGATATATATTTTCCAGAATATAGTCTATTGGCAGATTTGACTGTCCCGATACATCCACATCATTCACAATCTGATTCGCGTATTTCTCATCCACTTCGCTTTCCAGCATGGTATTATACAGAAGACGCAGAAAACGCTGCTGTTCCGTAATCTCTTCCGGACCAGTTTCCTCCTGTTTTTCTTCCTCAGATCCTCCTTCGGAATCGGAATTCACTTTCCGGCCGGCAGTATTCTCCCGCTCTGCTTCACTCTGCTGAAAACGTGTCATCAGAAGTGACTGCAGGTTATCAAGCTTCTTCTCAATGGATATCCTGTCCTCCGGATCCAGGGCATTCTCATAGGAAAAATCTTCTGATGGTGCACCATTTCCTGCAGAAAGCTTTTTCAGAGGAACGGGAACAGGTTCTTTTTTAACCGGAGCGGAAGCCTGCTCCCGGCGTACAGTTTTCAGCGTATCATTCTCTTCCTCCAGCGCCACTGTCACTTCGGTCTGCCTGGCGCGGAAAATGGCCCTCAGCCCTTTTCTTTCCACAGCCTTCACATTCATGATGACAACGCTGTCGCCCAGTTCTTTTCTGGCTGCCGCCACTGCTTCCTCTTCTGTTTTGCCAACAAACTTCTTAATTATCATTTTATGCCGTCACCATCCCAACCGACTGTAGTTCCACATTAGATTCCACTTCATTGTAGGATACCACTACCAGATCCTTATAATAATCCTCTGTAAGGCGCTTAAAATACATGCGCACAATGGGAGAAGTAATGATAATGGGATTCTTCCCCAGGCTCTCCAGCTTCTGCACTTCTTTTCCCACAGAATCGATAATCGCCCTGGATCTGTTGGGATCCAGATTCAGGAACGCACCGTTTTCCGTCTGCTTCACACTGCCCATGATCTCCTGTTCCACCTTCGGATCCAGCGTAACCACATTGGTCGTCTCATGGTTGGGAAAATATTTTGTGGAAATGGCCCGTTTCAGGCTTTGCCGTACATATTCCGTCAGGATATCGGTATCCCTGGTAGCCGGCGCATAATCTGCCAGCGTCTCCATGATCGTCAGCAAATCCCTGATGGAAATTCCCTCTTTCAACAGATTCTGCAGCACCTTCTGAATTTCGCCAAGCCCCAGAAGCTTGGGCACCAGCTCCTCCACAAGGGAAGGATTGGTCTCCTTCAGGTTGTTAATCAGATTCTGTACATCCTGCCTGCTCAGCAGATCCGCAATATACTGCCGGATGATTTCCGTCAGGTGGGTGGCAATGATAGACGGCGGATCTACTACCGTGTAACCCAGACTTTCCGCTCTTTCTCTCTGCCCCTCCGTAATCCAGATGGCAGGCAGATGGAAGGAAGGCTCAAAAGTGGGGATACCGGTAATCTCTTCTTCCACATACCCCGGATTCATGGCCATGTAATGGTCGAACAAAATCTCCCCTTCGCTGACCTGGATTCCCTTTATCTTAATAATATACTGATTGGGATTCAGCTGGATATTGTCGCGCAGACGGATAATGGGAACCACTGTACCCAGCTCCAGCGCAATCTGCCGCCTTATCATAACCACACGGTCCAACAGGTCGCCCCCCTGATTCACGTCCGCCAGCGGAATGATGCCGTAACCGAATTCCAGTTCAATGGGATCCACCTGAAGAAGACTGGCAACATTTTCAGGCTGCCTGATCTCATCTGCAGCAGCCTCATCAGTATCTATTTCCCCTTCAATCGCAGCAGTCTCCAGATTGTTGGCAATCATTCTGCCGCCAACGATAAACAGAAGGCCCATTCCCATAAAAAGTATCGTGTTCAGATCCGTAAATACGCCCAGAAAGACCAGAGTCCCTCCTACCATATACATAGCCTTTGGAATGCCGAACAGCTGCTTTACAATCGCCGGGCCAAAATCTGCCTCCTTGCTTCCCTTGGTAACCAGCACACCGGTTGACAGGGAGATCAGCAGCGAGGGAATCTGGCTCACCAGGCCGTCACCTATGGTAAGGATACCATAATTATTCAAAGCAGAAGTCACATCCATACCGTTGCGCAGCATGCCCATGGCAATACCGCCGATTACATTGATCAATGTCAGCAGAAGGCCTGCAACGGCGTCTCCCTTTACATACTTCACGGCACCATCCATGGAACCGAAAAAACTGGATTCCTGCTGAATCTTGTCACGTCTCTCCTTTGCTTCCTTATCGTCAATGGCTCCTGTATTCAGATCGGCATCAATGGCCATCTGCTTACCAGGCATTGCATCCAGGGTAAATCTCGCTGTTACCTCAGCCACACGTTCAGAACCCTTGTTTATAACCAGAAATTGAATCATAATCAGGATAATAAAGACAATGGCACCTACAATCAAATCTCCGCCGCCTACAAACTGTCCGAAAGTCATTACCACATTGCCGGAAGTGCCCGTCGTAAGAATCAGCCTTGTGGAAGAGACATTCATGGCAATCCTGAAAATAGTGGTAAACAGCAGAATCGTCGGAAAGTAGGACATATCCAGTACTTCCTTGATAAACATACAGGCAAACAGGATGGTAAATGCAATGGCGATATTAAAGGCCATGAACACATCCAGTACCGATGCCGGAAGAGGCACAATCAACATGATAAACGCTATCAATACATAGATTGCCACGATAGCATCTGTCTTGGCCAGTCTCTCATTCATGTTCTGCTCCTCCTCCCTTAAATTTTACCCTGAAGCTGATATACAAATGCAAGGACTTCCGCCACCGCCTGATACAGCTCCGGCGGCACCGCCTGCCCTATATCCACATTGGCATAAAGCATCCGGGCCAGTGGTTTATTTTCAACGATTTCAATTTTATTTTCCCTGGCCACCTCTTTGATGCGGGCTGCCAGATAATCTTCACCTTTTGCAATGACCAGAGGTGCATCCGCCACCTTGGGGTCATACTTAATCGCTACGGCGTAATGAGTGGGGTTGGTAATAACCACATCCGCCTGCGGCAAATCCTGCATCATACGCCGCATGGAACTCTCTCTCATCTTCTGCCGTATCTTACTTTTTACCTGAGGATCCCCTTCCTGCTGCTTATACTCTTCCTTGACTTCCTGCTTGCTCATCTTCATATCATTTTTGAACTTAATCTTCTGATAAGCAAAATCTGCGAAGGCAATCAACATATACAGCGCGGCAATCCGGATTCCCAGATCCGTAACAATCCCTGCAATCAGCTGCAGTGCCTGCATCAGTGTCACATCATACAGGTTCAGCAGAACAGGCCACTTATCCTTTAAATAATTATAACATACATATAATATCAGGGCAATCTTCGCTATGGACTTGACAAGTTCTACCAGTGCATTCAGAGAAAAAAATTTCTTAAATCCTTTCAGTGGATTCAGCTTGCTGAGCTTCGGCCTTATGGGATCAAGCGTAGGCCTCCACTTTACCTGGGCTACATCTGTTACAAACGCGATCAGAAAGCCGACTGCCAGAATGGGAGCTACTATATACAATACCTGCAGCAGCATCTGCCGGAACAAAATACTCACATCCCGTTCAGGCATGGTCCCCTGCCAGAATACAACGATATCCGTTATCCTGCTGTAGACATTGTTGAAAATATCCAGAAACTGGACTCCCATATGTCCCACCCACAGCTTCAATATCAGAAACAGAGCCAGCAATTCGAGTCCGTTGGTAATCTCACGGCTCTTTGCCACCTGCCCCTTTTTCCGGGCATCATTCAGCTTTTTCTGGGTAGCGGGCTCCGTCTTCTCGCCGCCCATGCCTTCCTTTGCAAAAAACTGCAGATTATAACGAATCATGTCATACCTCCCACAAAGGAAAGGATCATCCGCTTCATCTCCTCAAAGATAAAATCTGCGATTCCCGGCAGCATCCCCGCCGTAAAAAAGAGCACCGACAGCCCTACCAGTACCTTCAGCTGAATACCAACAGCAAACATGTTCATCTGCGGAGAAACCTTGGCAAGAATTCCAAGGACAGCATTCAGCAACAGTATGGAACAAAAAATCGGAAGTACAATTCTGAATCCGATGATAACATAATCTCCCAGAAACATAATCATGGACTCAAGCAGAGAATCCGCATGCAAAACTGCACCATTCACCGGAATCAGTTCAAACGTATCTGCCAGAGCACCGAACAGGTAGCGATACATTCCTGTGGCCATCATCATCAGCATCAGCACATATTGATACAGCACACCGGTAATGCTGGTACTCTCACGACTGGTAGGATCCATCAATGTCACCATGGACAAGCCAGTCTCCATATCTGCAATGGAACCCGCAAAATTTACAATTGTAGTACATATATTTGCAGCAAATCCGATCAACAGCCCTGCCACTGCCTCTTTCATCACAATGACAGCGTATTCCGTTACCGTGGAATATTGAACCGCCTGCGCCGGCGTCAATGCCTGATACAGTAGCAGCGATGTAAAAAAGCTGATAGCTATCCGCACATTGGCCGGTGTATTTCTCATACTGAAAAACGGGGCAACAAATACAAAACAGCTCACCCTCACGAGTATCAACAGAAAATATTCCAAATCATATGCAGAAAATGAGTAATGAACCATTTACCCCAGACTCCCTTACTGATGCATGTAAAGGCCGAAATTAGACCACAGCGATTCCATAAATTCCACCATGGCAGTCATCATCCAGTTTCCAAATATTACCAGCGAAAAAAATACGCAGACAATCTTTGGCACAAAAGTAAGCGTCTGTTCCTGAATGGAAGTCACCGTCTGAAAAATACTGACAATCAGACCCACACACAGCGAAACCAACAGAACCGGCAGCGATACCTTTATAACCAAAAACAGAGCATTTCTCATAATATCCATTACTGCGTCAATTGTCATACCGAACTTCCTCTCTGTTGTTTCATGGAAAACCGGCTTCTGCGGCAGTTTCCAAACACATTATACTCGTAAGTGCATTTCCTTGCCATCCTTTTGGTCCGGATCGCAGAAGCGCTCACTCGTTATATATTTACGTTGACAAATATTTCTGGGCACGATTATAAACTCTCAGTAATAAAACGATTCCACCAGCTGCCCTATAATCAGATTCCATCCGTCCGCCAGTACAAACAGCAATATCTTAAAGGGCATGGAAATCGTAGTGGGCGGCAGCATCATCATACCCATACTCATAAGAGTGGAAGCCACCACCATATCAATGACAATAAAAGGTACATAAATCACAAATCCAATCCAGAACGCAATCCTCAGCTCACTGATCATAAAACTCGGGAGCAATACGGACAATGGAATGTCCCCCAGCGTCGTTCCGTCCCATTCCTGGCCCGAAATATCCATGAATAACTCAACGTCTTCCAGCTGCGTGTGGTCGTACATAAAAAGCCTCAGAGGCTCAATCCCTTTTTCCAATGCCTCATCCAGGCTGATTTCTCCGGCCTCATAAGGCTGGTACGCCTGTTCGTTGATCTGGGTAATCGTGGGTTCCATGATAAAAAAGGTAAGGATCAGCGCCAGGCCCACAAGCACCTGATTGGGCGGTGCCGTCTGCGTATTCAGCGCGGCACGGGTAAAATGCAGCACGATAATAATACGCGTGAAGGAGGTCATCATGATCAGAAGAGTCGGTGCAATACTGATCAGCGTCAAAGTCAGCAAGATCCGCAGCGAGCCGCTGATTTCCCCGTTTCCATTGCCGAACGTGATATTCAGGACATTATCCGCATCCTGGCCTGCGCTGGCATACACTCTCATTGAACTTAGAATGCACAATATGCCCACCATAACGAGTAGGCATATTGCGGTTGCTATTCGCTTGAATATAAGCTTATTTTTCATCATGCATCTGCTTTTCCTTTGGCTCCTCCCGGGCGGCTTTTGTCTTCACTGCAGCTTTATCGAGAAGCTCCTTAAAGCTGAGATGCTGTACGGGAGCTCCCTCCTTCAGCTGTTCTCCCGAAATCTCACCCAGCATGGTAACTGTATCCTTACAGACAGCAATTACCATGTACTTCTCGCCTGCCCGTATAATCTGAATATACTTATTATTCGCAATACGAGTGGTCTCTATTACCTGAATATTCTCATTTGCACTCTGCTGCTTCTGATAATTGGCCATCCATCGGGTAGTCCATGCAGTTACCCCCAGCACAGCCACAAAAATCAACAGAACCGTGATAAACTGCGCATAGCTTCCTGCACCGGAGGCAACCCCAATTACGGGAATGAACAATCCCATCAGCCGACAACCTTCTTCACAGCCTCCAGGACACGGTCTTCCTGGAAAGGCTTAACGATAAAGTCCCTCGCGCCGGCCTGGATGGATTCCACGACCATGGCCTGCTGTCCCATCGCAGAACACATGATTACTTTGGCATTGGGATCCAGCTTCTTGATCTCCTTCAGTGCCTGAATGCCATCCATCTCCGGCATGGTAATGTCCATCAGCACAAGGTCAGGAGAAAGCTCCTTGTATTTCTCCACAGCCTTTGCCCCATTTTCAGCCTCTCCGGCCACCGTGTAGCCGCCCTTGGTGAGGGTATTCTTAATCATCATCCTCATGAATGCGGCATCATCACATACCAAAATATTCTTCGCCATTTGAAATTTCCTCCTACTTGATAATTTCAGTTACTCTTACGCCAAAGCTTTCTTCAATTACTACTACTTCTCCCTTTGCCACAAGCTTGCCATTCACCAGTACATCTATAGGTTCCCCGGCAATCCGTTCAAGCTCAATAATTGTGCCAGGCGCAAAGTCAAGAATTTCGGAAATCGACTTGGTCGTACGTCCAAGTTCTACGGTGACATTCAGAGGAACATCCATGATCAGACCGATATTCTCCTGTCCCGCAATCATTCCACCCTCGTTGGAAAAGTTCTGAAACTGCGCTGTCTGCACATTGTAATTCTGCGGCGCCGTCCCCTGAGGCATTCCCATCTGAGGATACATTCCCATGGGCATTCCATACATACCCATCTGGGGATACATTCCCTGCTGCATGCCCATCTGGGGGTTCATTCCCTGAGGCATTCCCATCTGAGGATTCATCCCCTGCTGCATGCCCATCTGAGGGTTCATTCCCTGAGGCATTCCGTACATGCCCATCTGGGAATTCATATCCATCTGGGGATTCATTCCCTGAGGCATCCCCATCTGAGGGTTCATCCCGCCCATCATTCCGGGCGCCATGCCCGCATTCATATCGTTCATTCCCATCTGAGGAGCCTGGCCTGCATTTCCGTTCATGCCATTCTGCATGCCTGCGCCGGCACCCATATCCGAAGCCGGTGCCGCCTTTGGCTCTTCAGCCTGGGGAGCAGCCATCGGCTGGGAATTCATAAAACTGTCTACTATGCTTCGTGCAAACTCTACCGGATACAGCTGCATAATAGAGCTGTCCACCAGATCATCAATCTGCATCCGAAAAGAAATTTTGACAAATACGCCTCCGAGGAACGGTGAAACATCTTCCCCGTTTTTTACCTGCGCCAAATCCAGAAGCGAAGCCTCCGGAGGGCTGATGTCAATCTTCTTCTGCATCATTGTGGAGAGAGATGTAGCCGCTGCTCCCATCATCTGGTTCATGGCCTCAGAAATGGCGCTTAAATGCAGTTCTCCCAGTTCCCCGTCCGTATTCGTACCGTCACCGCCCATCATCAGGTCGGTGATCACCTTCACATCATGCTCCTTCAATATCAGGATATTGGTGCCATCCAGGCCTACGGTGTATTTGATCTGAATAAAAACGCAGGGTCTCTCATACTGGGTCATTAAATCATCCCATGTGCAGAATTCCACCACAGGAGTCGTAATATTTACCTTCCTGTTCACAAGGGAATATAATGTAGTAGCCGAAGAACCCATACTGATATTGCCTACTTCACCGATGGCATCCTTCTCTACATCTGAAAGGAGTTCACTGGCCTGCGCCATCTCCTGGATGATATCCGCTGACCCTCCACTGACTTCTTCATCATTTCCAATCGCTTCCGGCTCTTCTTCATCACCCAGATTCATGCCGGCAAGTAAAGCGTTTATCTCGTCCTGGGACAACCCGTCCATTGTTTACTCCTCCTCTCTAATAACTGATGTAATCCTGACAGCATAAGAATCCTTTTCCGTACCGGGCAATGCCGTAAATTTCCTGATATTGCCCACGTACACATTCATATCCTGATCCACTCCGGTATCCAGCCGGATGCAGTCTCCCACCTGCAGGTTCAGGAAATCATTGACAGAAATCTTACTCTTGCCCAGAACTGCCCGAATCGGTACATCCACCTTGCGCAACATGGACTCAATGTATGCCTCATAATTCTCGTCATGATTCTCCTGCATGGTAGAATACCAGTACTTCGTATTCAGCTTATCCATGATATCTTCCAATGTGAAAAACGGAAGGCAGATATTCATGAAACCTTCTACATCCCCAATTTTAATCTCCAGGGTCACAATCGCGACCATGTCGCTCGGGGCTATAACCTGTGCGAACTGGGAATTGGTTTCCAGACGGCTCAATACAGGCGCTATATCAATTACATTTTTCCACGGCTCCCGCAGAAGCTGGGTCAACATCACTAATATTTTTTCAATGATTATCTGCTCTATCTCGGAAAATTCTCTGCCCTTCTCCAGGGGCACTCCGCTTCCGCCCAGCATACGGTCCAGCATGGCATATCCGAGATTGATACCCAATTCCATAATAATAGACCCGTTCAACGGTGCAAAATTGATAATCCCCATAATGATAGGACTGGATAGAGAATTGGTAAATTCATTAAACGTGATAGCTTCAGATCCTACCACCGACACCTGCACGTTCTTACGCAGATACACCGGAAGATTTGTGGAAACCAGACGGGCATAATGCTCGAATATGATCTCCAGAGTCCTCAAATGCTCTTTGGAGAACTTTGTTGGGCGGCTGAAGTCATAATTTCTGACCTTCTTCTCGTCCTTCGGCTGCATCTGTTCGGCGTCCAGTTCACCTGAAGACATCGCATTCAGCAGGGCGTCAATCTCCGCCTGAGAAAGTATCTCGGCCACACAAGCTCACCTCCTGTCGCATGCTTTCTAGGCGCTGCATGCTTTATTCCATGACTGTATTTCCCATTGCCCATGTCTGCCATATCCATCAGCCACCATACTTTATATTGCTGAGGGTAATTCCGTAAATAAATGTGGACTGAAATTGATTCTGAATCGCTGTAAGCATCTCATTCCTGATGTCTTCGGTAAAAGAAGCCCTGCATTCCTCCTCCGTATAATTGCTCACCACACGCGCTACCGCATCCTTGATCACACTGTCGTAATCAGAGATTGAACCCGAGTACTGCGCAAAATCCTCATGATTCTTGTCCATGAGCAATGAGATGTCAAATACAAGGTATGTCTGCTTGCTGTCAACCGTACCGTCCGCATTCGTCGAATATGCCAGAGGAATCGTCATCTGATCCATTACATGGGTGACTGTGTCCGAAAGAGATACCTCGGGACCGGCGCCGGGTGTATACAGTTCCAGGTTCATCGCTGCACCGATACTGTCCATCAGTTCTGCCGTCTTCTTGTTTGTGCTGATAACATTGGTCATCATGACTGCCGACAATGCAATGTTCACAATCATCAACACCAGGATAAGCACACTCAATAAATTCTTTTTCATGTCTCAAAAGCCCTTTCTTCCATCCTGTCTCTTTATTGTGCGGACGGATTATAGATTAAGATTTCAACCCTTCGGTTCCTGCTCCTGCCCTCCGGTGTCCCGTTATCGGCTATGGGCACTCTCTCTCCCATCCCGGCATGCTTTATCCCCACCGGGTTTAACGATGTCCCTTCCAGCAGATAGTAAAAAACGGACAGCGCCCTGGCACTGCTCAATTCCTCATTGCTCGGGAATTGTGCACTGTTTATGGGAACATTATCTGTATGCCCCTCTATCTCAATGGTTCCCTCGCTGTATCGTTCCAGAATTACCCCCACTTTGTCGACAATCTGCTTTGCTTCTTCCTTCAGCTGTGCGCTTCCGGAGTCAAACAGAAGACCACCGTTCATGGTCAGTTTGACATACTGGGCAGTAAAGCTGATTTCAACCTCGTCGGCAATCTCATTCTCCCGAAGCATTTCCTCTATTGCTTCCGCGCGCTCTTCGTTCTTCTGCAGCCTCTGCTCTTCCAGTTTCTGTTCCAGAACTTCCGGATGTTTCTCGAATTCCTCCATGTTCTCACCGTCCGTATCACTGTCAGCGACCTTACCGGTACTGTTGATATACTGGTCAAGCTCATTCAGCTGGCTGACGCCGTTGCTGATCAGAATACCGTCCCCTATGGCGGAAGCTCCCCCGTCAAAAACACTGAAAGTATTGTTCATGGCAGCCACGAATTCCTGCAGCTTCGCCTCCTCAATACTGGACATGGCAAAAAGCATGACGAAAAAGCAGAGCAGAAGGTTCATCAGATCACTGAATGTAGCCATCCATGCCGGCGCACCGGCCGGCGGCGTCTCTTCCTTTCGCTTTGCCATTATTCCTCACCCCCTGCGTCTCCTCCGGCTGCTTCCCTGTCCTGAGGAGCAAGGAAGGATTTCAGCTTCTCCTCG
>DKVC01000042.1:0-10416 GCA_002490995.1 Lachnospiraceae bacterium UBA7188
GATGAAAAATCTGATATTGGACAGGTATGCAGCCCTAACGGCCATACCGGATTTGAAATAATGCTTTGGATAGAGTGTAGCATATTTTCGGAGGAATGGCAAATATTTTTTTAAACCATATTCTTGACTCTTTTGCAAAAAAGAATAACAAGCCTATGGCATGCATCGCCGGACGGAGGAAGGGGTGTGTCCATACAGCTTTTTAAAAGTTCGGTTAAAGAGCTTTTGGTTCGTGAAACCGTTTGCTGCCATGATCTCGCCCACAGAGGCATCGCTTTCCTGGAGATCCCTGTATACATGGGAAAGACGCACTTCATTCAGGTAGTTCAGATAGGTCATTCCCATATTCTTTTTGATGAACCGGCAGAAAGCTTCCTTTCCCAGACCAAGCTGCCCGGCGGCGTCATCTAAAGATACGGGCTCTCTGAAATGTGCTTCCGTGTAGGTGATTATGGCGCGTATCCGTTCCATGGTCATGATGTCCACAGGTGCGGACAGATTCGCTGTGATCATGGAGAAATTGCGGAAAAGATGCGCCATCAGCTGCAGGACGATCCCCTCTGCCTCCATCATGAAGACAGGGGTGTCTTTTATGTAAAGGAGCACCAGCTTTTCCGCAAAGCCGCAGAGCTCCCGGTATTGGGGAAGCAGGGGGGCTTTCGTACAGTCCGGGAGGCAGTGTATCCGGCGCAATGAGATGTCCGGAAGGTAATTTTCCAACAGTTTTTTGGACAGATGGATGTTCAAGAACATAGACGTCCTGTTCGGGCAATAAGTGCTGTGTACCTGGCACGGATCTATTACAGCCAGGGTGCGTTCGGGAATCTGGTGCTTTTCTCCTGCAAGCAGGAGGCTGATCTCTCCGTTCAGGGGATAAAGAAGTTCCAGTTCCTCATGCCAGTGCAGCGGAAAATATCCCCCTGGGGTGGTGGCAAATCGTATCAGGATGCCCAGGGGGCTTAAGGATTGGAATGTCTTGTGGTAGGGATGCTGCATGGTGTTTCGACCTCCTGTGGGATACTTGAAGTGCTGTATGTCTGGAGATGACATACTTACTATATCGTGGGATAGGAAAAAAGTCAATATCGACTTAAATCAGGTCAACAATGCTCCTTTTCCAAAAGCCTGTCTGCAGGTAGAATGTAATTGTAACAAGGAGACAGAAACAACAGGAAAAGGAGTGAAGAATTATGAGTATGGTTACAATCAGAAAGTACATTAAAAGGTATCTGGAGAGACATGGCGCTGAACTCATATGCAGCCTGGCCATGTTGGATGATAACATGGATTCCTTTGGAGCTTACCTTGAAAATTACCTTTGCGCAAAAGGGCGGGTATGAGGACCGGATGATATCCCGATATGATAGGTTTACAGGAATTCTCTGTACCACGGCAGGCTGCACAGGCGGCTGTGGTACAGGGAATTTTTATGATATCGCTTTCAATGTCCTCATAACAGCTGCCTGTTTTTATTACACGGTGCTGATATACTCGTGAACGCATTCATTTGCCGCTGTTTTCCCTCGCATTACATCAGCGTTCACCCTGGAACCGAAAATATTACCAAAATGGAAAAATAAATGCATACAAATTCGTGAGAATGCCTCCTATAATATGATTGTAGCGATAAAGCTAATGACAAAATAATCAAAAGGACAGGAGGCTTTTTATGAGAAAGAAAAAAGTAATGCAGTTGTTTGCGGCTGTGATGTCAGGGGCGATGCTGCTGGCAGGCTGCGGTAACGGAGACAGCGGGGCTGACAGTAACAGCCAAAGCGGGAGTGCCAGCGACAGCCAGCAGGAGTCAGAATCCGCAGTGTCCGATGACGGTTCTGCTTCATCAGATCAGGCATCATCAGCGGAGCCTGCAGCTGACGGGGACAACAAGCTTGTGATCGGTATCCAGGCAAATACGGGAGTATCAAGCTATGACGAGAATTTCCTGACGAAGTATCTGGAAGATATGACGGGGATTGATTTGGAATTCGAGCTGCTCCCCAGCGATAACAATGATCTTCTGACAAAACTGGCACTGATGGTCGCAGAGCCGGACGATTTGCCGGATGTGCTGATCTCGGGAGCCCTTACCCAGGAAGTCGCACTGGATTACGGCAAAAACGGCATTTTCCTTCCTGTGGAAGATTATCTGAACGACCCTTCTGTAATGCCGAATTACAACAATATTCCGGCAGATGATCTGGAAGATATCTCCAAAATTATGACACTGGCAGATGGCCATACCTACAGCTTTGTGAAATATGAGCGTGAGACATGGAACCAGACCTGCAACCGTATGTTTATCAACCGCGAGTGGCTGGACAAACTGGGGCTTTCCGTACCCACAACCACGGATGAGCTGAAGGAAGTGCTGATCGCTTTCCGTGACCAGGATCCCAACGGAAACGGCATTAAGGATGAGATTCCTCTGTATGGTGCCCAGAAAGTAGGGTACGGCGGAAATATCGCCAAGGGCTTAATGAATTCCTTTACATATTTTAACGGACCTCTGGCGCTTGACGAGAACAACAAAGTGATTGCATCGGTTACTACGGAAGAGTACCGCAACGGGCTTCGCTACATGCATGATTTGTATGAGGAAGGGCTGATGGCGGCAACCGTATTTACGGATGACGGAACACAGTTTAAGGCAACCCTGAACCAGGAGCCCAATATGGTCGGCTTTGTGAGCGCGGGCTCCCTGAGCAACTGGCCGGATGCCAAGAATAATCCCAACTTCCTGCAGATGGAAATGATTGCGCCGGTAGCTGGCCCGGAAGGGATCAACTGGTCCCCGTATGAGGCGAATTTCGCATGGCAGAACCATTCCGTAATGTACATCTTTAACGGCAGCGATAAGGTGGATCTGGCTGTGAAGCTTGCGGATGCGTTCTTTGACCCCACAGTCAGCATCATGGGCAGATACGGCGAGAAGGGCGTGGACTGGACGGATGATCCTGAAGTCCTGAAAAACGAATCCAACGATTATGTGGAAGCAGGCCTCTATGACGGCGTGAAATACAAGGTTCTGAATGACGTATGGTCTTCCACGACTACAGACAAGTTCTGGTTTAATGCGGGACCCAGGTATTTTTCACTTGACGATGCCAATCAGGTAGCCACTGTCAATGAATATTCTGCGGATGATCCTTCCAACCTGCAGGGTGAGAACGTGGTATTGTACAACCATCTGCATCCGGAGTACGTGCTTCCCACAATCCTTCACTACAATGAGGAAGAGATGGAGCAGATCCAGCAGGCGCTGGTTGATATTCCTACCTTTGTAGACCAGACAATGGCTGAGTTTATCACAGGATCAAGAGACGTTGAAAACGACTGGGATGCATATGTTGAAGAGATTAACAGCATGGGGTTACCGGAATGGGTCAGCTGTGCACAGAGCGCATACGATCGTTTAGCAGAATGATATAATGTCAGGATGTGCAGCATTGGGAAGTATCCTGAATGCTGCACATTGCTTTATAACCGAAGTATATGTTGTTTTAGGAACTGCCGGAAAATAACCTACGCGATTTCTTCAGAGTAAACCTGATAAAATCTGTAAATTCTGCAATAGGCCTGCGTAGGTTATTTGGAGGCATTTCCTTATACTCACAGCCAAAACATTTGCCAAATGAAATGTATATCGAGTGAGCGTTTCTGCGATATATACCCACAAACGCAAATAATTGCCATCTGCACAGTATCACGAGTGAACGCATCGGCAATCCAGAGCTGAAAGTGGCAATTAAATACGTTCACGAGTATAAAACAGGAAACCGGCAAACGGATGCGCCCACGAGTATAACTTATAGGAAGGATATCGCATGAAGAATAACAAGCTGTTGAAAAAAATATGTTCCAGATGGCAGATCTATCTGCTGCTTATCGTACCACTTGTATATCTGTTCATTTTTTCCTATCTTCCCATGGGAGGGCTTGTACTGGCCTTTAAGGATTACAATGTGAGGGACGGGATATGGGGAAGCCCATGGGTGGGACTTAAAAATTTTGCCAAATTCTTCGGTTCCAGCAAATTTCCGCTGATTATGCGGAACACGCTGACAGTGTCCCTGTATTCCCTTATAGTGACATTCCCGATCCCCATTATATTTGCAATACTGCTTAACACGCTGGGAGGGAAAAAGTACAAAAAGGTAATACAGACCGTTACCTATATTCCCCATTTCTTTTCAACCGTAGTCATGGTAGGTTTGATTTTCCAGCTTTTAAATAACCGGAGCGGTGTCTACGGAAGCCTTTTCACTTTCCTGACGGGGGAGACGGCCCCGAATATTCTCGCAAAGGGAAACTGGTTCAAGCATATCTATGTGTGGAGCGCGGTATGGCAGTCAACGGGGTACAATGCCATTATCTATATCGCGGCCCTGGCAGGTGTGGATCAGTCGCTGCATGAAGCAGCAGCCATAGACGGCGCTACCCGTTTCCAGAGAGTATGGAATATTGATATTCCCTCCATCCTGCCGACAGCCAGTATCATGCTGATTTTAGCGGTGGGCGGAATCATGAATGTA
This sequence comes from Lachnospiraceae bacterium UBA7188, assembly GCA_002490995.1. Classification (GTDB taxonomy): domain Bacteria; phylum Bacillota; class Clostridia; order Lachnospirales; family Lachnospiraceae; genus Acetatifactor. Next base: position 4,533 of record DKVC01000042.1, read on the forward strand.
GGATTTGAAAAAGTACTGCTGATGCAGAATAACTTAAATCTGAACTACAGTGAAGTTGTCTCCACTTATGTGTATAAGATCGGACTTGCAAGCGGGATTACAGACTTCTCGCTGTCCACAGCCATCGGCATGTTCAACTCGGTAGTCAATTTCATACTATTAGTTATTGCGAACTGGGGCAGTAAGAAGCTAAATGGCAGCGGTATTTTCTAGGAGGGCCGGAATATGAGTAAATTTAAAAATTATAGCACTCGGGATAAGATCTTCACGATTATTGTGGCTGTGGTGCTGACACTGTTTTTCCTTGTGGTCTTATATCCCTGTATTTTTGTCATCAGCGCCTCCTTCTCCTCCGGCAATGCGGTGCAGGCAGGAAAAGTGCTGCTGTTTCCTGTTGACTTCAGCCTGGAAGGCTATAAGGCTGTATTGAACACGCCGAAAGTGTGGACTGGATTCCGGAATTCTTTATTGTATACGGTAGGAGGCACACTGATCAGCCTGGTCCTGACCATGACGACAGCATACTGCCTGTCGCGCAATGATGTGCCCGGAAGAAATATCGTAATGCTGTTTTTTACCTTTACTATGTTCTTTAACGGCGGCATGATCCCGACTTATCTGGTGGTTCGCCAGATGCATATGCTGAACACTCCCTGGGCGCTGATCATTCCCGGGGCCCTCAGCGTCTACAATATGATAGTGGCAAGGACATTTATCCGAAATACGATTCCGGATGAGCTCATGGAGGCGTCGATGATGGACGGCTGCTCCGATATCAGATATTTTCTCAAGATTGTCCTTCCGCTGTCGAAAGCGATTATCGCCGTACTGGTATTGTTTTATGGCGTGGGTATCTGGAACGCCTACTTTAACGCATTGATTTATATGAATGACCGCAACCTGTATCCGTTGACAATCTTCCTGAGGGAGATTCTGCTGGTGGAGTCCATCGATCCCTCCACAGTGGCGGACCCGGAACTTCAGGCAAAGATTGCATCCATGGCAGGCGTTATCAAGTATGCCCTTATCGTTGTGACGATGATTCCGATTATGATGATTTATCCGTTTATCCAGAAGTATTTTGTAAAGGGTGTCATGATTGGATCAGTCAAAGGCTGAGCGCCGGGGGGACGGACGTGCAGAGGAGGTACTGCTTAGAATACGGGCAGGCAGAAAAGGGATTGCCTCGGCTTATGGACAGGCAGCTTCGGAAAACGGAGCTGCCTGAATCTGTAGGATGGATTTCGGACCGTTGCACGATACCAATCTTGTCTGCCAATCTGATCTGCACAAAAACGCTGATTCCCATGGCGGTATACCATATCAGGAAGGGAAAGAATGTACTTGAGACAGAGTTTTGTTATGCGCCGGATGGAGACAGTAATTAGTGTATGTGAAATTAATGACTATAAACCTGTAGTTTTATAATGCAGTACTGACACAGTTATTGACGAACGCCGCGTTTATATATAAAATAAAAGAAAGCAAAGCAAAACCAATGGGATTGGCAATTGATCCTTCACGTCGAATAGATTTGCGACAGGATGGAGAGGTTAAAAAATGAATCAGAAAATGAATCAGAAAAGGAAGCGGATAAAAGTATTTCAGAATCAAAACTACAAGGAACTGGGTATTTTATACGGACTGTTTTTTGAGGATCTCAACCACGCAGCAGACGGCGGATTGTATGCGGAGATGGTACAGAACCGCTCGTTTGAATACTGCGAGATGGACAAAAAAGGGTACCATGCCCTGACCGCATGGGAAAAGGAGGGAGCTGTCGACTGGGAAGTGCACACAGAGAAGCCGATGCATACGGAGAAGCCGCATTATCTTCATGTGGAGTCACAGCCCGGCGGCGCTGTCCGCAACACGGGATATAATACAGGCTTTTTTGTGGAAGCCGGAAAAGGATATGATTTTTCCATGTACGCGGGAGGTGCAGAGGGCAGCGTCCGTATCAGCGTGACGGTGGAAGAAGACGGGGAAGTGTGCGCGGAGGGACATCTTGCAGTCACTGGTGAACAGTGGAAGAAGTATGAACTGCAGATAACTGCGTCACGGACAACCACCAGCGGCCGCCTGGCGCTGACTTTTGATGCAGGGGGAACGTGCGATCTGGATATGATATCTTTCTTTCCCCAGGATACCTTCCTCGGGAAAAAGGGCGGTCTGCGAAAGGATATCGCAGAGGCGTTACGGGAAATGCACCCGAAGTTCATGCGCTTTCCGGGGGGCTGTCTCATACATGACGGCAGCCTGAACGACCATGACCGCAATTCCATGTACCGCTGGAAGCGGACGCTTGGCAAAGTGGAGGAGCGCCCCACCTGGCGCAGCAACTGGGGCTACAACCAGTCACTTGGCCTGGGATATTTTGAGTATTTCTGCTTCTGTGAGGAGATTGGCGCGGAGCCGGTTCCCATACTTCCGGGAGGGTTTAACCCGCACAAGGGCGTCGGCGTGCCGCTGGAGGAGATCGGGGAGTGGGTGAATGACGCGCTGGATCTGATTGAGTTTGCGAATGGCGGCAGCGATACGGTCTGGGGAAAAATCAGAACAGACCTGGGCCATGAAGCGCCTTTTCATCTGAAATATATCGGAATCGGCAACGAGGAAGTGGGAGACGGATTTTTCCAGCGGTATCCGTATTTTCATAAAGCAATCCGCGAAAAATATCCGGAGATTCAGATTATTAATACCGCGGGGCCGTTTGCCTCGGGAGAAAGCTATGAGGCGGGCTGGCGCTCTGCCAAAAAATATGGCTCAGACCTGATTGACGAGCACTATTATTCCGCACCGGAATGGTTCCTTGCAAATATGCACCACTATGAGGACTACGACGAAAACGGCCCGAAAGTATTCCTTGGCGAGTACGCCTCCTGGGGGAATACATACTACAACGCACTGGTTGAGGCGGCCTATATGACGCATCTGGAACGGTCGAAGGCAGTGGCGATGGCTTGCTATGCGCCCATGCTCTGCAACGTGGATTACGTGAACTGGAAACCGGATATGCTGTGGTTTAATAACCATGCGATATTGAAGACGCCGAACTATTATGTGCAGAAGCTCTTTATGCGCAATCAGGGCACCGATGCGGTACATTTTGAGACAACGGATTTAGATGAAGTCATCCCGTTAGTGGATGAAAAAGCGATTACGGGAAAATTTGCGGTTGCGGGAAATGATATCGAGGGAAGGATCTGGGATGTAAAGGTTGCGGACTTTAACACAGGGGAGGTCATGGAGCTGAACGAGATACAGATTGACACGAATAATCTGGAAAACCTGTTCACGGATATCAGAAGCAGCCATTATAAAGTGTCCTTCCGTTTCCGGAGGACGGCAGGAAGGAAGGGACTGAAAATCTATTTCGGGGAAAAGGACGAGAAAAACCGGCTGGTTTGGGAATTTGGCGGCTGGGATAACTGGGACTGCAACCTGACGTCCTGCTGTGCGGGAAGAGGCTCTACCATTTCACAGAGAATTTTCCATGTGGAGGATATGGAATATTTCCTGGAACTGGAAGTGGAAGATAGAAGGGTACGGACATGGGTGAACGGTGTATTATACAATGATGCTGTTGACAGCCTGCCCGAGCTGGAGGAACTGTATGTGGCCGCCAGCGTGGACAGAGACAGTGACAGGACGATACTGAAAGTGGTGAATCTCACCGGGGAGGAAAAGGATGTGCAGCTGATACTGGACGGGCCGGCAAAGAACAGTGTGACGGTTACCTGCCTCAAAGGGCATGGGTTGGACGAGACCAATTCCTTTGAAAATCCGGATAACATCACACCGCAGGAAAAGCATTTTTCTGTCAGTGGAAATGAACTGCAGTATCTGTTTTCGCCCCATTCTGTCACGATACTTTCTTTTGAAAAGGATGGACGCTGCTGAGCTGCACCAGGCAGGAGAGGAGTATATTCAGGCTGAGAGAAGAGGTGAGGTCTTTGGGAAATTATCTGAATCCGGGAAACAGCGGTTTTGCGGCGATACGAAACAGCATTTATGTGGATAAGAGCGGCATGATAGATCTGATCAACAGAACGATCGACACAGCGGAAAAACTGACCTGCGTCAGCAGACCCCGGCGTTTTGGAAAGTCTTTTGCGGCAAAGATGCTGTGTGCCTATTACGACAGGAGCTGTGATTCGGCAGCATTATTTGAAGATTTGGAGATTGCCACAGAGCGCAGATATGCCGAATCTTATCGCAGGCATTTGAACCGGTATGATGTCATTTACCTGGATATGACAGCGGTGATAGGGGAGACATCTTATGACGATATAGTGCCTTATATCAAACGCAATATAATTCATGAACTGAAGGAAAATTATCCGGAGGTAAAGACGGCAGAAGGATTTGTGCCGACTCTGGCAAATACGGTTCAGGCCACGGGGACGAAATTCATAATGATTATTGACGAGTGGGATGCCCCTGTCCGGGAAGGCAGAGATAACCCGGAGATAGGGCGTGTCTACCTGGAATTCCTGCGGGCTCTCTTTAAGAACAGCGGCGCGACTGACAAAATTTTTGCCGCCGTCTATATTACAGGAATCCTGCCGGTGAAAAAGGATGGTTCCCAGTCGGCTATTTCGGATTTCAGAGAGTTTACAATTGTAAATCCAAGGGAATTTGCGGAGTATGCCGGCTTTACAGAAGGTGAAGTGAGCGAGCTTTGCAGGGAGAGGGATTGTGATTTTTCCATGATGAAACAGTGGTATGATGGATATACCCTGAACGGAATATCTGTTTACAATCCAAACGCGGTCATGGAAGCTTTGCGCAGCTGTGAATTTGCTTCCTATTGGACAGAGACTTCGGCCTCAAAAAGTCTGATGGAATACATCAGTTTAGACTTTGACGGCATGTCAAAAACGATTGCGGAGCTGCTTGGCGGGGTTGAGGTTCCGGTGGATACCAACGGGTTTGCCAACGACCTTGTTACTTTCCGGGATCGGGATGATGTATTGACGCTGCTGATTCATTTGGGGTATCTTGCCTATGAGAAAGAAACGAAAACGGTTCGGATTCCGAATGAGGAGATCCGGTTGGAATTTGCCAAAACTGTCCGTAGGGTGAAGCGTGACGAGACGATCCGGCGTGTCCGTGAGAGTGACCAGCTGATCGCCGATACGATTCAGGAAAATGCAGAGGCGGTGGCAGCGCAGATCGAAAAGATTCATGCAGAAGAAACTGCCCCCTTGTTTTATAATCATGAGCAGGCGCTCCGCAGCGTGATCAAGCTGGCTTATTTCAGCTACAAGGATTACTATCTAAAATTTGAGGAATTGCCTTCCGGCGATGGATATGCGGACATCGTATATCTTCCGAAAAAACTGTCACCAGTGCCGGCGTTGGTGATCGAATTGAAGTGGAACCGGTCGGCTGAGGGAGCTATTGCACAGATTAAGGATCGGAGATATCCGGCGGCCCTGGAAGGGTATGGCGGAGATATTTTGCTGGTAGGGATTGCGTATGATAAAGAGGAAAGAGGCGCAAAGCGAAAGCATACATGCGTGATTGAGAGAGTATAAGGAAGAGACGCAGGGAAGGAGAGTCATATGTCAGCGTATTTATTTACACATTTTATCGGCGAGGAGAAAAACGGCGAGCAGATTTATTTTTCGGTGAGCCGGGATGGGCTGCACTGGAAGGATTTAAACAATGGGAATCCGATCCTGTACTCCCGGACAGGCACCTGCGGCGTGCGCGATCCGTTTCCGGTCAGGAACCCGCAGACGGGCATCATTTATCTGATTGCCACGGATCTGCGGATCGAGGCGGGCAGAGGGTGGAAGGATGCGCAGGAAAACGGCAGCCGCAGTATCATTGTGTGGGAGACGAAGGATCTCGTGCACTGGACAAAAGAGCGGAG
>DKVC01000042.1:10737-10889 GCA_002490995.1 Lachnospiraceae bacterium UBA7188
CGTGCACTGGACAAAAGAGCGGAGCTGCGAAACAGGCCTTCCCAATGCCGGGAATGTATGGGCGCCGGAAGCGGTGTATGATCAGGAAAAGGAAGCTTTTCTGGTATTTTTTGCCTCCAGGGTAAAAAACGAGGGGGATGCGGAGGGAAAAC
>DKVC01000042.1:11171-12603 GCA_002490995.1 Lachnospiraceae bacterium UBA7188
GGTAAAAAACGAGGGGGACGCGGAGGGAAAACACAGGATCTATGCCGCATATACGAAAGACTTCCGGGAGTTCTCGGAAACATTCCTTTATATGGAAAAAGAGAAAGATGTTATCGATACGACGATACTGGAAAGCGGAGGTTCCTATTACCGCATATCCAAAGACGAGACAGAGAAAAGGCTGATCCTGGAAAAGGCTGATTCGCTTACAGGGGAGTATGCCCAAATCGATTCCCCGGTTCTGGCCGATCTGATCGGTGTGGAGGGGCCGGAAGGGTATCTGCTTCCTGACGGAAAGACATGGTGCCTGATTGCGGATCAGTTCATGGCGGGAAAAGGGTATCTTCCGATGCTGACAGAGAATCTGTCCTCCGGTGATTTCAGAATCCTGCCGCCGGAGGAATACGACATGGGAAAGACGAAGAAACGCCATGGCGGTATTCTGCAGATTACGGACGAGGAATATGAAAGGCTGTTATTGTGGTTTGACCGCAGGAATCCTGTGATGGAAGGCCTGTATGCCGATCCGGATTTGTATTATGAGAACGGGACATACTTCTTATATCCCACGACAGACGGTTTCCCGCACTGGTCGGGAAATGAATTTTATGTGTTTACATCAAAGGACGGACTCCGCTTTGAGCGTGGCGCGAAGATTCTGGATGTGGCGTCAGAGCAGGTTCCGTGGGCGGTGGGCAGCGCATGGGCGCCCTGCATTGCCAGGAAGGACGGCAGGTATTATTTCTATTTCTGCGCCAAAAATAAAGAGGGGGTATCCTCGATTGGAGTGGCAGTTTCCGCGTCGCCCACAGGGCCTTTTAACGCTATGGACGCCCCGATTGTGACGATGGAAATGATGGACAGAAACGGAATCAGGATGTGCCAGACAATCGACCCGTCCATTTATCAGGAAGACGGGAATTATTATCTGCTGTTTGGCAACGGCCATGCCGCCATCGCAAAACTGGCAGAGGATATGGTACATATTGAGGAGGATACCCTCAGGAATATCGAGGGGCTCAGGGATTTCCGGGAGGCGGTCACGGTTCTGAAAAGAGATGGGCTGTACCATTTTACATGGTCATGCGACGACACGGGAAGCGAGGATTACCATGTCAATTACGGTGTGGCGAAATCGCTGGAGGAGCCGGTGACATTTATCAATACCATTTTAAAAAAGGATGCCGCCCGGAACATTTTGGGCACAGGGCATCACAGCATTTTGAAGATGCCGGATGAGGACAGATATCTGATTGCGTACCACCGCTTCGGGACGCCTCTTGAGAACTATCCGGAGGGAAAAGGGTGGCACAGGGAAACGTGCATAGCGCCGCTTATCTTTGACGAGGACGGCTTTATGATGCCGGTTGTTGTGAATTAGCGGCAGAGGTATTATATTGCAGACCGTCAGGATTTACAGTGGTGCCTCCGG
>DKVC01000042.1:12893-30792 GCA_002490995.1 Lachnospiraceae bacterium UBA7188
ATTTAACCGGTGCGCAGTATAAATGCCTCTTAGAAAGGAGAGCAATATGATTCAGGAATTAGAGCGTTATTATGAAGGCTACTGCGAAAGCATCCGGAAGGAGGCGGATATCCTTCGGATGGAGGAAATGCCGGAAATCACGGAAGAACTGTTTGCAATATACGAAAATACGGGAAACCGTCTTATTTATGAAGCTGTCTATTTCAAGAGGCGGAAATATCTTGCCGTCTTTGGCCTGAAGGCAATCCTGGACCGTCAGGAAAGAGATATCGCAAAACTGGAAGAAATACTGACGGGCATCTGCGCTGAGGAGTGCTGGGCGCTCCCGGCCCATGTGAACCGGAAAGCGGATAAGGACTGGCGTATCTGCGTGGACTTATTCGCGGCAGAAACCGCCCAGACCCTGTCAGAAATCACCGCCCTGTTGGAGGATGTGCTTTCGGAGGACACCGTAAAGGCTGTCAGGCAAGAGGTTATGCGCCGGGTGCTGATTCCCTTCTCCGCCTCCCGAGCGCCCTACTCTCATTGGGAATACGGCGCCAGCAACTGGTGCGCGGTTTGCGGCGGCAGCATAGGAAGCGCAGCCATCTATCTGATGAAGGACAGGCCCGAGGAACTGGAGCCTCTTCTCGAGAGAATCTGTTATTCCCTGAAGGCCTTTTATCTGAAAAGCTTTGCGGAGGACGGAGCCTGCCTGGAGGGCCTGGGCTACTTTACATACGGCATGACCTATTTCACCGGTTTCGCCCAGCAGCTGTATGAATTCACGGCGGGGAAGCAGAACCTGTTTGAGATTGAAAAACTGGCGGAGATAGCGGCCTTCCAGGCGAAATGCTACTTTCAAAGCGGCAGGACAGTGAGCTTCGCAGACGGCTATACGGACGATACTTTCCAAATGGGCCTCACCTGTCTCCTGGCCATGAAATGTCCTGAGGCCGAAATTCCTCCCATGGAACGGGCAGCAGGCCTGAACGATGACAGTTGCTACCGTTTCATGGGACTGTACCGCAACTTAATCTGGACAAGAGCTTACCTGGATTTTCTCCGGGCGGGGCAGTCGGCATATGCACTGCATGGGGGAAGCAGGACGCAATTTTTTGCGGAGTCTTTTCAGGAGGGACAGCAGGCCGCTGTATCGGAGCCGGATACCGGAAAAAAGAATTCTTCAGGCCGGATGATTGTATTGCCGGATGCCCAGTGGGTTATCTGCCGGAGCAAAAACGGTGCCGGCATGGCGGCAAAGGGCGGACATAATGCCGAACCCCACAATCACAATGACGCAGGCAGTTTTTTCTATCTGGTCGGAAAGGATTTCCTGCTGACAGATCTGGGGTGCGGCGAATATACCAGAGACTATTTTTCGGAAAAGCGTTATGAATATCTGTGCTGCCGTTCCCTGGGACATAATGTGCCTGTCATCAACGGCGGGGAACAGCTTGCCGGGGAGGAATACCGTTGTGATGCATTCGAGACGGACGGCCACGGCAGGACAGTCATCAGCTTTGCCGGAGCCTATGGCAATCCAAAGCTGCAGTCCCTGATCCGCACACTGGATTGGGAGGAAGAAGACGGGACGCTGCAGGTGGAGGATTGTTTTCGGTTTAGAGAACCGCTGCAGTCCGTTAAAGAAAACCTGATTACTCCGTGGAAGCCCGAAATTCAGGGCAATGTCATACGGATACAAGGGGCAGAAAACAGCTGTGAGATTCGGATAGAAGGAGCGCCGGTGGAAGCGGAGTGTATCCGCCAGGATTTCAATGACCATGAGGGATGCCGCAGGGATGTCTGGCTGATTCAGTGGGAGATTTCTGCCGCAGATATGGCAGAACAGACATCCGCCCGGTTTACCGTGAAGGCGGTTTAGGGGGATAATGCTTTTGCCTTATCCGGACCGGGGCTGTATGCTGCTACGGATGATAAAAACGAGCAGTGATTGCCGGAATTATCCGGACCGGGGATTGGTGCCGAATTCCTTCCGGTACATGCGGTAAAAATGTGAATAACTGCTGAAGCCCGCACTGGTGCTGGCCTCCAGGAGCGTATATCCCCTGCCGTACAGCTCCCGCGCCAGCAGCAGTCTCTTGTAATTGATGTAATGGCTGACGGTGTGCCCGGTTACCTTTTTGAAGATGCGGCACAGGTAAGATTTATTGACATACAATATTTCGCAGAGCTTGTCCAGCGTTAATTCCGAGTCCAGATGTCCGTTGATATAGGACAGGACATCGTTGATATGCCGGTCTGCTGCCACGGGGGCGGTCAGCGGCTCCTGGATCTGATTGAGCAGATACAGGAATTCCATGAGGACGCACCTGGCGATTTCGTAAGCGCCGTCTTTCAGGTACCGGTTCATCTTCATGAGCAGGTGGTACATCTCCCTGTCCACAATTCTTGCCGGAATCTGGCAGTCCACGCCCAGCGCCCTGTTCAGAAAGACCTCTTCCAGTTCGGGACAGTGGTTGTCCCTGAAAAATGCCAGCGGGATATGTATCACCACACGGGAGTACTTTTCCGGGGAGAGGAAATAGTTGTGATGCATTTCCAGAGGGCGGGCGATATAGATATCATGGGGATGTGAGCGGTAAATATTTCCCTCAATATGAAATTCCGCATTGCCCGTCAGAAAAAGAACGATTTCATAACGGTCGTTATGGTTATGCAGCCGGAATTCATCGTCGTTTTGGGGTGTATTGTCTACCGTGTACACATAGTCGTAGCCATAGTGATGCTCGGCATCGTAAAAGGCATTGATAATCTCGTCTACCATCTGAAAAACCTCCTGATATGCATTATAAGCCATAAAGTCAAAACAGGCAATGTTTTGGCCAATAAAGGCAGAGAAAAATTGTCATTTATGGTGTATGCTGAGAATTGACATGGAAAATGAGGCAGTTTTCAGGATTGGGCGTGCTAACCAGATAATGGTTTTCCATGGTTGGGTGCATAAACCAGACAATGGCTTTTCATGGTTGGATGCATAAATCAGACAATGGTTTTCCATGGTTGGATACATAAACCAGACAATGGTTTTCCATGATTAGGTACACAGCCGGACAATATTTTCAAAACGGAGGGACAGGATGAATTTCAAGTTAAAAAGGGGACAGCAATGCATCATACGGATGGACGGAAGGGAAACGGAGGCGGTAAAAATTGCGGCCGCCAATCTGGCCGGTGACCTGGAACATGCATTGGGCCTATCGGTACAGGTGCGGCAAACGGGCGAGGAAAAGGATCAAAAAGGGGAAAAAGACAGGGAAGAGGAAAAGGATAGAGAAGAGGAAAGAGACAGGGAAGAGGAAAGAGACAGGGAAGAGGAAAAGGATAAGGAAGAGGAAAAGGATAGGGAAGAGGAAACTGCGGAGATTATAGTGGGCACATTGGGCATAGCGGAACTGCCCGGCGGCGCTGCGGATTTTTTTGGACTGTACGATGAGGACGGCAGGCTGAGAAAGGAAGCATTTCTGCACAGAATCTTCGGCAGAAAACTGGTCATCGCAGGCAGCGACAGGCGGGGAACCATCTACGGAATCTACGATATCAGCGAGGCTCTGGGCGTATCTCCATGGCATTTCTGGGCGGATGTGCCCGTGCGGGAAAGGCAGGAATTCCTGTTGCCGGAGACATACGCAAAGGTGGATTATCCTTCGGTGGAATACCGGGGAATCTTCATCAATGACGAAGAAGAGCTGGAAGCATGGGTGCAGAATTATATGAAAGAACCCACCATCGGCGTGAAGACCTATGAGAAGGTATTTGAGCTGCTGCTTCGCCTGAAAGCAAACTATATCTGGCCTGCGATGCATGTCAATTCCTTCAACCTGAAACCGGAAAACGGCGCACTGGCGGATCGTATGGGCATTGTAGTCGGAACCTCCCACTGCGACATGCTGATGCGCTCCAATAACCGGGAGTGGAAGCCATGGCTGCAGAAGAAAGGGTATACAGATGTGGCCTATGACTATTCCATTGAGGGGAGGAACCGGGGTATCCTGCGGGAGTACTGGAAGGAGAGCGTGGAACAGAATCGTGATTTCGAGGTCTGCTACACCCTTGGCATGCGCGGGATACATGATTCCGGGTTTGAGACGAAGGGCCTGGAGGGGAAAAGCAAAGAGGAGCTCAGGGATGCGAAGGCGGCCCTGCTGGAAAAAATCATCGCGGATCAGCGTGAAATCCTGAAAAATACCCTGGGACACAAGACCATGATGACCTTTATTCCCTATAAAGAAGTACTGGATCTGTATGACAGGGGGTTAAAGATACCGGAGGATATGACGCTGGTGTGGGCGAATGACAATTACGGCTATATCCGCCGTTATCCATCCGATGCGGAAAAGAGGCGCAGCGGCGGCAACGGTATTTATTATCATAATTCCTACTGGTCGCCGCCAAGCATGTCCTATGTATTCCTCTGCTCCATTCCGCTGGCGCATACCAGGAATGAGCTGCAGAAAGCCTGGAACGAGGGCATCCGCAAACTGTGGGTGCTCAACAGCGGCGCCATAAAGCCGTTGGAGCAGGAGATTACATTTTTCCTGAGGCTGGCATGGGAAATCGGGAAGCCGGGTGCGCTGACAGAGGATGTGGATGCCTTTGTGGAGGACTGGATCGACCGTACTTTTACCGGTAAAATCGGAAAGCAGGCGTCAAAGCTTCTGGGTGATTTTTCCCAGCTGACCAATGTGCGAAAGGTGGAAAATATGGACTACGATGCCTTTTCCCAGACAGCATACGGCGATGAGGCGGCAGTGCGGATTCACAGGTATGAGGAGCTGTTTGACCGGGGGAATCAGTTATATGAAAAGCTTCCCCCACAGGAGAAGGATGCCTTTTTCCAGCTGGTTTTGATGCGGATTCACGCAGCTTACTTCACGAATCTTGCCTATTATTACGGGGACAGGAGTACATTGATGTATGAGCGGGGGAACATGCAGGCGGCAGCTTTCTATACAGAAAAATCGAGAGAGACGGAGGATGCCCGCAGGCGGCTGGTGCATTATTACAATCACGGAATGCATGGCGGGAAATGGAACGGCATCCTGAACCCGGAGGGCTTCCCGCCGCCACGGGCTGCAATGATGCCGGTCTGCACGCCTCCATTGAAAATCCAGGGCGAACCCTCTATGCGGGTGGATATCTGGAATGGGGAGGACGGGCTTTGTTTTGCGGCACCCGGGGAGAAATGGATTGAGATTGGCAATACGGGAACAGGCGAATTTGAAGTGGCGATCCAGGCGCCCCAATGGGTAAGACTCTCCGAAAGAAAGGGAATCATACGCAGGGAGAAGAGAATCCTGGTGCGAGTGGAGGACGTCTCTGAAAATCGCGAGGGAGAAATTCTGGTAGAGAGCATGGGCACCCTGCAGCGCATCCCGGTCAGAACGGTGAAATCGGTGTATGCAGGCGTCAGCGCAGCAGCGGAATGCGTAGAAGGCGTCAGCGCAGCAGCGGAATACGTAGCAGGCAGCAGTACATTAACAGAATACAGGGCATGTGACTGCGCAACGGAAGAGGACGGGCTGATTGCGCTGGAGGGCGAGGCCTGCGGGAATATGTCCGCAAAGAAGGAGCCGGATACCTGCCGTTTTCTCTCCAATGATTTTAAACTCATACCCAGGCTCGGCCGCATGCAGGGGAGCCTGGTAGAGGCATGTGCCCAGCGGGAAGTTGGCAGCATGGAAGCACAACCACTGCGTTACTGTTTTGAGGCACGGCAGAAGGGAGAATTTCTGTTGGAAATCCATCGTTTCCCGTCGCTCAATTCCGTGGGAAGGCTCCGCATCGGCATCTCCCTGGATGATGGAGAAGTCCAGGTCGTGGAATCCTTATCCAACGATGAATGGCGGGGCAATTGGAAGAAAAATGTACTCAATAACGTAGACCGCCTGTACCTGAAGCTTTCTGTCCCGGAGGCGGGAAGGCATCAGCTTGGTGTGTGGGCGATAGACAGGTATTTTGCCTTTTCGCGCATGGTGATTTACACTAAAACCAGGAAAGAAAACAACCTGGCGGGTGTCAGAGGGCCACAGCCGCTGCCTGCGGAGCGTGACTGGAAGGGATGGTGCGATTCCTTTTACGGGAAATATGAGCTGTCTCCCAGGCCGGTATTTTATGCGGGTTCACCGAACAACAGAGATAGCCTTGCCGTGGACTGCCGGATCATGCAGGCCTCTGGTTTCGGGAGAAAAGTGGAGCCGGACTGGTACATGGAGAGAGGGAGACATGTCTTTGAAGAGGATGACGGCGGGATTCGGATTGACGCGGCGGCAGTGCTGGCTCAGGGGGATTATGCCTGGAGCGAAGAGTCGCGAGTCACCGGGGAATCCGGAAAAGAAAGCGCTTCCTGGCAGCATTGCGCAGGTGAATCCTTCGGGAGAAGCGGACTTGCCATGTACATCAGGAAACCGGAGCTGAGATGGACGGCACATGCACCCAGCCTGAATTACCGCATTCAATGCCAGGGCGGGACTTATATCATCTGGATGCTGTCGAAATTCAATGTGCTTGAGGAAGGCTTTTTTGCCCTGGGGATAGACGGGGACACCATACCCCGGAACGAGCTGTACGGAGGCGGCAGCCTGTGGCGGTATGAGGCGGAGCAGATTTACCGTTGGGTACCGGCGGCACGGATACAGCTTGAGAGAGGGAGCCATGTACTTCGTGTTTATGCCCTTGCGTCAGGCATGCGGTATGACAGATTTTATCTGACAAGGGGAGAAGAACTGCCGCCGGCGGATACGGAGTGGTGAATAAGGGCAGGAGAAGAGAGATTAGGTGATACAATTCCTTTCTGTTAAGGACAACGTTGGTTGTTCTTGATAGAAAGGTTTTTTATTGTTTGGATAACCTTATTAATATAAAAGATTATACTGTACCGGGAGAGAGCACTATGATACTTGTCATAGGACGAGCAGAAAAGATAATAAAATAAACCAGACAGGAATTTTGGGTACGGAAAGGGGGATGAGGAATTTGAAATTGACAAAGGAGGCACTTGACCAGATGGCAGCGGTAGATGTACGGACAGTGGACATTTCCACACTGACAGATTTAAGGGATATCGAGATAGACACTTCAATGCCTGTGGAAAAGAAACTGGAGTCCTTTGCCAGACAGGCGGCGAATGTCTATTGCAACCGTATCGGAGACTATGTGGTAAAGGTCAGGTTCCAGGAAAATGGCCCCAGCATTGACGATAAGATGTCGGAGTACCTGCGCAGACTATCGGAGATTTACATATAATGAGCAGAAACACTCGCCGGATATACGCCCGTGAGTATCCGCTGGTAATTCTTTTCAATGTGCAGATTAAAAATTTCAGAAAGATAAAAAATATGCTTGGAAAAAACAGGCGTCTATGCTAACTTGATATTAGGACGAAGCAGTGGAACTCCTGATTTTTGGTGAATGCACTGACGGCTTCTTGAAAGCTTATTTGGAAGAACAGGAAGCGGAGACCAGTAACCAAAAGCAGGGAGTGATACGATGAAAGAAAATTCATATTTCTATACAGCCATGTATCTGCGGTTATCCAAAGACGATAGGACTGTCTTGGATGACAGGGTCGTCTTTGATGATGACAATCCCGGGGAGACGGCAGGTAAAAGTGGTGAATCTAAAGCCGAGAGCAACAGCATAGGAAGTCAACGTGAGATGCTCCGCTCCTTTATAAAGGAACAGGCGGACATGGAGCTTTACGACAGCTATGTGGACGATGGCTTTTCCGGCAGCAATTACGACAGGCCAGAATTCAAGAGAATGATGTGCGACATAGAGGCGGGGAAGGTGAACTGCGTCGTTGTGAAAGATCTGTCCCGTTTCGGGCGCGACTACATAGAGACCGGGAGATATCTGGAAAAGGTATTCCCGGCTCTTGGAGTGCGGTTTATTGCCCTTACTGACCACTATGACAGCTTTTCAGCGGACTGGGGAGAGCGCTCCATTGTACTGCCGGTAAAAAATTTCATAAACGACAGCTATTGCCGTGACATATCCACCAAGGTAAAAAGCCAGCTTGCCGTAAAACGCAAAGCCGGGGAATGTCTTGTGTCGTTTGCCGTATATGGCTATGTGAAGTCATCTGAGGAAAGAAACAAGCTGGCAGTGGATCCTTATGCGGCGGAAGTGGTCAGGAAGATATTCCGCTGGAAGATAGACGGACTTTCGGTTTCGGCAATCGCAGCGCGTCTAAATCAGCTCCAGATTATGCCGCCAAAAGAATACAAGCAATCTCAGGGTCTGAATTATAACGGCGGTTTCCAGAGGCATCCCGGCAGTGGATGGAGCGGTGTGGCAGTCAAGAGAATCCTGACCAATGAGACTTATCTGGGGCATCTGCTGCAGGGAAAAACGGAAAAAGTCAATTATAAGGTAAAGAAGGATGTAAAAAAGCCCAAAGAGGAATGGGTGAGGGTGGAGAATACCCATGAACCCATTGTGTCGGCCAGTGATTTCCAAATCGTGCAGAATCTGCTGAAAAGCGATGGGCGGGTCAGCCCGGAAAGCGGCGGGGTAAGTCCGTTTGCGGGCCTTTTATTCTGCGGGGACTGCGGGGAACACATGATACGGCGTCTGGTTCGCTATGGGGATTCTGCCAGGATGTATTATATCTGCTCCACGAAGAACCGCGGGGACGGGTGCAGCAGACACAGCATAGAAGAGAATGTGCTGAAAGAGCTGGTGCTGACTGCAGTGCGCGAGTATGCAAACCGGTTCCTGATGCAGGAGAAGCTGCTGGAGCAATTAAGAGAGCAGGAAGTGAGCCTCGGGGCGTTGATGGGAGTGAACAGCGAAATCCTCCGCCTGCGGCAGGAGCAGGAGAAATATGATTCTTTCCGCGGCAGGCTGCATGAGGATTTGCAGAAAGGCGTCATCACAAAGGATGAGTATGAGCGGTTCCAAAGGGAGTTCAGGCAGAAGGCGGAAGCGTTGGAACGAGCCAGAAAGGAACAGGAAAGTCTGATTGAAGAACTGCTGCGGGACGGTGCAACCCGTGCAGGCAAGCTGGCTGTCTTCAAAGAGACCCTGGAGTTAAAAGAAATAGACAGGCACACGTTGGCGAGCATGGTAGAGCGTATCATGGTGTTTGAGGGAAAAAGGATTGAAGTGAAATTCAACTTCTATGACCAGTACCGTGCCATAGAGGAATGTACCGCGGCTCTTTGCGCAAAAGCAGCCGGCAAGGAAAGGAGCGCATGAGAATGGGAAGAAAATCGAAGCGGCTTCATACCTTGGCAAACACAGCAGACAAGGAATCGAATTCCACAGGAAAATACTATAAAGCAGGTATTTATGCGCGACTGTCCGTCAACAAGGGAGAAAAGAATGAGTCTATCGACGTACAGGTGGAGATTGCGAAAAGGTTCATAGAGGAATGGAATGAGCACCATTCCGATAAAATAGAAGCGGTAGATTGCTATAAAGATTTAGGGAAAACAGGAACCAGCTTCGAAAGGGACGAATTTAAGCGGCTGATGCAGGATGTAAGGCTGGGGGATATCAACTGTGTCATTGTAAAAGATTTATCCCGTTTTGGGCGGAATTACCTGGAGGCGGGAAACTACATCGAAAAGATATTCCCGTTCCTGGGAGTGCGCTTCATTGCGGTGGCAGACGGGTATGATACAGGAGAGGACGGCAGCAACACCCATCAGATGGCAACGGAAGTCAAAAATCTGATAAATGATATGTACGCCAAAGATTTTTCCGGCAAGGCGCGGCTTTCTCTGAAACAGCGGCGGGAGGAAGGCTCTTATGTAGGAGGCCCGCCGCCATATGGATATCAGGCCATCCGCGAGGGGAAAATCAGAAAGCTTATTCCCGATAAGAATACGGCGGAGATTGTGCGGACAATTTTCAGCAGATTTCTGGAGACCGAAAGCTATAAAGCGGTGGCGGATGAACTGAATCAGAAACGAATCAATCCGCCGTCCGTTTACCGGAAAAGTGGAGAGGTCTATTGTTCTCCTGATATGCCCTATAAAGGCTGGGATAAGGCTTATATGGAGGTTTTACTGAAGAATGAGACCTATATAGGCAGACTGGTGCAGGGACAGACATATATTTCGCCGGAAAAGGAGAGGAGACGTACAGACGAAAAGGACTGGAAAATCAGGGAACAGGACCATGAGCCGCTGATAGAGAATGATATCTTTGAACAAGCCAGAAAGGTGCGGCAGAAAATACGCGAAAGGAATAAAAACTCGGCTGCAGGCCAAAAGATTGACGAAGATGAGTTTGAGGATATCCTCTTCTGCGGCGTGTGCGGACGGAAGATGACCAGGCACAGCCATATAAGGGCTTATGCGGATGGCAGCAAGAAAAGGGTGGAAGAATATCTGTGCGTGAATGCAACGAATACAAAGACCAATCTGTGCCCGTCTCCTAACTACATTGCCAAGAACAGGCTGACAGAGACGCTCCTTTCTCTGCTGGAGACAGAGTTTGCATTGTGCCTGAAAAGAAAGAGGGAGTATGAGCGGAAAGGAAAGGATATCCTGGAGGGAAGGAAGAGAGAGCTGGAGTCGGCGCAGCGCTTTCTCCAGAGCAGGAAAGAAGCGGCAGCATGCCAGGACAGTGCCGCGTATATGGAATACCGCATGGGAAAAATAACCCAGGAGGAACTGGCAGAAAGGAGGCAGCAGAGGGAAGAGCAGCTTCAGGAACTATCGGCGAAGGAGACAGAAATCCGGGAAACGATTCAGGGAATGGAGAAGACGGAAAAGGCTTTTCTAAGCGCGGTTCGCGCTCTTATGAAGCTGAAGAACAAACGGGTCTTTACAAAGGAACTGGCAGAAAGCCTGATTGACAAAATATATCTGTACCCGGACAAGCGGATAGAAGTAGTGTTTGCGTTTGAAGATGTCTTTCAGAGTGTACAAAGATTTTCTAAGCCCGCAAGAGGGTGAGAAGCACACCTCTTTAGTGCGCGGACTAAAGCGCCAAAGTGCAGGCACTTGAAAATCTAAGTTGCACACAGAAGAATGCCCGAGCGAATCCTTTATCGCTTTGTGCAGGCATTCTTCCGGCATTGTTTCTATTGGACATGACAGGCTTGGTATACGCACAGAAGTGTTGGAGGGTTATGAATGAAAGGAAAGGGCTGCCTTGCAATTTATCTGCGGTTATCCCTGGAGGACAGGATTCAGGGGGGATACGATGAAAGCGGCAGCATCACCAGCCAGAGAAAGATGCTGTTGGAATATATTCAGAAAGACACAGAGCTGACAGGACAGGAAATCCTGGAATTTTGCGATGACGGCGTGTCCGGGACAAGCATGAACAGGCCGGGGGTACAGGAACTGCTGAAGCAAGTGAAAGAGGGAAAAGTAGATTGCATTCTGGTGAAGGATATGTCCCGGTTTTCCAGGGACTATATTGAGCTGGGGATTTATCTGAACCAGATATTCCCTTTTCTGGGGGTACGGTTCATTTCCGTGAATGACCATTATGACAGCAATCGGCAGAATGGCAATGCCATAGGGATTGATACGGCTTTCCAGACGCTCTTATATGACTTGTATAGCAAAGACCTGTCCGTTAAGGTCAAGGCATCCCATCAGAGCAAAAAGGCAAACGGAGAATACATCACCGGGGAGATTCCTTTCGGCTATGAAAGAAGCCGGGAAAGGAAGAATGCTGTCGTAGTCAATGAAAAGGAAGCGGAAATTGTGCGGTATATTTATTCCATGGCAGCGGATGGACTGGGCAGCGGACAGATTGCACGGAGACTTGTGGAGGAGCAGATTCCTGCGCCGATGCGTATGCGCCACCCTGACAGGGCAGATATAAGGGAGCATTATAACTGGATTGACAAAACTGTCAGGCGTATACTGAATAACCGTTTTTACCTGGGGGAAATGATTTACGGGAAAACGGTGCGGAAAAGTGTTGGGAGCAAAAGCGTGAAAGCGGTTCCCAGAGAGCAGTGGAAAGTGATTCCGAATCACCATGAAGCTTTGGTCACAGAAGAAATGTTTGTCAAAGTCTGTAAGAACAATCGGAAGTCTTCCACAAAGAGAGTACGGGAAAGGTATTCTTTGACAGGAAAGGTCTATTGCGGCTGCTGCGGGTATGCCATGAGCTATAGGGGAAGCACAAAGCAGAGCAAATGCGGCTGCCTTTACTGCACAAGATATAACCAGCTTCGGCTTGAAGACTGCTGTACCTATTTTAATGCTTTGATACTGGAAGAAATCGTGCTGAAGGAGCTATATGAGGAATTGAAGCGGCGGGGGGATCAGCTCAGGCAGAAAGAGAGTCTGGAAATATACCTGAAAAAAGCCATGGACAGTCTGAACAGCATATATCAGTCCTGTGAAGCGCAGCGCAATGAGCTTGCCGGCCAGAAGAATGCTCTGTATGTAAAATATGTGAAAGAACAGATTGGAGCGGAGGAATTCCGCCGGCAGGCAGATTTGATAGACGGGCAGATGGCGGAACTGTCGCAGAAGCAGAGGGATACAGAGGAAGAATACAAATGGGTGGAAGAAGTCAGCCGCAGTAACAAGGAGGACATGAAGCAGATTATCCGGTTTTCGCATCTGAAGGAACTGACACAGGAGGCTGTGGATATTTTTATTAAGCGGATAAAGCTGTATCGGGATAAGAGGGTGGAGATTGAATGGAATTTTGTGGATGCATAGACAGGCGGCGGTGAAGGTGGAAAGCACAAAAAAGCGGAATCGGACGATGGTTATTTTGAAATGAAACGGATAAAATGCTAAAATCGCATGATTAAAAAGAGAAAAAATCTCTGAATAAGAATTTTTGATTGAAATTTGCATAAGTTAGATGTATAATAAAATTCCAATATATACTCGCGTTCAAAACATTTGCCAGCGTAAATGTATAATGAGTGAGCGTTTCTACAAATTAAGGATAAAAGGCAGAAGAATCAATGCGCTCACGAGTATAGGAGAGACAGAGGTAACAGCAATGTTGATCAAGATATCCGTTGAAAACTTCAAGTCATTCGATGAGAAGGAAGAATTGACGATGCTTTCATCGAGCAAGATTCAGACAAACAAAAGTCATCGTGTAAAAATCAAGCAGACCAATATTCTGAAGAATGCTGTGGTGTATGGTGCCAATGCATCAGGTAAGTCAAACCTTGTGGCAACGGCAGCATTCATGAAAAGTGTCCTTATGGAAGGCCTTTCCATTCATTCGGTGAATGATTTTTGCAGAAGCAAGATGGAAAATAAAGAGCGCGAAAGCGTTTTTGAACTGCAGTTTACGGTAGATGACAAATTTTATGCTTACGGTTTTTCGGCAGTCCTGAGCCAGAGCAGGATTACAGAAGAGTGGCTCTATGAACTGATGCAGGATGGCTCTGCCCATAATCTGTTTTTGAGGGAGAAAAAAAATGCACCGATATTGGGTGATGGTGTGAATCCGACTACGGCGGAGAAGAACCGTTTCGCAGTATACTCTGAAGATTTTGCCGGGCATGATGCGCAGCTCTTTCTGACAGAGATGAACAGAGGGAAGAAGTATGCGGAAAACTCCAGGCTTTTATTTTTCACGCATGTCTTTGACTGGATTATGAACCATATTATCCTAATCAATCCCAGCATTGGGATATCGAATACGGATGCGTATTACAGTGCGGAATCACTTGAAAATATCAGCCATCTGATTCAGACCTTTGATACCGGTGTCAGCGAAATCAAGACAAAGGCCATCACCGTGGAAGAGATGGGGAAGATGATACCTGCCGAGGTGCTGTCCGATATTTTTGCGCACTTGAAGAAACAGATGCAGATGACGAATCTGCCACAGATTCAGATGACATGGAGAATCAGTGACGGATTCTTTAATATCAGAATCAGGGAGAATGCAGAGCCGGAGATTACGACTTTGGTGTTGAAACATGGAAAATCTTTTTTCGATTTCAACTTCGCAGAAGAGTCTGATGGAACGAAGCGTCTGTTTGATCTTATAGATATGCTCATTACAAAACGGGAGGATACAGTGTATGTCGTCGATGAGCTGGAGCGGAGCCTGCATCCGAAGCTTACGGGGCATTTCTTAAAGCTGTTCATGGAGGCCCATGAGGGAGCCAGGATGCAGATGATTTTTACGACACATGAGGATACTATCATGGATCAGGAGCTGTTCCGGAGAGATGAAATCTGGTTTGTCGAAAGGGATGCGGATAATGCCAGCAGGATTTATTCGCTGGATCGATTTAAGGAAAGATATGATAAGAAGCTGAGCAAGGCCTATCTTGAAGGACGATACGGTGCAATCCCTGTGTTCAGGCAGTTCACTTTCTGGAAGGAGGGCTAGGCATGCCGGTACACACATATAGCAATTGGAATCTGCGCTCATCTGATCAGGAAAAGCAGATAGAGCCTTTCCGGAAGTATTTTTTCATCTGTGAGGGAGCTAATACGGAGACCTTTTATTTTCAGAAGCTGATTGACCTCAGGAAAGAACTTGGAATTCATCCTCTGATAGATATTCGGCTTTGGGAAAAAACGGGCGAGGACAGGAATCTGTCATTTGCAAAGAACCTGGTGGAATTTGCAGAAAAGCAGAAAGCAATTACAGAAAATGATTTTGATGCAAACCGGGATAAAATGGTAATTGTATTTGATGGTGATATTTTTGAGGAGAAGGTTCAGGGATATGAGGAACTGGTAAGTTCCATTGAGAAAACGGATATCGCGGCAGTCTCGAATCCGGGATTTGAGCTGTTCCTGCTGCTTCACATTGAAGGAAGCTATGAGAAATATATCAAAGGTCAGGAAACACAGTTCCTGAAGAAAGATGAAAAAGAAAGATACAACCATGCTTATAATGTCCTGTTGGGGGCAACTGGGATGAATGCGAAGAAGAATCCGCTCGTAGGGAATCTTGCAGAAAATGTCCTGATTGCTATTCGGCAGGAGAAGTTGATTAATCAGGATATTCATCAGATGAGAGGAAAAGTCAGCAGTAATGTGGGATTCATCATTGAATCAATTATCAATGAGAAACCTGACATATAAAGCGGGATATGCGTCTAACCACTTGACATTTATCTAACATGTATTTTGGTAAACTTGACACAAATGTAACATAAGCTGGACGGAGTTATGCGGTTTTCAGAAAATTTTTTTGAAAAATCTTCCCGCACTATATTGACACGCGAGGGGCATGACATGATGGGGCTGGTGGGTACGCCGATCATGGCGGTGGAGTCCGGGGTGGTGACCGCGCTGGGCTGGAACCAGTATGGGGGATGGCGCATCGGCATCAGCAGCTTTGACGGGAAGAGGTATTATTACTATGCACATTTGAGACAGAATTATCCTTACGCAGAGGGCCTGCAGGAGGGCAGCGTGGTCACGGCGGGGGATGTGATTGGGTATGAAGGGTGTATAATAGGGCTAAATAAAGAACCTTGCAACTATGAGGGCTTTATTTAGTCCTTTTTTCATTTCTCCAAATTTTCTATATCTGATGAAAAGGCAGCGCTGCGGGAGGAAGTCGAATTCCTCGTTGATTAAGAATAAGGATTATGCGGAACTGCGGAAGAATAAGACGCGCAAAACCTTTGTTTATGTAAGTGAATATCCGGCATGGTTCATGAATCCGAATTTTAATAAGTATGATTTTTCTCTTCAGGAAGAGGACTGGCATGAAAGAGACAGGGGAAAACGTCCGTGGTCATTCCTATACATATTTATAGCTTTGGAGGCCATTATCATAATGATAACCCTGCAGCTCTGACGGAGGGAACTACATCAGGATTTACAGCTGAAATGAATGCCCATTCCGATTAA
The DNA here is from genome assembly GCA_002490995.1 of Lachnospiraceae bacterium UBA7188. GTDB lineage: Bacteria > Bacillota > Clostridia > Lachnospirales > Lachnospiraceae > Acetatifactor. The sequence continues at coordinate 28,670 of DKVC01000042.1, forward strand.
AAAGTTAGACTGAAAAAGAAGAGACAGTGTATAACCTGCTGTAGAATCACCGATAAAGCTGTGAGCCGTTGGGAAAGAGGAATCGGTTTCCCGGATATCAACACAATCGAACCACTGGCTTCGGCTTTGGAGATAAGCGTTCTGGAGCTTATGAAATCTGAGCGGATCACATCAAATAAAGTAACAAAAGAAGAAGCAATGGGTGTCATTACCGATACCTTAAATGTCGCCAAACTGCAGCGCAGGCAGGAACGCAGGAATGCACTTTCTATTTTAGGGGTTGTGGCAGCAGTTGTCATTTTTGTCCTATATCTTGACAGTCTGCAATGGCAGATGGATACTCTTGTTTATACCGGTGTGGGTGTTGTTTTTCCATTGTTTTTTATATCCGGGTTTCTGGCCTTGCTTGGAAACGGGATACGGCGAAAGATAACCGGGAAGCCCTGCGGACAGACTTTTGCAATGGCAATAGCTTTGTTGCTGCTGTTCGTTATTTTCATGGGATTGTTCTTCTTAATCGGGGCTTTTGGAACAGGTCCTGTCCCAAACTAAACAATTACAGCATGGTATCTGGAGAAAGGTGAAACGTATGAAGAAGATTTTCGGAATTCTCTTATCAGTAACAGGAAGTATAATAGCAATATCAGGATTGATTTTAAAAATAACAGGTCAAGTTTGCACCGTGAGGTGTAGGCGAGAAGAAGAGATAGCGAAATCGTAGCCCTACGGACAGAAACCTGATAATAAGGCGCTTATGGCGGGTAAGTTGGCTGCAGACAACGAAGCCCCAAAAGTAGCCGTAACCCATAGGTGTAAATCAGGAGGGTAGACGAGGAAAGAACATTGGCTTATCCCGTGAGGTCTCACAGGCAGCCTCATTTGCCGTAGTAACAACGAACTGTGAGAAGTCAGCAGAAGCCATAGTCGGTGTAAGCCGAAGAGCCGAACAATGTAACCGTGTAATCAAATGTATGCTTCATGGAATAACTGACAGCATGAAGTGCGAAATGTAAATGAGCGGGTACTGCACCATTTAGGGACTGTGCAGAAATAAAATTGCTCTTTCTGATAAGAAGCACCTGTGTATATGCCTCTTTCCTGGCAGGATTCTGCAAATTTATTTCTTAACAATTCTTTACGGTTGGCAAGAAAATACATAGACAAATCCATGCATTATAGTGTAGAATAGACAGCACTGCACCTTGGTTCTCGGAACAAGGGGGACGCTGCCCAAAGCTCTGGCGGGGGTTCGGAGCCGGGCAGAAAGGTTCGTAGAGATTAGTACATAAGTAGGAGAGGAATATGAACATTAGGAAAAAACTAATCGGCGACAAGGCGTTCTACGGAAAAGTATTGGGCGTGACAGTGCCCATCATGATTCAGAACGGGATCACCAACTTTGTAGGGCTGTTGGACAACATCATGGTAGGGCGCATCGGGACGGAGCAGATGTCCGGCATAGCCATCGTGAACCAGCTGCTGATGGTATTCAGCCTGGCTATTTTCGGCGCGATATCGGGCGTGGGCATTTTCAGCGCCCAGTTTTTCGGCTGTGAGAACCACCAGGGCGTCCGCCACACGCTGCGGTTCAAGATTTATATATGCCTGGGGATTCTGGTGCTGGGCACGCTGGTGCTGGCCACCGGTGGGGAGCAGCTGATACAGATGTATCTGCACGGGGAGGGCAACGACCTGGCCCTGCAGGCTACGCTGCAGTACGGGAAAGCGTATCTGTGGGTGATGTTCGCCGGGCTGCCGCCTTTTGTCATAGAGGAAGTGTATGCCAGCACCCTGAGGGAGGGCGGCGAGACGAAGGTGCCCATGCTGGCGGGCGTGGTGGCCGTGCTGGTGAACCTGACCCTGAATTATCTGCTGATATTCGGTAAATTCGGTTTCCCTGAGCTGGGGGTGGTAGGCGCTGCCATCGCCACGGTCATCTCCAGGTACGTACAGGCTGTGGTGGTGATCGTCTGGACGCATACCCATCCGGACAAGATGCCTTTCATCGTGGGGGCCTATAAGGAGCTGTGCGTTCCGGGCCAGCTGACCTGGAACATCGTGAAGAAGGGCACCCCTCTGATGGTCAACGAGATTCTCTGGTCGGCGGGCACGGCCACCATGAC
>DKVC01000042.1:31171-32713 GCA_002490995.1 Lachnospiraceae bacterium UBA7188
GTCATCTCCAATCTGTTCAACGTGGTGTTCGTGGCCATGGGCAGCGCTGTGTCCATCATGGTGGGGCAGCTGCTGGGCGCCGGGGAGATGGAGGAAGCCAAGGATACGGACAGGAAACTCATCGCCTTTGCGGTGGTGAGCAGCGTAGGGATGGGAGCCCTGGTGGCGCTGCTGGCACCGCTGTTCCCTCAGCTGTACAATACCAGCAATGAGGTCAAGCACCTGGCCACGATTCTCCTGAGGGTGTCGGCATTGTGCATGCCGGTGTTCGCTTTTCTGCACACGACCTATTTCACTTTGCGCTCCGGGGGCAAGACGATCATCACTTTCCTGTTCGACAGCGTGTTCCTCTGGTGCGTCAGCATTCCGGTGGCCTATGTGCTCAGCCGCTATACCGCCATGGCCATAGCGACGCTTTATTTAAGCTGCCAGATGCTGGATCTGATTAAATGTGTCATTGGATTCGTGCTGGTGAAGAAGGGCGTATGGCTGAACAATATCGTGGCGGAATAGCGGTTTTCCGGCTTTGGGGAACGGCGCAGAACTCTGGGCGCTGGCTGCGGATTGCGGACAGATTTGCGGACTGCTGTCTGCGGATTTTGACACGGAAAGAAAGGACAGGGGAAGGCAGGGCATGAGTTTTCTGAGCGTTTTCGGCTATAATCTGATTTCAGGCGCTGTCAGCCTGTCCGGGGCCGTCTGTGTGGGCATGCTGGTCTTGAAGATGCTTTCGCCGGGCCGGAGAAAGATTGGGCCCGGCAGGGTCGCCATGGCGGCCGTCTGGCTTGTGGCGTGCGCGCTCCTTGCCACATTTCTTTACAAGACTGGCCTGTTGCAGCATATTCCTGTGGACATACTGCTGCAATATGTGCAGCTGGCGGGGAATTCATTCTGTATCGTTCTGCTTTTCCGGGAGCGGTTCCGGCTGTGCTGGGACATCGTGGTGTTCGAGGGAATCGTTATGAACTTTTCCGTGATGTTCTGTTTTGTCCTGTTGTCGGACAGGCCCCTGGCGCTGAGCGTCCAGGATGAGCGCAGAAGGTACCTGTTCACGAATTATATGCTGGCTCCAGCTGTCTTTGGGCTGTTTTTGTTTCTCCTGTATAAAATGAAGGTGGGGGATGTGTACCGCCGGTGGATGAACTACGGGGGTGTCTGGAAACGGGGCATGATCTGCCTGAGCGCTTATCCGATTCTGACCATGGGGCTGACTGCGCTTTTCTCGGTCAGTGGGCTGAGCCGCAACGGCAGCATGGCCGTGGCCTTTCTGTTGGTGTTCGCGGCGCTGCTCATCTTCCACTATATGGGCCAGGAGGAATGGCAGCGGAAAGAAGCCGCCGCCCGGCAGCTGATTCTCCAGCAACAGGAGAACTATATCAGGACGCTGGAGGGGATGCAGGAGGAAATGAGGCGCTTCCGCCATGATTATAAGAACATGCTGTCGGGGATGTACCTGACGGCAAAGGAGGGGGAGCTTTCAAAGACCCTTGACTACATCCGGGACATGACGGAGGACTTCGACAGCCAGATCGGCGGGCAGAT
>DKVC01000042.1:33025-35170 GCA_002490995.1 Lachnospiraceae bacterium UBA7188
CGGGCAGATGCAGAAGGAGGGCACGGCCTGTGAGCTGGAGGTGATGCGGCCTTTCCAAGGGGCGGACTGCAGGATCACGGATCTGTGCCGGTGCTTGAGCGTGCTGATTGACAATGCCGCTGACGAGGTCAGGGGGCGGGACGGTGCCCGGGTGGATATCATGATCAGCTGCCAGGAGGGGTATACCACTTTCCGGGTGAAGAACCGGTTGTACCACACCGTTGACGTCCACAGGATCTGGCAGCAGGGATATTCCACCAGAGGGGCGGAGCGGGGGATTGGGCTGGCAAGCTATCGGAAGATTGTGGAAAGCTATGAGAACTTGCTGGCGGCCACGGCAGTACAGGAGGGATGTTTCATCCAGGAGCTGAAGATTCAGGACAGAAATGCGGGATAAGGAGACAGAAGATGCTGTCCATATACATTTGCGAGGATGAGGAGAAAATTCGCGAGATTCGGAAGGAAAAAGGACAGGAACGCAGAATAAGGATAAGAATGGGAACACGGAATAAGGAGACAGAGGATGCTGCCGGTATATATTTGCGAGGACGAGGAGAAAATCCGCGAGATTCAGAGGGCATATCTGGAAAAGCAGATCATGATAGAAGCATATGACATGGAAATCGCCCTGTGCAGCGGCAGTCCACGGGAGATTCTAGAGGCAGTGAAGAAAGCGCCGGGGCGGGGAATCTATTTCCTGGACGTGGAGCTGAAAGGAGAGGACATGGACGGGTTCGCCCTGGGGCAGGAAATCAGGAAGCTGGATCCCCGGGGGTTCCTGGTATATGTGACAGCCTATGGGAACCTGGCTTTCGAGACATTCCGCTACCATCTGGAGGCCTTGGACTACATCGTGAAAGAGAGCAGGGAGAAGATGGAGGAGGGGCTTGGGAAGAGCCTCCTGGTGATTACCCAGCGGATGCAGGCGGAGCACAGGGAGTTCTTTTCCGTGAAGGTGATGGACGTGGTGAAGCATGTGCCGGTGGACGAGATTCTGTTCTTTGAGGCCACGCCGCGCACCCACAGGATTGCTCTTCATGGGATGAACGACTGGTTCGATTTCATCGGCAGCCTGCGGGAGCTGGAGGGGCAGCTGGGGAGCCGGTTCTTACGGACGCACAGGGCTTATCTGGTGAACGTGGAGCAGATTGCAGAGCTGGATCTGAAAGGCCGGGAGATACGGATGAAAAACGGAGAGAGATGCCTGTTTTCCAGGAATGTGAAAGGGGCGTTGCTGGAGAGGATGTGAGATTCCGCTCAGGCAGCGTCTCTATTTACGTTCTGACTGCTTTTTGCTCTTTTGCTGTAAATTAACACGCATATTTACGTTGCTATTTTTGGGAAGCTTGTATATAATAGAAAGCAGAAGGAGACGATGACTATGCCGAATATCAAGCCAATATCAGATTTGAGGAATTATACAGAAGTATTACGGGAGGTGAGCGTAAACCAGCCTGTTTACCTTACCCGGAATGGCAGAGGCGCCTATGCGATTGTGGACATTGATGAACTGGACCGTCTGAAAGCGACAATAAAGCTTTTGACGAAATTGGAGGAAGGGGAGCAGTCTGCCAGGGAAAAGGGCTGGTTAACAGCAGATGAGGTAGAAACTGCACTGGGGTTATAGTATGCCTAAGTTGATTTACACGCCAAAAGCATTAGACGACTTGCAGGGAATAAAAACATACATCGCAAAACAATTTGGTGAAAAAAAGGCAAAGGCTTGTGTCAGAGAGATCACGTCAACTGTCCGGCAATTAGAAAGATATCCGGAAGAGGGACCAAGCGTGGAAGATTTGATAGAATATCCCACAGATTACCGATACCTGGTCGTAAGGCCTAATTATGTTTTCTATAGGATAGAGAAAGATATGGTGAAAATTATCCGTATTCTGAATGAAAAACAGGATTTTCTGCAGATTTTGTTTGGGATTAGCAGCATTTCTGATGAGGAGTATTGGAATCGAAATGAATGGTAAATAAGGAAAGAAAAGCGATGAAAGGGGCGCTGCCTGAGAGGATGTGAGATTCCGCTCAGGCAGCGTCTTTTTCCGTTCAGGCATATTTCCCCACAGGAGCAGGGGCGGGTGGTAAGATGTCGGTAGTGCAGATGTGATGTGTCTTGCAGAGGGGATGCCAAGGTGC
>DKVC01000042.1:35470-36061 GCA_002490995.1 Lachnospiraceae bacterium UBA7188
ATTGTATGGAACAGAACATATTGCTTTCTCTGTCGCACATTTCCAAGCGCTTCAAGACGGAGCTGGCGCTCAGGGACATCAGCATGGCGCTGCATCAGGGCGAGATTCTGGGGTTCCTGGGGCCCTCCGGCGCCGGGAAGACCACCACAATCAAGATCATCACCGGGCAGTTGCGGCAGACATCGGGGGAGGCGAAGCTCCTTGGCACGGATTCCGCCAACATCGACTCCTCCATCTATGAGAAGATTGGCGTGGTCTCGGACAACAGCGGCATCTATGGGAAGATGACGGTATGGCAGAACCTGGCTGTGTTCGCCAGGATATGGCAGGTGCCCCGGGAGAGGGTGGAGCAGGTGCTGGCCCAGGTAGGGCTTGCGGAGCATAAGGGCAAGCCCGCCGGAAAGCTTTCCAAAGGCCAGACCCAGCGGCTGGTCCTGGCCCGGGCTGTGCTGCACAAGCCCAGGATATTGTTCCTGGACGAACCCACCAGCGGGCTGGATCCCTCCACGGCGGTTGCTATCCACAGGATGCTTCTGGAACTGAAAGAGGAGGGGATGGCGATATTCCTCACCACCCACAACATGGAGGAGG
>DKVC01000196.1:0-1495 GCA_002490995.1 Lachnospiraceae bacterium UBA7188
ATGCTGTTTTTAAGTTCCGCATATACCCCTTCAGTACCATGCACGGCACACTGCAAAGCTCATACAAACAAAGTACACCCCTGCGCCTTAAACTGCTCAATCTTCCTGTCAATGTCCTCCACCGTCACACCCAGCTTCCCGGCCAGGCAGGCCTTGCAGAGAAACTGTGTGCTTCCCCGGTTTATAAACTTTTTATAAGCTCCGACTTCATTATAAGTAAGCGCCCTGCCGCACTGCATACAGCCGTCTTCCATAAACACCCCCGTGCTTTAAGCCATAATACACAGATATAGCGTTACAGCGCAACCACTTTGGCCCGCAGCACTTCACAGTCAAAGGGTGCAAGTTCACGGATAAGCGTAGAATTCTTCACTTTGAAAGCCTCGCCGCCCCAAACATCCTTACATTCCAGAGTCATCCACGTGCTGAAAGGCAGGCCTACTTCGTCAAGATTCAGCCTTGCAACCGCCTTTTCCCCGCTCATATTAAACAGCCCCAGGGCGATATCTCCGTTTTCCAGCTGTTTGGAGTACAAAATCAAATCACTCCCCGCCCAGGTGCCGTTCAGCTTCACCGGCTGGCGGCAGGCTCTGTCCTGATTGATCCGGATCAATTCCTCATTGCCCAGAATATCCTTTGTGGCCCGGTTCATATTACGCACATCGCATCCGATCATCAGCGGCGATCCCATAAAGGCCCAGATGGAGAAATGGGTCTTGTACTGGGTGTCATTGCAGCCCTTCAGCCCCACATTCCCCTTGCCGTACATGCCTACGATGAGCATGTCCATATCATTGAAACATCCCACGCCGTTGTAAGGATGGAGTTTCTCCTGCTGTCTTGTCAGATCCTTCACGGATTCCCAGCTGTCGAAGATATCCCCTGTAGAACGCCACATGGAAGCCCCCGTAGTCTTGATCCATTCATGGGTCTCATCCACGCCCCAGGAGCACGCGCTGAACAGGATATCCCGGCCGCAGTTCTCCAGAGCAAGCCCCATGCGGCGGTACAGATATTTTCCGGGAATGATGGGGCTGTGATAGCAGTAATCATACTTCAGGAAATCCACACCCCACTCCGCAAAGGTTTCGGCATCGATAAATTCATGCTCAAAGCTGCCAGGATAGCCTGCGCAGGTCAGATTCCCCGCACAGGAATACATGCCGAATTTAAGCCCTTTGGAATGTACATAGTCCGCCACTGCCTTCATGCCATGGGGGAATTTTACCGGGTCCGCCACCAGGCGTTCCTGCCCGTCCCGCTCCCGCAGCGACCAGCAGTCGTCAATGACAAGGTACTCGTAACCCTTCTCCAGCAGGCCGTTTGCCACCATGGCATCCGCTGTCTCGAAAATAAGGGCTTCGTTAATATTTTCCCCAAAAGTGTTCCATGAGTTCCATCCCATGGGCGGTGTCAGTTTCACCATAATTTCTATTCCTCCTATATATATGATACGTCAATGGAACTTGCTGTATATTACAGGAACCGCTTCGCG
>DKVC01000196.1:1828-40398 GCA_002490995.1 Lachnospiraceae bacterium UBA7188
CGCTTCGCGAACCCTGTAATCAAAGGGAAGCTATAACGAAAGACCGCCAGCCATATATGCATACCCGGAAACATCTGCCAGCGTAAGGAAGTGCCAGTTTTCCTTTTCCGAAAAAACACGGGTTATTTTCCAACAATTCCTGAAAGCATAACGAGCCGGCGGCCTTTTACCTGTGTGCCCAGGTAGTGCGTGAAAATAATATCAGTATCGGAAATATCTCCAGCCTGCCGGCAAGCATATCCAGGGCAAGCACCAGCTTGGAAAAGGTCCCGAATGCTGCATAATTGCTGGTAGGGCCCACCATCTCAAATCCGGGTCCGATATTGTTAAAGCATGCCAGCACTGCGGACAGATTCGTTGTAATCGAAAAACCGTCCACTGAAATCAAAAGAAAGCTGGCTACAATCACAATCGCATAAGCCGCCAGATAGGCATTTGTATTCTGGAGAACCTTCTCGTCTATGGGTTGTCCGTTAACCCGCACCACCTGTACCTTCTGGGGATGCACAATCTGCTGCACGCTCCTGCGAAGGCTCTTTAACACCAGCAGCGCCCTTCCGCATTTGAATCCGCCCCCTGTACTGCCGGCGCTGGCGCCGATTATCATCAGGGCAAGCAGGATTGCCTTTGACAGTCCCGGCCACAGTTCATAATCCGTAGTCGCAAATCCTGTGGTAGTCATAATCGTGGATACCTGGAACGCGGCATGCCGCAGCGTCTCGCTGAAAGTATCGTAGAACCCTCTCAGGTTCAAAGTAATCACCAGAATACTGGCTGCCGCCACCCCCAGATACATCCGTAGCTCCTCGTCCCGGAACACATTCTTCACCTGCCTGATCAGAAGCAGGTAAAAACAGGTAAAGTTTACTCCGCACAGGAACATGAAAACGGTACAGACATTCTGGATATAGGGGCTGTAGCCGGCCATGCTGTTATTTTTGATGCCGAACCCTCCGGTTCCCACTGTTCCAAAAGCGGTACAGACCGCCTCGAACAGCGGCATCTTCCCCAGCATCAGAAAGAACACATCCAATATGGTAATCAGGACATAAATCAGATAAAGAATACTGGCCGTCTTCCTCATCTTAGGCACCAGTTTGCCCACATTGGGTCCCGGGCTCTCCGCTCGGAGCAGATGCATGGTATAGCCGTTGTCCCCGCCGCCCATGGATGAAACGGCAAGCAGGAATACCAGCACTCCCATTCCTCCCAGCCAGTGGCTGAAGCTCCTCCAGTAAAGGATTCCTTTGGGCAGGCTCTCCACCTCAGGCAGAATGGAAGCCCCTGTCGTCGTAAAACCGGATACGATCTCAAAAAAAGCGTCCACAAAATCCGGAATAACACCGGAAATAAAAAAGGGCAGACAGCCCAGAAGGCTCATGACAATCCAGCTGATGCCCACACATGCCAGCCCTTCTTTGGCATAGAACTTATTTTTCGGTCCCCTGCACAGCCACATCAGCAGCCCCGCCACAAGGACAATCGCCGCCAGCGTCCACATAAAAGCCCTGACAGGGGCAAACTCCCCCTCATACAGGCTGATCAGCATGGCAGGCACCATAAATACAGCCTCCACCATCAGTATTTTACCGATGAATCTTCCCATCATTTTATAGTTCATAGCAAGCCTCTCATATCCTGATTTACGATTCAAATATATCGTTCAGCTGATAAATGCTCTTTTCCTTACTGGTGACGACATAGACGATATCACCGATGTTATAATAGGAATCACCGTTTGGTATCTCCATCTTCGCCCCCTTGGCAATACATACCACCAGGACGCCTTTCTTCAGCTTCAGATTTTTCAGAGGCACGCCGCAATGCTTCACCTTCCCGTCCACCAGGAATTCCATTGCCTCCGCCTGTCCGTCCGCTATGGTGTGAACTGTCAGCGCAGCGCCGGTCTGATTTTTCATGGCGCGCACATACTGTACAATGGTATTGCAGCACAGCTCCTTGGGCGAAATCACGCTGTCCAGAGAGAGATTGCCCAGGATATCCGTATTTTCAATATGTCCCAGCTTAGTGATAATCTGGGATACTTTACAGCTTGCGCCGTAAAGGGAAATGATCATGTTGAGCTCATCCAGCCCCGTGAGGGTCACCACCGCATCACAGCTGGAAATGCCCTCCTGCTCCAGAAGCATCTGGTTGCTGGCATCCCCCTGAATAATGCACGCCGAGGGAAGCTGTGACGCAAGCTGCCTGCACCTTTCGGCATCCTGTTCAATAATCTGAATCCCGATGCCGCTGTTTTCCAGCTGCTTCGCCAGATAATAGCTGACGCGTCCGCCGCCGCAGAAGATCGCCCGCTTCGTCCTGTGCGTGATAACGCCCAGGTTTTTCAGCAGGATGGTCAGCGTATTGGTAAAGGCGGTTACAAAAATCCTGTCGCCCTCCCGAAGTACGAAATTTCCGTTGGGCGCTATGGCTTTGCCCTCCCGCAAAACAGCGCAGACCAGCGTCTTACATTTTACAATGCCGTACATGTCATTCAGGGCTACATTGCAGAGCTTGCTGTGGTTGTCAATCCGCAGTTCCACTATCTCCACACGCCCTTTCGTAAAGGTATCGCGTTTTAAAAATCCGGGATATTTCAGCAGACGCTCAATCTCAACAGCTGCCTGCCGTTCCGGGTTCACCACCATAGACAGCCCGAACATTTCCCGCATGGAAAAAATCTGTTCCATGTATTCCGGATTACATACCCTGGCTATGGTATGGATTTTCGCGTTCATGGCATGGGCTGTCATACAGCAGAGCAGGTTCACCTCATCCGCCCCTGCCATGGCAATCAGCAGGTCTGCCTCCTTCACCCCTGCCTGCCGCAATACTTCCATGGATGCACAGTTTCCCTGTACTACCATGATGTCGTAAATTTCCTCGCTGGATTCCAGAACCTTCAGATTGGAATCAATCAGTGTCAGCTCATCACCCTCGGCAGACAGCTGGCGGGTCAGCGCCGCGCCTACCTTGCCATTGCCGGCAATTATAATTTTCACTGATATCAAACCTCTTTTCCTGCAATGTATACTGTATCTAAATAAATTTGCAGACATCCCCCTGTGCCGCAAAGATTTCTCCTGCTTTCGTTCACAGAAAAATCCCCACTGGAAACGCCCACAGCACAGACAGGGACACTCCCCGCCCGCTTTGTGGGCTGCAATTTATGCTGCGCACCGGGTAAATTTACAGTACAACCCGGCTGCAGACCGCCAGCCAGGTACTTTCCCGGGGACACCACTGTAAGTTCTGACGGTCTGTAGTATATACCCGCGCTTAATAACATTTGCCAGAGCCTAATTCACGATTCTCCGCACTCCCAGGATTGTCCTGTACTGTGCCTGGCTGACCTTAATGCCGCCGCTGGGATATGGCCTGCTGTTGCTGGCATGTACAATCAGGCCGTCACCGATATACAGCCCTACATGTCCCTCATAACAGATAATATCGCCCGGTTGGGCATCGCTGTAATTCACCGCCGTACCGTTGTTCCTCTGCTGATAGGATGTCCTGGAAACCGAATATCCGAAATCGCTGAACACCCTGTAAATAAAACCGGAACAGTCCGCACCATTAGTCAGGCTGGTCCCTCCCGATACATAAGGATTCCCAACATATTGCAAAGCATACTGCGCAATCTGTTTTCCTGTGGCACTGCCGGATGAATTTGCCACAGCAGAAGAACCGCTGGAAGCAGATGTTCCGCCGCTGCTTCCTCCGGAACCGGCATTCCCCCCGCCGCTGCTGCTTCCTCCGGAACCGGCTGCATTCTGGGCTGCGGCGGCAGCTGCTGCCTTCGCCCTGGCAAGCTTTGCCTTATCCTGCTGCAAAAGCTTCTTTGCCACTGCCGCTTCCTGTCTTGCTTTCTTAATCTCCGCATCATAATTGGCGGATTGCTGTTTCTTTTTCGCAAGCATGCTGTCCAGGCTGGCTTTCTGGCCCTTCAGCTCCTCCCGGTCCGCCTCCAGCTGCTGCCTGTCCGCCTGAAGCTGCTGTTTATCCGCCTCCAGCTGTTTTCTGTCTTCCTCCAGTTGCGCTTTATCGTCCTCCAGCTTCATCCAAAGCTCATGTACCTGGTTCTTAACCTCGATATACTGAAGCAGCATGGAATTCTCGTATTCATGTACCTTCTCCACCCTGTCCATATGGTTCAGGATATCTGAAAGCCCCTTTCCTTCCAGAATGGCATCCAGAACGGAATCCTCTCCCCGCTCATAAATCATCCGGGCACATATGACCATATTCTCCCGTTGGTCAGCCTCCCGCTCCATGGCAGCTTTATACTCCTCCTCTGTCTGTACAATCTGAAGCTGCTTCTGGGCAATCTCTTCTTCCTTTCGGGCAATTTCCGCTTCTTTCTGCGAAATTTCCTCTTCCTTTGCCGCTATCTCGTCTTCCTTCAGTCCGATGGTGGTCATCATGTTGAGAATTTCGGCATTCAGATCGTCAATCTGCTCCTGCAGGATATCCTGTTCGCTCTCCATTGCCACAATCTGGTTGTTAATACTCTCCAGCTGGTTTGTATGCTGGTTAATCTGCCCCTCAATCTCAGAGACACTGGAAGCACTGGCAACCATGAAAAAATTCGTTCCGAACCCCATGCAGCCCGCCGTCAGGCTGCATGCTAATATGAAATTCAATATTGTTTTCGTTTTTCTTCTCATGGTTTTAAGCATACCACACTTCACGGGATTTTTCATCCTCTAAAATATTAAGAAATTGTAAACTGTTTTGCGGCAGCCAGATCCGCCATCTTCCCATAATGCTCCCTGCATACTTCCCAATATTCATCCACAAGCTGCCGCTCCAGCCTCCGGATACCGCCATAATGCCGCATATAAAGCCACAGCATAATCGCAAAATAGGGAGAGAAAAACCGCAGCAATCTCACATAATAGCTGGGGCTTGTCCGGAAAACGGCAGATTTCTCCTGTACCAGAAGCAGCAGGCGGAATATCGGCGACTTTTCCTTCTCCCGCTCAATCCTGCACAGGCCGGCCACTTCCCTGTTATGCAGAACCCTGGTGGGACTGCTGAAATTAGAAATAGACGTAGCGGATATCCGGTATAGAATGATCGGACGGTTCACATAGCATACCCTGATGTTTTTATTTTCATCCAGTATTTTCTGAAAACATGCCCTGTCATTCACTGTCCTGAACCGGAGGATAAAGTTCAGCACGCTTTCCGACAGCAGGGATTTCCTGTAGACAGCGGTTCCCATGATCGGAAATCCAAGTCTTATAGCACGGTACAGTGTTTTTCCGCGGATAAAGGCCTGTAGAGCTACCTCCAGATAAGTACCGTAATTTCTTACGATATCTCCCTCCCCCGTAAATTTCAGGAAGGCAGTGCATACGATATCAGACTCCTCCAGCTTTGCCGTGATCTCAAACAGGTCATCAGGAGCCAGAAGGTCGTCCCCGTTCACTGCCACAAAGCGTTCTCCCTCCACCTGCCGCAACGCCTCCACATAGTTGATGCAGATTCCCGCATTTTCTTTTCTGAAAAGCAGGTTGATCTTGACGAAGAGCCCCTCGTTCTCCTTCAGCCACCGCCTGATGATCTCACAGCTGTTATCTGTGGAGCCGTCGTCCGTAACGATCAACTGAAAAGTCTGCCCCTGCCCAAATTTCACAATCTGATATTTGATACTTTCCAGCATATGAGAAACAACATCTGCCTGGTTGTAGCATGTGACCACAAATGTGAACATATCTCTGCCTCCGATTTTATATGTCTTCTAAGATATCCTTTCCGGCATTCCCCTCATGCACTGCGCCCTGTCCGGTGCGCTGCGCTGCCTTCCGGAAAGCCTGTCCGCAAAAACGCCTGCCTCCAAAGTTGCTTTTTATGCGGAAATGTACTATACTAAGAAAGTGTTAAGAAATCAGATACCATTCCTGACAGAAACGAGGATACCATTTTGATATCAGTGATCATTCCTGTTTACAATGCGGAACCCTGCCTGCGCCGCTGCCTTGATTCCGTGCTGGCTTCCGTCTGCGACGACTTTGAAATCATTCTAATCAATGACGGCTCCACTGATGGAAGCCCGAAAATCTGTACCGAATATGCCAAAAGGGACAGGCGCATCCGGCTTATCACCCAGAAAAACCAGGGAGTATCCGCCGCCAGAAACAGGGGCATCAGCGAAGCCCTTGGGGAATGGCTTATCTTTCTGGACGCTGATGATTTCATTACCGACGACTTTCTGGGCATGGCAGCCCGGCCCGAATATCGGCAGACAGAGCTCATCCTGTTCCGGTTCGCCACCTGTGCATCCAGTGCATCTGTCCCGGACTGCTGCCGGGAAGCTTCAAAAGACCGCAGTAACATTCCGTCATACCGTTATGAAGGGGAAGAAATGCTTCAGTTGATCCGGAGAATCCTTGTTCCCAGGCCTCTCACGGAGAACGATGCCCTGGACTTCCGCACCCCCTGCGCCAGAGCGTATCGGAAAAGCATCCTGGAGCAATATTCCATCCGTTTCTCCCCGGATATTAAAATCGGTGAGGATCTTCTCTTTAACCTGGAATACCAGCTTCGGGCAAAATCCTGTGTGTTTATCCCCGGGACTGTCTATTTTTATGCTGTCCATGAAGACTCTTCCTCACATCAGTTCAACCCTGGGCTGCACGAAAACCACGCCCGGCTGTTGAAGGCTGTCAGGGACGTGCTGGATCAATACGGCATGTACTCCTCTCTGGAGGAGGATTATGCTTCCTATGCCCTTGAGAACCTGACGTATGTGCTGATTCATGAGGTTTTCAGTCCACACAGCCCCAGGACATACCGGGAAAACCGTAAGCTGTGCCAGGAGATGCGGCAGAACCGGCTATATGTAAATGCATTTGATTATAACCGGAAAACAGGTATCCTTCCCAGAAAGATACTGGTACTCTGCTTCCGCCTGAAATGCTATCTGCTTGTAAATCTGATTTCCAGGGTGAGCTATGCCTGTCTGGGGCGAAAATGGCACAGGCAGTAATGCCACGTCTTCCCGTTTGCACCCTGACAACCCATCATCCGTATGCCAGGCCTGTCCGATGTCATCCGTCAATATACTCGCGAGCACATTCCTTTTCCGATTCTCTGTTCTACAATACAGACGCGCTCGCTCGTTATACATTTACGTTGGCAAATGTTTCTGATCGTGAGTATATATACTGAAAAGTAGACTATTTCTTTTTTTCAGTAAATATCTTTCGGTATACCGGATATATTTTTTCTTTCACCCAGCCCCTCATGCACCAGGCCCAGATCATTTCTTTCATCATTTCGCCTGTACTGAAACCTCCGCACTTACGCAGCTGGCGAAGCGCGGCTCCCGCTTCCTTTTTACGTCCGTATTTCATGGAAATCCTGTACCGCCGCCTTGCCTTCCAGCATGTGATGCGGTCTTTTGACGCTTTGTCTTCTATGTGACATATTTCCGCCAGTTCATCCACAAGGCTCTCATAATCGCTGTACTTTTTTTCTTCCTGAGCCTGCGTGAGCGCAGTTCTGGAATGGCTGCCCTCACGAACCGATACGCCGTATAGTTTCTCACGGATTGTAGGGCATTTATGGCGGTACATAAAGGGCAGGAGCATCTGAAAATTCTGTCCCACACCGTATTCCGGTATCCGGCGCCCGGGATAAATGTCAAAAAATGCCTCTGATTTCAGCATATAGCAGCCGCAGCACACAAAAGTCCTGGATTCCAGAATATCCCAGAACAAATCTTCCTTCGCCAGATCGCCCTGCTGTTCGTCGGCTTTTGCACTCCTTTCCCCCGTACCTGCATTAAAATAATAAGACAATGAACGGACACATTTGTACTCTGGATGTTTCTTCAGATATTCTACACGCCTTTCCACCGACTCCGGCTCCAACACGTCATCGCTGTCCGGCCAGATCAGGTATTCTCCTGTCACATAGGGCAGTCCCCCGTTGATTGCGGCGGAAGCGTTCCTGTGTTCTGCCGCCACAATTTTGTATCCGTATCCTCTGGCCACAAATTTCTTCCGATAGCTTTCCGCCACCGTTAAAGTCGCATCCGAGGAGCCATCGTCCACCAGGATCATCTCTATGTCAGCATAAGTCTGTGCCAGCACAGAATCCAACATCTTCGTCAGGTGAAGTTCCCCGTTATAGACCGGGGTGACAACGGAAACTTTCCCTGTGCAAAATTTATTTCCCTCCATAGTCATCCGCACGCTCCCATCCAAGCCTGTTCTCAATACATGACAGTTCCGTAAACTTTTCCGCTAAATTTATCTCCGAAATTCCTTCAATTTCCTTTCACCTGCACAATCTTCCTGTTCTCTATCCTGTATATCACATCGCACTCATTTGCCAGGCTCATGTGATGGGTCACCATAATCAGGGTCTTGTCTTCCTTAATCTGGCGTATGGAATCGATAACTGCCATCTCTGTCTCCATGTCCAGGGCAGCGGTGGCTTCGTCCATCACCAGAAGCTCAAAATCCTTATATAATGCCCTTGCCAGCGCAATCCTCTGGCGCTGCCCTCCGGATATGGCCGTCCCGTTCTCCCCTATCAGGGTATGTACGCCTTCCGGCATCCGCTTCACGTCCTCCCAAATCTGGGCGCATTTCAGGCATTCCTCCACCTTTGCCTTGTTGATCTCCCTCTCATCCTCAAAAAACGCCACATTATTCTCGATGGTCTCTCCGTTTAAATACACTGTCTGGGGGATGTAGCTCACCAACTCGCCCATACTGGCTCTGCAGGGGCCTTCCGAATCCCTTTGTTCCACAATGTCGTAATCATCAAAGAAAACATGTCCGCCCTGAGGCTTTAAAAGCCCCAGGATCAAATCCACAAAGGTGGTCTTGCCCGCACCGGAAGCGCCGATGATGGCGATGGAACAGCCCACCGGGATATCGATGGACGCATCCTCGAATATCTTGACCCTGTCGTTGTAGCCGAAGGTCAGGTTCCTGACGGAGACGCCTTTCTCAAAAGTCAGCTTCTTCTGGCGGAGCCGGCTGTTTTGCTCTTCCGTTTCCTTCATTTTCATGTAACCAGCCATGCACCCTCTCACCGCCTCATAGGGCTTCCGGGCAAATTCCACATTGTTCATCCCGCTTAAGATTCCATACGACATGGGAAGCATCCGCACTAAAGCTGTAATATACACCACCATAGGCGCGAGGATTGCAGCCAGATTCGTTCCGAATATCAGAATCACAGCCAGCACCACGAACATGGCGGCCATGATGGAATTCTGCAGAATGACGCCGATGCTGCTGACCTTGTATTTATATTCCCCCTGCACCCGGGCATACTCGTTGCTGGCGTCCCTGTATTTTCCCAGCACAAAAGCCGAGCGGTCATCTATCTTCATCTCCTTGAAAGAGCCATATGCGATGGTAATCTGGGAATTCGCCTTGATGGAGCAGGCCCTGCTCTTCTCCCCGTACACAATCATTCGGGCACGGGTGCGTAAGAATACAAATGCCATGAGCAGCAGTAATACCACGCTGCTGATCACTCCCACCCATTTGGAGACATAAATCAGCACCGCAGCATATCCCGCCATTGTAATGCCGTTCACCACGATTCCGATACAGTTCACGATGATCTGGATGCAGCTGGTAGTGTCGTTCCGCACCATATTCAGAGCCTGCATGGCGGTCTTCTGATTGTGCTCCATCAGCTCCTCTTTTATCAGGAGTTCATAGATTTTCATGGACAGCTTCTGGGCTCCGTTATAGATAAAGCGGTTGGAGACCCTGCTTTTATACAGCTCGAAAAGGCACTTCAGCAGCGAAAGAAGTATCATAAACAGTGTAAATACTATCAGTTTATCGGATACCTGATTCTCCTGAACTACCTTATTGATGATATAAATGATGACCGAAAAGCTGAAGATGTCCACAATAGGGCTTATGAGACCGAAAACCGCGTACAGCTTCCAGGTTCTCTGCTCCTTTTTCTCCAGCGTTCCCGTCAGGTATTTGAACATTTCAATCATGTTTTTCTCCCCCAGACTGCCTTTCAGCTATACTCGTGAACGCATTTAATTGCCGTTTTCAGCTCTGGATTGCCAATGCGCTCTACGTTTACTGTGCAGACGGCAATTAATTGCGTTAGTAGGTATAAATTATTCCATCGTCTTTCTGTCCGCTTCACATGTTACGGAATCATCTGAACGGTTTTTTGTGTCGGCTGTGCTATCTTCATCTTTTCACCACACTCCTCCACAGCGTCTTAAACGACATCATACCGATAAAAATGAATCGGAATATTGGAAACGGAAATGCCCGGTACAGGCTCTGGAACCGCTTCCGTCCTCCAGCGGCTTCTGTGGGGCCTGTCAGTCTCGGCTGCAGCATATCTTCCTCCCCGCACGCAAACCAGCGCAGGTTCCCTTTCACCTGTTCCCAGATTTCCCGGGCTTCATTGGTGTGGAGGATGACGACGGACGTTCCCATGCCGTCCTCCATATCCGGCCTGACCTTCTCGATTCCCCAGAAATCCCCGATTGTAAAATCGCTGTCCCTGTCCACGGTGCAGTATTGGCAGGCATGACAGGAAGGACGTATGATATAGTTGGCAAAATACATCCGGCAGTACATATCCCCATAAAGGGAATGCGTCCGTTCTCTGCCGCCAGCCACATAGGCGCAAGTATGACCGTTGTCCTTATTCCGCTTGTCTCTGAAATAAAATTGCGTCATCTTGCCGCCGGACTTTCGCTCCAGGTATCTCACATAGGAAGCCCATACCCCGGGGGAAGGCGCTCCGTAGCAGACCAGATCCGCCACAATCAGCTTCGGATAAGGCCGCTTCAGGTAAAGGCGAAGCCCCCGGGCCTGGCAGGGCGTCCCGCAGAACAGCACCCATCTGTCCTCTTTCAGATGCGCCTGTATGCTGCGGTAGGTTCCCTCCGGATTGCTCTGGACGTATTTTGTCTTCTTCAGGGCTTCCAGCTCTTTTGGATTATGGGCTTCCCTGTGGGCTACTTCCATCTTTTCATTGAAGGCGGCCCCGTAGACCACCCCCTGTCTCTGGAACACATATTCCGCCAGAACCGGGAACATGCCGCCGGAGGAGCTGGCTCCCCGGAGCGTCTCGTCTATCGCCTGCGCTCCGAAATAAAGGTTCTCACCCCTGCCCGGCTCCGCCCTCTTTATGGGGCACACCTGCAGGCATTGTCCGCAGTTAACGCATTTCTCTTCGTCAACCTGAGGATACCGGAAGCCCTCCTCGTCCATGACCGTACGAATCGCCCCCACAGGGCAGATATCCGCGCAGGCGCTGCAGCCGCAGCAGTCCTCTTTCTTCTCATATAAATTCATTTCTCTCTCCCGCTTCGCCGTCTCCTCTGCTTAGCCGCTTCCCGGAATCATCTCGCAGTCTACCAAAGACCATGGATTGCAAAATAAAGACGGCAATGCACAAATCGATATCCTGGTGCATAACCTTGCGAATCTGTCCGTACTGCTGCATCAGGACAGATTTCCCAGCAGGAACTCCCCTGACTCCCTGACAGCGTCCGCTGTCTTCTGTCTCACCTTATCCCAGTCCACAGGCGCGTCAATGTCCTTTTTGTCGCCGTCCTGGCAGATCTTGTCTTCCAGTCCGTGAATCTGGAGCACATTCTGCAGCCTGGCGCTGAGGCTTCTGTGGGCAAAGGCCAGGAACTTCTTCTGATAGATGATGCTGAAGGCAACGGCATGGAAGGAATTCGTCACCACGTACTCCGCCTGGTGGATATATCCCAAGAATTCCGCGGGGCCCGCCGTGACATCCAGCTCAAAGCCCCTGTCCGCCCCCTGCTGCCCTGCACGCACCTCGATCACCGGCAGGTTTTTCTCCAGGGACAGCTTTCCTGCGTATTCCGCCATCTTCTCATTTCCCTCTGTGACATATACCAGGATATATCCTTTCTTTTCCGGCGGTCTCTCCGCTTTCTGCCAGATTTCCTTTCCCAGGAAAAACACCGGATCCAGGACTGCCCTCACATCCCCCTTATAGAATTTCTTCACGTAGGGGATTGCCGTGGCTTCCCTGACGGACAGGGCGTCCACATGGCTGACCAGCCGGGCGAACTTTTCGTCATGGCGTTCCTTTATTGACGTTCCGCCGAAGCTTGCCGCGTAGGCGATGACCTTCTCTTTCTTTCTGCTGTGAAAAGCGCCGAAATAGGCTCTCCGCAGACCGCAGGTGATGTCGGGATTCCAGATCTGGTCGCTCCCCACTATGTAATACCGATAAGGCAGTCTACGCAATCCGAAAGCGGCCAGTATCCTGTGCTGTCCCTTCTCTATCAGATATTCCCGGCGGAATCGGTTCATGTTCGCCCGCTGCCTGGCAAACTGCTCCCTTACCCGCATATGGGCCCAGAATCCGTTCCACATATTGAACAGTCCCCATACGCGGCCTTTCAGTCCCTGGATCGGGGCATAGGGAATCCACCAGTGCCGGCCTGTCATGTACGGCGGCTCATAGCGCACGATTTCCGCCCCTATCCCGTTATCGCGCAGAAAACGCTTCAGACCGTATGCCTGCAGCATGGCACCGTAATTGTTTGAACAGTGGAATGTTATGATTCCCACTTCCGCATTTCTTTCCTTCATATCACCGGCTCCTTCTATTCGCCAAAAAAAGGACGATTCTATTCAAAACGACATACACCGGATAACAGGCAAAACAACAGGTGAACAGCACCCTGTCGCTGAAGCAGATTCGCCGAAACAAAGGATGCCGCATCTCAGCCACAGCAATTTTTCTCAATTCCTGCCGGGCACTTCCGGTTATCCCCACGCTTCCGGCCTTTCCTCTCTTCTGCGCTCCATAACTTCTCCTGACCTGGTCCACCACCAGGATTTCCCACCTCATCGCATGCTCTGCATTCCCGTTTTCATATTCACCGTTCCTGATTCTCACCGCACTCTCAAAATACCGCATGCTTCCCGCCGTTCCCGCGGAACTGGTGACGCTTTCCCCATGCTTCCTGTAATAATACCATTCCTCCTGACAGTACACGCTTCTCACCCGGCTCCTGGTCAGCTGATACAGGAAAAATGTATCTTCCCCGTTCACAAGCCTGCTGTCGAACCGCAGCTTCCCAACTGCTTCCCTGAGAATCAGCTTGCCTCCGATTCCCGAAAGGGTATCCGTGTACTTTACATGGAACCACTCTTCCGTTTCGGTTTCGTCCGCAGTCAGCCATCTTCCATCCGTGTACTTTTCCGAAACTGCTCCCTGAGCAGTCTCCTGGGTACCCTCCAGCAATTCCTCTCCCTGGCACGTCTCCCAGGTGCTTCCCGGCAATTCCTCTCCCAATGCCGCTCCGGGTGCTTCTGTCTCCGGCAATCCGGATACTTCCCCCAAAACCGCCTCCAGCCGGCTGCTGTCCAGCTTCCTGTACCCGCAGAAAGCCAGCTGTGCATGATATTGTTCTGCTTGCCGGAGCATTTCCTCCAGCAATAGCGGATGAATCGCATCGTCACTGTCCAGAAAAAAGACATATTCCCCTGTGGCAGCATCGATTCCATGGTTTCTGGCTGCGGACACACCGCTGTTTTTCTGCCGCAGCACACGGATTCTTCCGTCTGTCTCCGCAAGCCTCCCACAAATTGCAGCGCTGTCATCCCCAGAGCCATCGTCCACTACAATGATTTCCAGATTCCCATATGTCTGGCCGGTCACGGACCAAAGACACTGCTCTATATATTTTTCCGAGTTATACGCAGGTATAATAACGGATATTTTCTTCATGGAAGCTGCTCTCCCCTCCCTGCCTGCTCCTGTATCGGATTCCTGATCCCGCACCGGATTCCTCCAGGCTCATGAATGATACCAACTCACTTTGAATAGATTGCTACTAATAAATTCCTGAAAATATGGATAGCAATTTCAAACATTATATGTTACAATACCCCCCGACACCTTTGACGCCTTCACTCACAACAGATTGGAATCATACCACATGAAAAAAACAGCTTCGAAGAAAAAAATCATCCTCGTCCCCTTCCTGATTACAGCCGTCCTCCTCATTGCAGGATCCATTTACTGTTTCAGGAAACTGCATTTTCCTGACTACACATCCGCTGTCTACACCGAATCCACCCGGGAACTGAATAACCCCTACATTGGCTGGTATCAGATCTATCCTTACTCCCTTTCTGAGGCAGGCACCTTCGACGCGGCACAGATTCCGGAACAGACATCCGCTACCGGCCTGGCTATGCTGCAGTTTAATCTGTGCAATTATGCCCAGGATCCCATCGGAGAAGCCGGCCTGCAGCAGCTGAACGACATACTGGATGCCTGGCACTCCACGGGAAAGCAGCTGATTATCCGCTTTCTCTATGACTGGGACGGCCACGCCCTGGAAAAGGAGCCTGAAAACCTCTCTCTGATACTGGACCATATGTCCCAGACAGCGGAAATCATCAACCTTCACTCCGACTGCGTCTACATTCTGCAGGGCATCTTTGTGGGCGCCTGGGGCGAAATGCACAGCTCTCATTATATAGATGAGGAAAATATGCTCACCCTTATCCGCCATCTGGCATCAGTCACGGACCCTTCCATCTTCCTGGCTGTGCGCACACCTGAACAGTGGCGTACCATCACAGGTTCCACAGAACCTCTTTCCCGGGAAAATGCTTTTGACGGCTCCCTGACGGCAAGGCTTGGCCTCTTCAATGACGGCATGCTCGGTTCCGATACGGACCTGGGAACCTATGGGGAGCCTGAAACGGCTTCTTCCCCCTCAGGCTTCGGAAAACGCTCCCGCCAGGAAGAGCTTCTCTTTCAGGAAAGCTTATGCCACTGTGTACCCAATGGCGGTGAAGTAGTTATCGCCAATCCGTACAATGATCTCCCATCTGCTGTTCAGGATTTGGCCACAATGCACGTTTCTTATCTGAACAATACCTACGATGAAGCCGTACTGTCCAAATGGCGGGAAGAAACCTGTCAGGGAGAAGGTCCTTTCCAGGGCATGAACGGTTATGATTACATTTCCAGGCACCTGGGATACCGTTATGTTCTCCACTCCTCGGATTTCTCCCTTGCAGCGCCATGGGATAAGGAAGGGAACTTGTCCATTGTTCTGGAAAACACCGGTTTTTCAAACAGCTATAAGCCTTTCGATGTAACGCTGACTCTGAAAAATTCGGATAGCGCCCAGGAATTCACGGTTCCGGTCGCCACTGACACCCGGCTCTGGGATGCCGGAACACGCTTTCAATTGAATATTCCCCTGGATATCAGCCGGTTTACGGCTGGAACCTATGAAATCTACCTGCATATCAGCGATTCCTCTTCAGACCTTCCGGTTTATCTGGCAAACGAAGGCGCTGAACAGGAAAGCGGCTGTTTCACAGGAATCTTAACCTTTCAGAAATTCCCCCAATGGGACTTTCTCATCAGCTCCCTCATTGGCAAAGCGCAGAATATGTCCGTCAGCTTTTCGCCTCAGCAGTAAATACAGCCGGCTGCCGGCGGTGTCTTCCTCCCGGGAAAGCACTGCCGTCAGCATGGTTTCCTGTCCGCTCTTCCAGTTCCTGGCGTCCGTATCCAGCTTCCTGCAGCTGAGACTGCTCTGTTCCTTTTCCGAAACCAGGAAACATTCCGCCTCCTGGCACAGATTTCCGAATCCGCAGTTTTTTATGGTAATCTGCAGCTGCTGTTTTTTTATTGTTATATTCTGGACGAAAAAACGGTATCCCAGGTGTCTGCCGATATAGTCGTATCCGCTTAAGCCATGCCAGCAGCCCGGCTCCTCCGCTTTTTCGTTTCTCCAATAGTCCAGCTGTTCCGGATGATAGATACTGTTCAGATAGCTGGCATGCATCTTCCCCAGTTCCTCTGCCGCCTGTCTGTAGCTTTTAAGCGGCCTGCCGGAAAGGATTTCCCCGCCGCCCGGAACCGAATCCATATACCGTTCCTGCCATACCAGTTCTTCTTCGCGGCTCCAGCTTCCGGTCTCCCCCGCTTCCGATCTGGACGCGGTACTGTATGTTCCCATATCCGTGGGAGAGCCAAAGATGCCGTCATTAAACAACGCCAGCCTCCCTTCCACGCCTTCCTCTCTTCCGCGCTGCCCCATAGTTCTTTCCGCTGTCCTGCGCCATCCTGCGGTTCCTTCCGCTGCCCCTCGCTGTCCCGCAGTTCCCTCCACTGTCCCTTGCCAGCTTGCAGCTCCTTCCGCTGTCCCTTGCTGTCCCACAGTCCTTTCTGTTGTTACTCGCCAGCTTGCAGTTCCCTCCGCTGTCCCTTGCTGTCTCACAGTTCTCTCCGCTGTCCCCCGCCAGTTTGCAGTTCCTTCCGCTGCCCTGCGCCACTGGGCAGGGGTGCGCACTGCCAGAAAGCATCTGCCCTCCGTAATCCGATACAGCGTATCAATCAGCTCGCACATAGATGCGCTGTCCAGGAATTTGGAACCGTGCATTTCCCCCCAGTTTCCCACGAAGATGCCCTGCATCACCAGGATATCCTCCATATATGGGCGGATGGCTTCCCCTATCTGCTCCATATGACGCTTTACCATGGAAAGGGTCAGCGGTTCTCTCTCCATGCCTCTGCCCTCCGTGTCGTAGGCAAACCGCAGCAGCAGCTGTTTCCTGTTTTTATGGAAAAACTCCATGATACGCCCGATATGAAGCAGCGCTTCCCGGGAAAGAGGCATGAGCCTGAAATCCCCGATGTCAATCAGCGCCAGGGCAAGCTGCTCCGCCCGGCAGCTTTCGTCCAGCCATGCCTCTTCTTCCACTGGCCGCCCATCCGCCGGAGGCTGTGCCCTGAAGGTATAGACATGATACCAGCCGCAGCCCGGGTTGGACAGTTCCTCGCTGCTTTCCCGAAATTCCGCAGCCTGAAATACCCGTGCTTCCCTCTGCCCCTCCGATTCCCTTCTCCCGCTATCCTGTCCGGCTGAATCGGGCTTCCCTGCCTTCCTTCTCCCACTTCCCTGGCCGGCTGAATCAAGCTTCCCTGCCTTCCTTCTCCCACTCCCCTGGCCGGCTGAATCGGACTTCTCTGCCTTTCTTCTCCCGCTCCCCTGTCCGACCGTTTTTTCCTCCTTCGCCCCCCTTTTAAATCTTATCAGCACTCCTTAAGCCCACCTCCACATCCATCTTCAGGAATTTCACCCGGAATATAATAATAATGGTACTGTACATGACGCGGAGCATGTACCAGAATGGCTTCAAACCTGAATGCATGCTCTTACCGGCTGTCCTGGCATGCATCACCGCCGGAACTTCCACCACCTTGAACTTAACCAGCAGCATCAATACCAACATATTCGCGTCCGGATACTTATCATCGAAATGATTGTATTTGGAATAATACAGGAAAGCCTTCCGGCTCAGTCCCTGCAGCCCTGTGGTTGGATCCGAAATCTTTTCCCCTGTGACCATGCGTATCATGCCCCGGAACAGGGAATAGACCACCTTTTTAGGCCATGAAACGGGAAAATCCGAGCTGTCCTTGCGAAACCTTGCCCCCAGCACAATGTCCGGATACCGCCCGTCCTCGTCCGCTTCCTTCAGCTTATTGTAGATCACGGGGATATTGCATACATCGTGCTGCCCGTCGCCGTCCATCTGGATGACGTATTTGTATCCCCGGCGAACCGCATATTTGTACCCGGTCTGCAGTGCACATCCGTATCCCATGTTGAATGCCTGGGAAATCATGGGATATTGCATCTCTTTCACGATCCAGTTGGTGGAGTCCGTGGACGCGTCATTTATGACCAGGATGTCCGCCACAGAAGACAGGTTCAGCCCTTCCACCTGTGTCAGTACTCTTCGAATGTTCTGCCCTTCATTGTAGGCAGGTATAATAATCAGTAACTCTTTCTTCATAATTAAAGTTCCGCATTCACTCGCCCGGTACCAGGCACGGGCAGAGAATTTCCGGCCGCGTAGTGATTGCGTCCGTAAATCCTCTGGGCACCGGACGAGCGAATGCTGTTTTATAGTTCCGCATTCACTCGCCCGGTACCGCCCCCAACGCTCTCAGGTGAGGAGCGCAAGCAGTTTCTGCAGTTCCTGCTCCTGCGCCATGTTTTTCCTTTCTGCTGCTTTTCCCAGCTTATTTCTTAGTTCCTCATTTTGAAGCAGGGTCTCTATGCTTTCCGCGATGCCTTCCGGGGTCAGCTGGCAGAGGATGCCGTCCACGCCGTCCTCAATCTGTTCCCGGTTGCCGTTGCAGTCGGAGGCAATGACGGCACAGCCCAGTGTCTGCGCTTCCTGAATGGCAATGCTTTTCCCCTCAAACCTGGTGGCATGTACGTAGATGTCTGCCTGGACATAGTAGGGGTAGGGATTTTCCACGGCTCCCAACAGCACAAAATCTTCTTCCAGATGGAGTGCCGCGATTTTTTTCTCCAGCGCTTTACGCTGGTCGCCTTCTCCCAGCACATACCATCTGGCTTTGCAGCCCCTGTCCTTCAAAATCTTCATGGCATCTATGGCTATGTCGTAGGCTTTCTGGTAGGTCAGCCGCCCTACAGTCAGCAGGCGTTTCCCCTCATATCCGTCGGAAGCGTTCCCTATTCCGTTGGAAACGCCCTCCCCTCCGTTGGAAGCATCTCCCATTCCGTCGTAAACGCCTCTCATTCCGCTGAAAACGCCCTCTCTTCCATCGGAAAAGCCTCCCCTGACCATGCTTTGGCGCCGGATTCCTTCCTGGTCTACCAAGTTATGGAATATCTCCGCCTTGTCCGCATACTCCGGATATACCGCCAGGAAATGCTCCTTCACCTCCCGGGAAACCATGAAAATCTTCTCAAAGCTGTCCCAGCAGTTCTGGTCCATTTCCCTTGTGTATCCGGCGCTCTCGTAATCGATATGGATAAAGGCACATTTTCTGGCTGCTTTCACATGCTCTGCCACATAGTAAGCGGAAGCCCCTTCCAGCCATGCCACCGCCAGGTCAAACTGCTCTTCAAAGCGCCTGCTCCCCTCCGAAAGCATCCGCCACAGCAGCTTCTCTGTCTGAACCTTGCCGCGCCTGCGCATTGACGAAAAGCTTTTACCGATGCTTCGTATTTTATTCATCTGTCCGCCGTTTCTGAAAAAAGCCCTGCAGACAGTTTTCATCAATCCCCATTTTCCCTGCCGGGACAGGACGGAATGGGGATTGAATCCGGGGTTCAGCAGCTTTACACAGGGCGGAAGCTTTCCGATCATTTCTCCCTGTCCCATAATGACATACAGGGAAATGTCATATTCCGGGCTGTCCAGGTGTTTCAGCAGTTCCAGCAGCGCTGTCTCCGCCCCGGCCCGTCCCATGGTATTAATCACGAACAGAATCTTTTTTCGCATAGGCATCTTCCTGCTCCCTGGCCATTTCCTCAAGCTCGATCATCATGCGCTCGCTCTCCTGATTGAGAAGCGATACCTGCATGGCAAGTTCCCGGTTTTTCAGGTTCAGCTGTGAAATCACCAGGCTGTTCTGTACCTCCGTAAACAAGATCAATGCGCCCACGCAGAAGAAAGCAAGCCCTGTTCCCGGCGCCAGCATGGTGGCCCACTCTGACAATATGGGAATCGCTCCTACCAGGATCATCAGGATTCCCAAAAGTCCCCAGATTACGGCATAATTGACTGCAAGCTTCTTGATGGAATGTGTCCAGAAGCCGAATACAATCAGGATTGCACCTGCCGCAATGAGACCGATTCTTATAATGTTACCGTCCATTTTAATCAACCTCCTGTTATGATACAGCATCCTTCCGGGCGGATATGGTTTCCCGGTTCCGCCTCCTCCCCCACCACCTCTCTTTAGCAACTTCCGGAAAATAACTTGCGCAATCTGTTCCGGGTAAATCTGATAAAATCAATGAATTCCGCTATTAGCCTGCACAAGTTATCTGGAGGCATTCCCTTACCTGGCGGCCGGTGCTTCCGCTGCGGCCTGCTCAGCCCTGGAATATACCTGTCCCGGCGGCTGGGTGCCCATGCCGGGTTTCAGCAGGGAGCCTTTGCAGAAGATATGTGCATCCAGGTTCCTCTCCATAAAGCGGATCCTGAAGTACGCGAAGGTCCATCCGCAGAATGCCCCGATGACTACACCAATGCCGTACCAGAGCTCCGGCAGATGGGTCGCCACAATACTGCCCAGAAAGGTCACCAGGCAGAAAATCATGGATGTCAGCATGGCTCCTGTCAAATCGTTGAAATAGTACAGGAAAATAATCTCCGAGTACATCAGGAACAGGATAAAATATCCCGCCGCCAGGCAAGGGTATATCCGCATCGTCAGGTTGGATATGCCGAAGCCCGGAAGAAATACCACCGCCAGCAGATACACCACCGATGTGATGATAAACTGAATCCGCACCAGGTTCACCAGTTCCGCAGAGAGCTGGCGGAACATTTCCTTCTTTGCGCTGTCGATATCGGCCCCTTTACCGCCGATGACCGACTCGGAGTAGGCCTTGTATTTGTCGTGAAAATGCATTTCCACCCTTGTGATGAAGATAATCGTGGCGGAAATATTAGTGAACATGGCAAGGCAGGTAGCCATATCATATGGCTGGTTGCACACAAAGGTCTTCACCACCACCAGTTTCATATCCGTATTCCAGAATACGAAATTGTGGATATACAGTCCCAGAATATAGCAGAAATTTGCCACTACCAGCTTCCAGTATTTCCCGAAATACCGGACTATGGATTTGTAGCGGTTGCTGTTTTTGACGAAATACCGTTTAATAATTGCGAGTTGAAGGAATGCAGTGAGGAAAAATCCCGTCATCAACGCGAAAAGCATGCTTTCCCGAATGCCCCAGTGCATGATAAACCTTAAGAATAAGGAAAACAAAAACGCCCACAGCATCCCGATAAAGAAAAACAGCGATATCTTCTGATAATCCTTCGTAATGGACAGGTAAATCATGGAATAGAACACCAGCACCAGCCCGATATACCCGCAATATCCCGTAAAGGTATAAAACACGTCCACTTTGCCCACAAAATGCTCCCACAGGCAGAAGGGAATCCCCAGCAGGCTGCTCAGGGAGATATTCAAAAACAGCCCGAAGAAAAAGCAGGGGCGGATATCCTCGTAACGCTCCTCGTAAATCACATCGGACATGTACTTCGAGAGTACAGAATTGAATGGTGCCGCCGTCAGCAGGGCAAAGATAAAGATATAGAGCACCGAACAGGAAAAAAGCTCCCTCTCCACAAACCCCAGCCGGTCAAATCCCAGAAAATAGCCCATCAGCAGAATGTTCAGGATAACCACCAGCATGGGGGTTACCGTGGACATGGAGCTGTACGCGAATCCGGCAAGGTATGCCGAAATCGTCTTTTTCTCAAATATTTTGTTTAACTTAAGGCCAATACCTGCCATCTGTCCCGTCCTTTCTGTCCCCAGACGTCCCCTCTCTCACTCTCTCGGCGCCGCACCGGATCCCCTGCACCTTACGCTTCCAGCGCCACGCCGCAGCTGTCTGCGAAATCCTGATAAATCCTGCGGTAAGTGGCGCGCATATGCTCAATCCGGTACCCGGACATCACCCTTTTGTAACCGCTTTCCCCCATCTGAAGCCGCATGGGCTCGTTTCGCGCCATATCCACCATGGCCTGGGCAATCTCTTCCACATTCATAATGTGGGTCAGTATGCCTCCGGCTCCGAAATCATCGTTCTCCCCATAGATCAGGCCGGAGCAGTTGCCCACATCCGTGGCAATCACCGGCACATGGGCCGCATAGCTCTCCAGTATGGTCAGCGGCTGCCCCTCGCTGATGCTGGTCAGAATCGTCACATCCATCCTGCCCAGGTAATCCCGGATATTGATTCTTCCTGTGAAGACCACATCCGTCAGTTCCAGCGCTTCCACCTGCTCATAGCATTCTTTCGCGTATTCCTCATCCTCATCGCAGGGGCCCATAATCCAGAGTTTCAGCCTGGGTTCCCTCTCCTTCGCAAAGCTGAAGGCCTGTATCATGGTCTTCACATCCTTGATGGGCGTCACACGCAGAATGGCTCCGATATTGAACTTACCCTCATCCTCCTCCGTCTTTCCCGGAATATTCTGGAGGTGGTCCACGGAAACCCCGTTTGGCGTTATCATCGTTTTTTCCACGGGACAGCCCAGTTCCACCTGCAGTTCCCGGGCATGCTCATACAGGCTGGTAATCAGGTCACCCCTCTCGTACGCCAGACTGGACATTTTCCGGAACTGGTCGATCCAGATATTCTTGTAGGCTCCCTTGACCCATTCTGCCCTCAGCAGTTCCTCCTCGCGCTCTCTGGTGTAGATGCCATGCTCCGAGATTAAAAGCCGCCCCCCGTGGAGGGATTTCCCCATGCTGCCCAACACACCTGCATAGCCTGTCGCCACGCAATGATACAAATCCGCCTTCGGCAGCTTCATTTTCAGGGTAAACAACAATGGCAGATATACGGAACGCATAGTCCACAGGAAGTCCGAGAATACCAGCTGGCTGTAATTCAGGTCATAAAACTCTCTCACAATCTGCAGGAAATCCTCCCCCATCAGAAGCTTATCCAGCGAGACTGCCTTGTTCTGGAACAGCTCGAACAATGTTTCCCAATCCACCCGCTGATTCATCACGAGGCTGCGCAGCGCTGCGAATTCCTGCTTCTCCAGCCTGCGCTTACGCCATCCCTTCCTGTTCTGATCCCAGTCCACGTCCTGCAGATACAGCTCGTGCACCTCCGTCACATTCTCCGGCAGCTGATAGATAAACTTCCCGCTCTGTGCACGGGTGCTGATAATTGTCTGTAATACAAATTCCACTTTTGGAAAAGACTGAATGAGTCCGTGTATCCAGCTGGATACGCCGCCGGCCACATAAGGATAACAGCCTTCCACTACTATGCAGACTCTCATATTCATTCTCCTGTTCCGGTTCTGCGTCCCTATCTGTAGAATCTTTCATCTGTGGATTTCAGTGTCAGCGTGGCATCGCTCCCGGTCACTTCAATCAGGTAAGCCCCCTCCTCCAGCTTCTGCCAGCTGCCGCCCTCCATCTCACTGACGGCTTCGTTATGGGTGCGGAGGATAAACCATGCGGGACCCGTAATTCCTTCCACTTGCAGCCGGAGCGTATCGAAAGTCCGGCTGCAGGTATAATCCAGTGCCAGAAGCTGGCGGATACGAACGTCGCACTCCGCTGCCGTCGTCCTGGCAAATCCCTGAAACTGCTGCCCGTAAGTACTGATGGTAGAAGCCAGCGCTCTCGAAAGCTGCTCCCATGCGTCCCCTTCGTCCTCCGGATACGCCACTTTCTCCATATCGAAAGACATGCTGAAATACCCCAGTGCCGTCTCCATGCACCGAACCAAGAAATCACTCCTGTATGTATACTTCAGGCCGTCACCCAGTGTACTCTGAGACGTCACATTTTCCGACAGAAATCCCACCGGCGCGGCATTCTCTTCATCGTACTCCCGTACCACGGTCCTGGCTGAGACAAGCGCCTCTGTATCAAGGGCTTCCGCAATCTGTTCTTCCTCCAGTGCTCCCCCATAGAAGGACACAACGTCATACCCGCCCAACGCATCCTGCAAAAATCTGTTATCCTCCTCCAGTTTCTGCGCCAGGGGAATCTCTGACATGCTTACCCCCGACAGCCCGGTCTCCGCTGCCTGTTCATTGAATATTTTCAGGTAATATTCCATCTGTTTCCCGTCAGGCAGATTCTCGTCCGAATAGTCGTACTGGGGCGTCATCATGCAGGTTGCCTTATAGTCATACTTCTGCAGGAAAACGGACAGATTGGGCCACACAAGCTCCTGAAATACCTGCTTTACGGAACGGCTGTAGACCCGCTCCATCTCTTCCGCGTTTTCATCCGCAAGGCCGGGGTAACCTGCCAAAACGATATTCTGGGCATTCAGTATGGGATAGATTTCATAGGAATCCATCTCCGCAGCCATGGCAGACAGGATACCCAGCCCCTCAGGACCTTCCATGAGGCCTCCGTTCACGGCAAACACATACCCGTTTCCGCAGCTTCTCCTCCATATGACAAGAGGATAGTTTTCCGTTTTCACGGCAGAGCCTTCCGGAATTCCTTTCATATATGCCTTGGTTCCGGCCGCCGGGACATACCACGGAAATGTCTTCGCCCCGGGAAATGCTTCACTGCCCGGCAGATAAGCTTCCGCATCCGGCTTCTCCTTTTCCAGATAGAAAGTCTCGCCTCCCAGCAGGAACCCTTCCCGCAGATAGAAGCCGGTCACGGTAGTTTCCTCTTCCAGTACCTTTCCTATTCCGAAAAGCTCCCGTACCCGTTTCTCCCCTTTTATCACAGACACATCCGGAAGGCTGCAGAATACCAGATGGGTGCCTCCCTCCAGACACCTGTCCAGAAAGTCAAGTTCTCCTTTGGCCTTCCAGTTTACGCAGGCGGCATCGATTACCAGCATTTCCGCAGGCTCCGCCCCCGCTTCCCCGGCTTCACAGTCTGCCAGGGACGGGTAAGCGGCGATGCTCCTCTTTGTGTAGGTAATCCATTCCTTCACAACCTTTGCGGAAATTCCGTCCGTATCGCCGATATATATCACCCTGTCCCGGGCAACGACAGTCTCTCCCCTGTCCTCCTCTGCCTGCTCATCCGCATTCTTTCCGTCGGAATCCTCCGGCACATAAATATTGATTTGTGAAGGATAATTCTCCGCCGTCTCCGTGTATCGGTTTACCGTGTAATCGTTCCAATTGTCTTTCAGATTATTCAGGCACATGCAGAGAAACAGCACCGTTACCATCAATATGGTAATTGAAAAAAAATTCCGACGCGATACCATATATTCATTCTCCTAATTTAGTCGCTGCGCGACGGCTCTAAAGAGCAAAGTCCCTTCGGCGCACCCTTATGAGAGAAATTTTCATTCGAAAGTGCACTCATGAAAATTCCTCTCGTGCGCCTTCGCGACTTTACTAATTTAGTCGCTGCGCGACGGCTCTGAAGAGCAAAGTCCCTTCGGCGCATTTCATTGATTGTAGCCGTAATCTATAGCAAAATTGTACAGGCTGAAGCCATCCTGGCGCACACGGTAGCAGACGAAATTGTCCGTCTCATAATACACTTCCATCTCATTGGGATACAGCTCCCGGAAGGCCTGTGCCCAGTAATACATATGGGACATGGTGACCCATCTCTCTTCCTCTATGTACGGCAGGATGCCTCTCACCTGGGGCAGCGGTGTTTCCGCCCCTTCCAGGGATACCTCCCGCTCCGGCCTTATGGTATTCAGGTAATCCAGGTAAAGGATCGGCACCTTCTCAATAAAGAAATAAACCGTGTCCGTAGGAATCGTGATGTCTGTATCCTCCTTGATCTGCGCCTGGCTGCGCAGGAATTCAATGGTTTCATAGTGATATCCGCGTCCCCAGGTCATCTGCTGCTCATCGTTTGCCGAGCATATGGTCCAGGAAGTATTGCCTTTGTTCTCCCTCAGAATATTGGTCACACAGGTTATGGCCTCATTGGTCTCATATGCGCTGAGGCAGACGGGTTCTCTGAACCCGGTCAGTGCCACTGCAGCACAGGCTGCAGCCAGCGCGGCCATCCCCCCCATATGGATCCCCCTGCGTTCCTGAAACATCAGATACACCACCGCATCCAGGCACAGGCTCCACACAATCGGCAGCCCATACCCAATGTAAATGGAATACCGCGAAACCTCCAGCAGCTGCGGCAGTCCCAGCTTTTCGGCAGCCTGTAAAACACAGAGCAATCCCATAAAGACACTTAACGTTACAAGCACCCCGGCGTAATCCGGTCTGCGCAGGATATACCACAGCAGCCCCAGCGCAAACAGCACACCCACACTGCCCAGCATAAATTCCGCCGTCGAACGGCTGTCATTTGTCACATAATATTGCAGTTCCCCCAGAACACAATCAAGCTTACGGTAAAGGACCTCCGATAAAGGCGTCCCGGAAGCTTGCTCCCCCAGAGCGCAGTCATCCCCTTCTGAATCTCCCCCGGGCATAGCATCCCCCGGCTTGCCATCCTCTTTTTGCGCGCCGATATTTTCCCTGGAGGCATCCTCTATGTTTCCGGAAGAAAGCATATTCATTCCCCAGTGGAGGGAACCCTGGAGCGGTGTCCCGGAGGCATAAGCAGCCGCCATGGGCAGTACGGCAATCAGAATACCTGTCACCCCTGCCAGCACCAGCCGCTTCAGATACCGCCAGCGCAGGCATTTGCAGCAGAATCCCACCGCGATTCCCACACAGAGCAGCCCGGCAATCATGGTGTCATAGAAATGGACCGCCAGCGTCATGGATATGCTGACCGTGAACAGAATCAGCGAAAGCCTGGCGCCTTCACCGACTCGTATTTTCTTTTTGGCAACAGAGATAAAGTCCTTCTCCTTCAGAAACGCAATCGCAAACCAGACAGACGGCAGGATAAAAATCATCCCGTATTCCTGGGGCAGCGGCGCATAATACCTGAAATAGGTATACTGGTAAAAAACACCCGAAGCAATGTAAGCCATTACGCCTGCATAGGGCGTATACTTTGATTTGCACACCAGCTTCAGAAACGCCAGCAGCACCAGATGGATCACGAGCGTCTGCGTCAGGGCAAACACCCGCAGCAGCACATAGGTGGGAACGGAAAATACTACATGCAGATAATACATTATGCAGTGAAACCCGAAGGGGTATACGCCGTCTACAAAGATATGATTGCTCTCCATGTAATTGATCCAGTAATTGTGCAGCACCATGTCGGAAGCGCAGTAGCCGTAGACATTCACCGTATTTGTCCCGTACATATACAGCACCAGACCCACCATTCCCGCGCTCAGCAGCACATCCGGCCAGCGTGGGGCAAACCATTGTCCCAGCCATCCCGAGGACAGCTTTCCCAATCTGTTTCCTGTCCTCAGCAGAAGCGTCCTGACCCCCATCTCCCCTTCCACGATAATTCTGAGTTTTCCCGTCCGCCGCTCCAGCACCGCCGGAAACGACTTTCTGCGCTTTGCCGCCGCAGCGAAAAACGGAATCAGGGTTCCTAGAATCAGGGTAACCCGGTTCGATATATGAAAGAGCTGCAGAAGGAATACCAGATTCATACAGAAGAAATTGCCTGCCATGAGATATGCCATAAATTTCGCAGGCGTCCTGAGAGCTGCGAATTTTCTGCGCAGCAGCAGCCACGGCAATACCAAAGTCACCCCCAGGTAAGCCGCAGATACGCCCATAATCTGAAAAACGGTAAGCATTTTCATTGACATATCATTTCCCAAGCCTTTCCGTAACATTAACTGAATATCCGGATTAATTCCAGCGTCTCATTGTCAATCACCACACTGGACTTTTTCAGGAGCCCCAGAGTCTCAAAAAAAGCTTCCCTGTCCTGCCTGGCAAAATGCAGCTTCAGCCTGCAGGTATAAGACCGAAGCTCCTCCGGAAACTGTTCCGCCATCCGCCCGCACCACTTCTCACAGGAATCGAACTCTTTTACCTCCAGATTCCGCAGACAGATCTCTTCATACCACTCCGGCCGAAATCTGGACGGCTCCTTCCCGTAAAGCGACTCCGCCGCCGCTGTCAGAATCCCCACAAACTTCCGCTGTTCATGGGCGGAAAAAATATGCTGTTTCAGTATACTGTCCATATATTCAAGAAGCATCTCTTCACATTCCGTCTGCCCGGCATCCTCTTCCTGGATCTTCTTCCACAGCCGCTGTACAAAAATACGGAACTTATTCAGCTCATCTGACAATACTGCTGCCGCATAGTGGGAAGCCTCGGAATCCTCACTGTCCAGCGCCAGCGTAATGGACGCCAGGCAGTTCTTGAAATCTTCCCTGATTACGTTCATCATCACCGTGCGCAGGTCTTTTTTCTCATTGACCAGGATAGCCTCTTCCAGAGGGATAATGTCCCTCTCCCTCTCTTCTTCCGCTTTCATATGTGTCTGCACGCGGTCCTTGCTGAATATGACGTCCGCCAGGTCCACATCTCTCCAGAATACCACCAGGTAAAACAAGTGCCCCATAAAAAAGAACAGAGGACCTATGACCGGGCACAGCACCATGACGATAAAGCGTAACAGGTATGTCCTCCTGTTGTCATACAGGATTTCCGCCTCATCCTCCTTCTCCGCCGCGGCATGTGCCGGCACTATAAAAAGAATCCCTGCCAGCAGATAGACCAGAGCCACAACCAGGTTCACTATGAGGATTATGATAAAAATCCGCTCATCCCTCGCCATAATATTCCCAAAACCTTTCCCCTTCCGGCTGCTGCTTCCTCATGTACATCCCTTTGCCCGTGGCACACACTCAGCATGGACCGTCAACTATGGCACGTCTTCACCGCAATGCTCTGGCGGCATCCTGCCTTTGTCACGGACTCCTGCTTACAGCAAGCCTGCTATAATAATGCCATGCTCACAGTACCGCGTTTATTACGGGTCTCCGCTCACATCACCGTCTCGTCCACGCGGCAGTCATAACCGGCATTCCTGAAGCGCTCCATAATGCCGTCTGCATTCTCCCGATTTGTATTGGACAGCAGGACATAGAGCCTGTTCCCGTTCAAAATTCCCAGATAGTCGGTCTGACGTATGGAACTGCGCAGGGTGCCGGCTACCTTCTCGTAATTCTCTCCCTGCGCCAGGATTTCCAGCAGCACATATTCTGTCAGCCCCTTCTCCCTGGCATCGAAAAAGGCCTTCGCCAGCAGCGTGAAAGCACTTTCCTCCAGTACATTCGTCCCTTCTACATAACGTCGGTTTCGAAGGGCCTCCAGATAACGGTTGGCACGCACCACCGCATTCTGGATCAAAAATCCGACAATGGTAAGCCTGTTTGCCTCTCCCAGTGTCATTCGCTCCCAGGGAATGCCCCAGAGCATCAGAATCAGCTGCATCTTATCCTCGGAATACACGGCACTGGCCATCATGGGCATATTTTCTTCCATATTCCGGTTGATATAGACCCGCCGCTCCCGAATTTCCCCGTACATCTCCTCCATGGCAGTATACTTGATGGAATTTCCCATTTTCCGCGCATGCCGGGATGTGGAAGAGAACAGCCTGGCATAATCTCCGTTGGCTACGGTATATACCGCCACATCCTCACAGTCCATGAGCTTCGAAAGTACCTGCGCCGCGTAAAACAGTACCTCCTCCGGCCCATACTGCTCCAGCGTGGAAGATACGTCATAGATCTTGCCCAGACTGTCCTTGTGATTCACGATCTGGGACTCAAAATTGTGCTTCATTCTGACATTACTGTCATTTATTTCCTCCATGTCCTTCAGCTGTCCGTGGAGATACCTCACTCTGGACCTGTTTTCTCCGGTGATAAACTGCAGCTGGTCCTTCAGGTAACCTACCACCAGCCCCACGATAAACAGCTGCGCCATCCACACATAAGTATTGTAATCCACCAGCACGTCGAAGCCGCCTCTGCTCCCCATCTGTCCGATTATGTACCCCACCACCGCGAGAAATCCGGAAAAAATCGCCTGTCTCTGCCCGTATACTACGGCAAATAAAAGCACATACAGCAGATAAAAATCCAGCCTTGCAACGAACTGGCTCTCCGCCGCCCGGCTTTCCAGCAGATAAAAGACCGCAAATCCGATGAGATTCTCAAGATACGGAAAAACTGCCTTCAGAATCCTCCGGGTATGATTCGCTGCCTTTACAGCCAGCCCGCCTCCGGAATCCTCCTCTGTCAGGAATGAACTGCTGTGGCGTTTCATAAAGCGTACTACCTGCTTCACACCCTCATCGCAATGACAGAATATTTCCCGACTGTATTCCTCCGAAAACCTGTCCCCGGCCAGAACCAGCCGGCTGCTCATTCCCACTGTATTATCCACAATCTCAATACCGGAATCCATCTCCGCCTGAATCATCCCCGCCAGCTTCAGCTCGTCAGTTTCCTCCGTCGAAGTGATATGATAGCAGGTTTTTTTCAGCGATTCCGCACTGATCAGCTTATAAAGCTGCTCCACCGCATCATTCAGATAAATCATGGAAAAGGAATGTCTGCCGTTTGCTGAAATCTTTCCCGTCCGCAGAGCCTCCAGACACATCCGAAAACAGGGATTATCCTCCGTCTCCCCCTTTTCCGGCACCCAGTACAGATGGTCAAACCGAAGCACCACCGTATCCGTTCCCTGGGTCCTCCTGTAATTGGCGCAGACCTCCTCGCCCTGTGCCAGCGCCATTGCCCGAAAGCCCCTGGGAGACTGCGGTTCTTCCTCCTTAATCGTATCAATATGGGAGTCCCCGTACACCTCCTGGGAAGACAGATAGAAGAAACGCCCCTTCTTCAGCATGCTGAATGCAGACAGAATGTTCATGAGTCCCGCGGTATAATCCACCGCCTCCTGTCTGGGTGACTCCCAATTGAAATTTGTGTCATACGCGCCTGTAAATACTGTCACATCCGGCTTAACACTGTCCAGAATATCCTTTATACTGCCACTGTCATATGGGAAGTTGTACTTTTCAAATACATGCCTGTAAGAAAAACGATTTTCTTTCTTTCCCGTCAGCAGGTACACCCTGTGGCCGTTCTTATTCAGTTTATCGATCATTGCATTCATCAGCACACTGCCGCCGCCTGCCAGTAATACAACCATTTTTCTCACGCCCATCCTTCCGTACCATTTTATACTCAGGAATTGCCGTCCTGCACCCATTGCGATATCCCAAAGACAGATTCACTTATCATTATAGCGCACCTTTTAAAAAAGTCAATAATTAAGCTTTTTAAGGGTAATATTAGTGATTTCTTTGACTTTTCCAACGAGAAGAAAAGAGTAAAAGACAAAAGACAAAAAATCTGCTGCACATCGGCGCAGCAGATTTTACATCTTTATATTTTTAGAATCCTGAGGAAATATCCATACAGTATCAATTACAGATCACAGTTCTTCACTGTCCTGGGGAACGGCACCACGTCACGGATATTGCCCATCCCGGTAAGGTACATCACGCATCTCTCAAAACCAAGCCCAAAACCGGCATGCCGCACGGAACCGAAGCGGCGCAGGTCCAGATAGAAGGCATAATCCTCCTTCTTCAGTCCCAGCTCTTCCATCCTCTTCTCCAGCAGTTCCAGCTTATCCTCACGCTGGCTTCCGCCGATGATCTCTCCGATACCGGGCACCAGGCAGTCCATGGCCGCCACGGTCTTCCCGTCCTCGTTCAGCTTCATATAGAAAGCCTTGATTTCCTTGGGATAGTCCGTCACGAATACGGGCCGCTTAAACACTTCCTCCGTGAGATACCGCTCATGCTCCGTCTGCAGATCACAGCCCCAGGATACCTTGTAATCAAAGGCATCGTTATGCTTCTCCAGAATCTCTATGGCCTCCGTGTACGTCACATGGGCAAAGTCGGAATTCGCCACATGCTGAAGGCGCTCCAGCAGCCCCTTATCCACAAACTGGTTAAAGAATGCCATCTCCTCCGGCGCGTTTTCCAATACATAGCGGATGATATATTTCAGCATGTCTTCCGCCAGAAGCATGTCATCCTTCAGATCGGCAAATGCCATCTCCGGTTCAATCATCCAGAACTCTGCGGCATGGCGGGTGGTATTGGAATTCTCCGCCCGGAAGGTAGGCCCGAAGGTATACACGTTTTTAAATGCAAATGCGTACGTTTCCACGTTCAGTTGTCCGCTCACGGTAAGGTTTGTGGGCTTTCCGAAGAAATCCTGGGTGAAATCCACCTTTCCGTCGGCAGTTTTGGGAATATTGCTTAAGTCCATGGTAGTCACCTGGAACATCTCCCCCGCCCCCTCGCAGTCGCTTCCCGTAATCAGCGGCGTATGGACATACACAAACCCTCTCTCCATAAAAAAGCTGTGAATGGCATAGGCGATGAGGGAGCGCACCCGGAATACCGCCTGGAAGGTATTGGTCCTGGGGCGCAGATGGGAAATGGTCCGCAGATATTCAAAGGTATGGCGTTTCTTCTGCAGCGGATAATCTGCCGTGGAAGGTCCCTCCACGGTTACCTCCGACGCCTGCATCTCGATAGGCTGCTTTGCCCCCGGCGTCTCCACAATGGTACCCTTTATAATCAGGGCTGCCCCCACGTTCATTTTACATATTTCGTCAAAGTTGGGAAGCCCGTTCCCGTACACCACCTGCAGTGCTTCAAAAAAAGTCCCGTCATTGATCATCAGAAATCCGAAATTCTTGGAATCCCGGTTACTTCTGATCCATCCGCCGATTGTTACTTCCGCTCCTGCATACTTTTCCTGATTCCGATAGAGCTCCTTAATATCTGTCAACTGCATATTTTCCTCATTTCCGCGCGCCTGCTGTGGGTACGCTGCTTTTTTGAATCCGAAAACCGTCCGTTATTCTGTTATCTCCGATGTATCCATCAGATACTCCAGCACCTTTTCCGTCATAAAATAATTGCGGTACTCTTCCTGGCTGCGGTCCCCTACCATCTCTTCCACCGATTCAAAACCTCCGTCAGCGGCATATTCCCCAAGCTTCTCCTGAAGCTCCTCATCGCTGACAGTCAGTCCCTCCCGATTGGCAATGGCCTGCATCAGGACCTCCTGCTTTGCCTGCAGCTCCGAATACTTGTCCAGATATTCCTCACTGCTCATATTGTAATAGTAATTGACAAAAGCTTCCACCGTGGCGTTGTAACTGGCCGCCACATTGCCGATGCTGGCAAGGCAGAGATCCCGGTATGAATCCAGGAATGTCTGGGGAAGCGTCTGAAATTCACTGTTGTCCATAATTGCGTTTACCAATGCATCCTGGACATTGTAGGTGTAATTGGTCTCCGCCTCTTCCATCAGATAATCATAGACATACTGCCTCAGCTCCTCCACCGTTCCCACATCCTCAATTTCCATGGATGCGACCACGGAATCCTCCATTTCATCCGCTCCCGGCAGGATGCAATGCACCGTGACGGTAAACACAACCTCCTGTCCCGCCAGTTCCGCATTATCGTAACCCTCAGGGAAGGTCAGGTTGAGGTCCACGGTCTCCCCCGGCATGACGCCCACCAGACCGTCCTCAAAGCCTTCAATGAAGCTGCCCGATCCAATGGTCAGGTTCGCGTTTTCCGCCGTTCCCCCCTGAAAGGCCACACCGTCCTTCTTTCCTTCATAGTCTATGATGACAGTGTCTCCTGTTTCCACCGCGCGGTCCGTAATCCCTCCGTTATCCGCGGTCACGCTGCCCTGGTAGACAACCAGCAGCAGCTCGTCCCACTGCTGCTGATCCACCGCCGCCGGAGCCACGGAGACGCTGAGATTGGAGTAATCCCCCAGGGTGACATATTTGTCCACTTTCATCTGCTTCAAATCTTCATTGGTCTCCGTGCTCTTTCCGCAGGCTGTCAGCATGCCCACCGTCAAAAGTACGGCTGCCAGGCCTGCCGCTTTCTTTCTCATATCATTTCCTCCATTTTCTTCCTGTCTGTTCCATTTCGTTTCCATGCCCGTGAGCCATCACTTCTATATATACCACATTCAGCCGCTGAATGAAAGCTTTTTCTTCATTTTTCCCAAAGAAACCTCCATCCAAACATACGAATATCCATAATTTCTGTTGCTAATCCCCGGACAATTGTGCTAAAATAAAACAAAAATACGTAAGGAGGCTCATCATTTATGAAGACCTGGATGATTGTGTTGATCGTCATAGCAGTGGTACTTATCGCTCTCATCGTTACATTGTACTTTCTGGGGAAAAAAGCCCAGAAAAAACAGCAGCAGCAGCAGGAAATGCTGGAAGCCAACAAACAGACCGTCTCCATGCTGATCATCGACAAGAAGAAAATGAAACTGAAAGACTCGGGGCTGCCCCAGATGGTCCTTGACCAGACGCCAAAGCTCATGCGGGGTTCCAAGCTGCCCATTATCAAGGCCAAGGTGGGGCCTCAGATTATGTCCCTGATCTGTGACGACAAGATTTTCGATTCCGTGCCGGTGAAGAAAGAAGTCAAAGCCGTAGTCAGCGGTATCTATGTCCTCAATGTAAAGGGACTGCACGGCAAGCAGACAGATGTGGTTCCTCCAAAGAAAAAAAGCCGTTTCAAACAGGCTTTGGAAATGGCCCAGGAAAAGGCCGGCGCGAAGCCGCTGAAGTAGAGCTGACCAAAAATGCAGTCTGCCGGACCGGAATTTTTCATTCCCGGCCCGGCAGCTTTCATTTCCCTGGTTTCATTCTCCGGTTTTCGTTTCCCATGCTTTCATATCCCTGGTTTTGTTTACCCGGCTTTCACATCCC
This sequence comes from Lachnospiraceae bacterium UBA7188, assembly GCA_002490995.1. Lineage (GTDB taxonomy): Bacteria > Bacillota > Clostridia > Lachnospirales > Lachnospiraceae > Acetatifactor. The sequence continues at coordinate 36,049 of DKVC01000196.1, forward strand.
TGGTTTTCGTTTCCCCGACTTTCACATCCCTGGTTTTTGTTTCCCCGGCTTACGTATTTATCACTGCACCACCCTGACTGTATCCCCGTCTTTCAGAGGCTTGTCCGTGGCAGCTACAATTCGGCTGTCCCCTGTGAGCTCCGCACTCTGGACAGCCGCCGCAGTATCGTTCTCGTCCAGTATCCGTATTCCTGCCTTACGCACCTTCCATTCGGTTCCCAGGATACCCTCCCTCTCTTCGGCCACATAGACATAATAGCTGTTCTCCCCCTCCTTGTAAACACAGTTCCGGGAAATGCAGATGCTGTAGGATTCCGTCTGCATCCGGTAAGTGAGCTCGGCTGCCTGCCCGAGATCCATTTCCTGCAGATCGTAGGACAATCTCGCCTGAACCGTGCCGTCCTGTCCCTTCTCAAGATAGTCCACCAAAGCCTCCCCTGCCGCCCGGCTGCCGTCAGGCATCGTGGCTTTCATTTCAAACCGGGTGCCTACGGCAATATACCTGCTCTGGGATTCGCTGAGCGCCGCGCTGAGGATTCTCTCCCCTCCGTCCAGGGCATAGACAATGCCGGCTTCATCCTGTGTCCTCCCCCCTGTCTCCAGGCTGCACCGGAGCACCCGCCCAGGGCTTTCCGCATATACCCAGCCATCCGCTTCCAGCAGAGCCTCCAGCTTCTGCAATCCCTCTTTCTGGTAAGTGATATCTAACGCCAGCATGTTCACGTCCGCCCCGGCGGCATCCTGGGCTGCATTAGCATCTTCCATCAGCCTGGCGGCATCCCGCAGGCTGTCCTCCTTCTGGCGCATGGCTTCCTCGAGAGCCTGGGCAGCTTTCACCACATCCTGCTCCAGCTGCAGCCGTTTTTCCTGCCGGTTATAATTCTGTTCCGGATCTATGCCCCCGGCGCTCAATTCATGCAGGCTTCCTTCTTCATCCGCACCGCTTCCTCCGGGTTCCCCTGCGATATCTTCCGCAGCGCCGCCTGCGGCAGAGCCTGCGCCGCTTCCCACAAATTCCGGAGTGACTGCGCTTATACCCTCCCTTGCTGCGGAACTTTCGTTACTTTCCGGCGGTTTAGGCGCAGTATTCCCGCTGCTTTCCCCTGATGCGAGGTTTTCGTTGCTTTCTGGCGGTTCCGGCGCAGTATTCCCGCTGCTTTCTCCTGATGCGGAGCTTTCGACATTTCCTGGCGGTTCCGGCGCAGTATTCCCGCTGCCTTCCCCTGATGCGGAGCTTTCGCTGCTTTCCGGCGGTTCAGGAGTAATCGCAGGTTCCGGCGTGCTGCCGCTCCCCTCTCCGGCTCCGCCCGGCAGTTTTTCTCCGTCCTCTCCTTCATCCGCCTCCTGCTCAGATTCGATCAGATACTGGTCATACAGGGCAAGCGCCCTCTGTGCCGCGTCATATGCCTGCTGGCACACCTGGATTTGCTCATCCGCCAGGAGAGCTTTCCTGTCGTAATCTTCCCTGGCTCTGTCCGCCTCCCTCTTTCTGGACTGCCTGGAGCTGTCGGCTTCCTTCACTGCGGCTGCCATCTGCACCTCCAGTTTGGCTGTCTCCAGACGGCGCTGCCTGATGATTTCTGCCAGATCCGCTGTCTCGATCCGGAACAGCTCCTGCCCTGCCTGGAAGGTGTCCCCGCTGCTCACCGCCACAGTATCCACCCGCAGGCCGCTTTCCACATAGACACCGTATTCCTGCCCCTGCATAACCGTGCCATTCACTGTAATCACATGGGTAAGGCTGCCGCTGTACGGCTTTGTCGTGGATACACGGGGCAGCCCGGAAGCATATATCCCCTTCGCCGCCACGGTACAGACCGCCATAAATGCCAGGAACACGGCAAAACTTATCAGCGCTATCTTCTTTCCCTTTGTCAGCTTCATCCGTCAATCCTCCATCCAACGCATCTGAAACAGCCTGCTGCCACCCCGCTACCCCTTCAATGCCGAAGAGATAATCCCCTGCTCCAGGGAATCCCGGAACAGCCCGAACACCAGCAGGGAAACCGTCAATGTCAGCACGGAAGCGGCGCAGGCCCTTCCCGCCTGGTCCGCACCTATCTCCGGCAGGTACAGGGACAGCGGCCACAATGACATATCCTTCAGGAAAGCCAGCGGCTCTTCCATCAGATTCCACACTTCAAAAAACCCCAGAACAAACGCCGCCATAATGCTCCCCTCCGCCAGCGGCAGCCCTATCCTGCTGAAAATAATCCACTCGCCTGCCCCGTCTATCCTGGCAACCTCATACAGCTCCTTCGGCAGGCTCCGGAACCCTCTGTACACCAGGAACACCGGGAAGGTTGAGAACACTGCCGGCAGGATAACCGCGGCATGTGTATTTAACAGCCCCAGGCCGTTCAGCACCAGGTACCTGGCCAGCATGGTCACCTGGAAGGGGAGCAGCATCAGAATCACGTATACGGAAAACAGAATATTCCTTCCCCTGAAATCATACACGGCAAAGCACCACGCGCTGGGCACTCCCACCAGAAGCTGCCCCGCCAGGATGCAGGCGGCTATCTTCACGGAATTCCAGAACAATGCCAGAAACTCCGGCGTCAGAAAGAGCAGCTCCTTAAAATTCTCCAGAGTCGGATAATCCGGTATCCACTTCCAGCTGATATAGTCCATGGTGTCCAGCAGCAGCGGCTGCATGCGCCCTGTCCACTCGATGCTGTCCGCCAGAGAGCCGAAAAACAGGAGAAGCACGGGCATGCAGATGAGTATCCCCAGGCCCAGCACCACTGCCAGCTGCAGCAATTTCAGCAATTTATGGCATGCTTTTCCCAGATCGAATTCATACATGGCAAACCCCCGTTTCTCTATCTCTGCTTCCCCCAACCAATCTCTGCTTCCGCTTCCCCCCAACCAATCTCTGCGCTGCTTCCAACCAACCAATCTCTGCGCTGCTTCCAGCCAGCCAATCTCTGCGCCGCTTCCAACCACAGTCCGGCCTGCGATCCCCATCGTACATCCTCCTGCACAGAATCTCACTCCTCCCTGTCCCACAGCCTCTGCAACAGCAGGCTGATGCCACCCAGCACCAATACGGACAGCACCGCCCCTGCCGCCATCTTGTCGAAATCCAGGTTGGTGTACCAGTTATTGAAGATATGCTGCAGCAGATAGATATCCTCCTGGGGATAGGCGCCGCCCACCAGGTATACCTCCCGGAAGACTTTAAAGGAATTCAGCAGAGATACTACCAGAATCGTATACATACTTCCCTTCAGGTTCGGCAGCGTCACCCGCAGGAAGCAGGTCACGCCGCCCGCACCGTCCACTTTTGCCGCATCCAGGATATCTCTCGGTATGGAACGCAGCCCTGCCAGCCACAGCACCAGAGTATAGCCCAGATTCTTCCACAGATAGCTCCCCACCAGTATGTAGAAGGCACTGCCCTCTCCCAAAAAATCAGTATGTGTCCCCAGAAAATGATTCAGGAAGCCCTGCCGTTCGAACAGCATCCGCCAGACCAGAACCATGGTGGCTGCCGGGACTGCCATGGGCAGGAGATAGAGATATTTATACTTGTCCCACCTGGCAGCGCTGTTTATCACAAGAGCAAGACCCAGGCTGAACAGAAGGAGCAGCGGTACGCCAAGGGCGATAAACCGGGCTGTGTTCCCCGCTGCCAGACGGAATGCGCTGTTCTGGAAGATTGACAGGTAATTTTTCAGCCCCACAAACTGCTTCGTCAGAGAAGTCCGGAAGGAGGACAGGAATACGTTTGCAAAAGGGAGCAGTACAAAGACGGAAACACCTGCAAGCCCGGGCAGCAGGAAACAGGCCGCCGCCCGCTTCTGAATTCTTGTGCTGCGGCTGGCGCGCGCCCTTTTCCATTTGTACTTACCACCTTCCGTTTTTGCCTTTTTTATGGCTTTTATCTTTCTTATCGCTTCCACCTTCCTTAATGGTTTTGTTTCAGTTTACTTTCCTGTTCCTGACCTAACTATATTACTCCTGTAAACTATAATATATCATATAGTTTCTCATCAGTCAACCTTTTTTCTCAGCATTCAAGCATTCTATACTCGCGCTCAGAAACAATTTCCAACGTAAGGAAGTGTCTTTAAATTTTCCCGAAAAAACACCTTACCCTATCATATACAATCTGTTGTTCCTTTTCCATGGAAATGTAACCAATGGCCGAAATCCTGTAGCAGCCGGGTGGAAAATTCCTTAAATTCCCTAAAGGAGTGTTGCAACAGTAATTTTCGTCTTGCCTGACAGCCATATTTCGTATATACTGAAGACAGGAAACATTTATACTCGTGAACGCATTTAATTGCCGCTTTGAGCTTTTGGATTGCCGATGCGTTCACTCGTTATACTGTGCAGACGGCA